>CAZGBQ010000056.1:0-9506 GCA_964524045.1 uncultured Acidobacteriaceae bacterium
CGCGGCTTCGACGCCATTTCCGTGGTCACGGACACCGACACGCTGACGCCTCCCTGCGGCGCCTGCCGCCAGCTCATCTGGGAGTTCTGCGGCGACGTTCCGGTGATCCTTGCCAATCTCAAGGGAAAAATGGAAGTGATTGCGATGCGGGATTTGTTCCCTAAGCCTTTCGATTCCTCGCACCTCTAGGATCATGCAGAAAAAAGCGAGGGCGCGGGGCGCATTGCCAGACTCTCCTAGATAGACTAGGTATTCTCAATAAGAATAGTCAGGCCTGACTATTCTTATTGAGACTATCAACTGGCTAACAGGCGGGGTGCCTGCCCTGCGAACGGTCGCCCGGTTATCCCCGCCCTGATCCCTTCTGGTAGGCAACACCACACCGGAACCACTTTCCCTCTTCGAGTTCCTCGACGTGGACAATCTCGGCGGGAACGAAAAAGTTCGGCACACCGGGCGTATAGGGGGCGGCGACTTCGATTTTGAACTTTACGCTGTAAGATTTGCGGGTCTTGAAACTCAGGCCGCCACGGGAAATGTCCTCGCAGTTAACGACGTCGTCGCCGTGGGCAAAGCTCCGAATGCAGGCCTGGAAGTTGGCACTGGTTCGAACGTGTTTGCGCCGGTTTTTCGCGCGCGGCGCAAATCGTTCTCCCGGCTCAGGCAAAAGCGCGGACGCCGGATCTTCTTCGACGGCCACGGACGGCTCGGACTGGGTGCGCGCCACTTCAACGAGGGCGGCGGCCGATTCTTCAGCTCCGTCGGCGCTACGCTTCCAGAACGTGGAAGAACCGCATTTCTGGCAATAGCGGACGATGCCTTCGTTGACGAGGTAAACGTCCGATTCCAGGTCGCTATGTTGCACGGTCTCGCGTTCCTTGCAGCCACTGCACTCCAGAAGGACCGTGCTCGCTCGTTTTTCCGCATCCGACGGTACAGGAAACTTAATCCCCCAGAAATTGTTCGTCGAATCCAGGAACGCTACGCCGTAGGTGTAGATCCCAGACTCGGCGCCGATCTGGCCAACGACGCGCACTTCGGTTTCTTTATTGGTATCGAGGCGACGAAGAATTAGCTCCTGTTCGGGAGAAAGCTTATGTTGAGAAACAATGCCGGCGCCGTGCCTGCTAAGCAGGACGGTTTTGGTGTTTTCCGAGAAGACTTTCCCTTCCATGTCGCTGCCGACGAGGAGGATAGAGATCTCCTTCGGAATTCGGCTGCTGCGACGCACACCTTCAGGGGCCATGCAGTCCACCCACCGTGAGAGAAAGTCTAAATTGATGGTACTTGGGGAAATTCGCAGCCGTCACGGCCTTTATGGTGAGATGACGCGGAAGGGGCAAGATGGTCAGCAATGGCAAACCAACACGTTGCAGATGGCGCCCAGCGGTCCGCCCCGCAAGACCATCCGGGGCGCAAGGAACGCGCCTCGGAAGGCGGACCCTACGTTTCTAAAACAAAGCTCGCAAACAAAAAGGTGTAAAATGCTCCTCCCCGCAGGAAAAGGCAGGGCCCATGGAACAAGAACGGCGCAGATCACCTCGATTCCCTTTGATTGCATCGGCCGAAGTGCATTCGCAGGACAACGGCTCGCGACTTGCGGCGCGGATCAGCGACATCAGCTCCGCAGGTTGTTACGTTGACACGGTGAATCCCCTGCCGAGCGGCACAGTAGTCCACGTGAAAATTTTCAATGAGGCGCAATCCTTCGAGGCCGCTGCAACGGTCGTCTATTCGCACACGCATCTGGGGATGGGATTGCGTTTTGGGGAAATACCGCTAAATTCGCAAAGCGTGTTGCGCAACTGGCTGCCCGCGGCCGTTTAAGACTCAAGAGTGAATTTCAGGATCGCTGGAGACATATTTTTACCGGATTTTCATAATCTCGCCGTATTATATCTTTGACTGTAAGTGCCCCCGAAGGTATAAACCTCCCACTGTCGCCTCTCGGAGGTCCCTATGTCCCCTCTCCGTTCCTCGCTCCTGCTCATTCTCGGAATTTGCCTTGCTCTCCTAGTGCCTTCGTTTTTGCGTGCCCAGGCCGCCGACCCTGTGACCGCCGGCCAAGCGCCCATCCCAGGTTCCGGCCATCATTACATGGGCCTCGGCAGCGAAACCGTCAACCCGCCTGACGGATCACTGTCGTTCGATCTCCCGCTCTCGCCGCCGGCGGGACGCCAATTGTCCTTTCCTTTTGGAATACGATACGGCAGCCCGGAGCTGTGGTACCTCAGCGGCCAATCGACTCCGGTCCTGAAGTGGTATGCTCCCCCTCAGCCGCTGGGCCAGAACGGCTGGAGTTATAAGCTGGCAGCCTACACCGCCCAGGCCTTCATCAAAGCCAGTGCGCCCGCGCAAGCCGGTCAGGGTTACCCTCCCGGAACGACTCTTTACTGCCTCGGTAGCCGGAACTACGTGTTCCGCGGATCTGATGGTGTCGAGCGGGCCCTGGGACTTGGGGGCGTTTGGCCCGACCCTACCCTGCCTCTTTGCACCGGAGCCTCAACGAGCATTGGCAGCAGCAACCTCCACGGCTTCTCCGCTAGCGCCGCCGCTATCCAAGGGGACACCATGCCGGCGCTTACGGTGGTCGATCCGTCTGGCACGACCTACTCCTTCGCCACCGGGCCTTCTATAGATCACTACAGCGCCACCGGTCCGTGGGCCATGGGGATTCAGACCATCACCGACAAGAACGGCAATCAGATCAGCCTGAATGGAAACAGCTACAAAGATACGTTGGGGCGTACGCCAGTCTCCTGGAGCGGCGTTGGGAGCAGCTCCGGCGACCAAATCACCATCTCGGGGCTGAGCAGCAACATCGTCGTACACTGGGCCAACGTCAGCCGGACTTTTCCGGAGACGGGCCATATGGTTGCCGGCGCCGGGAACTGCTCCATCTCGCCGGGGCAGACAGCCACTTCCAGTGAAGTAAGTGAAATCGATTTGCCGAACGGCCAGAAATATACTTTTGCCTACGAAAGCACCTACGGGCGCGTGTCCTCGATCACCTTTCCCGGCGCAGGCTATGTGCGTTACGTTTGGGGCCTCAATCCCTCCTCGGCCGTTACGGTAAATGTCTTCCCGGATCCCAACAGTAACAATGGTGGTGTCCTGGTTTGCTATGTCGCCTTCGACACGCCCGCCGTTACCGATCGCTATGTAAGCTATGACGGTGCCACGGAAGTTCTTCATCAGCATTTCACCTATTCCACCACGTGGGCCGCCAACAACCCTCCCACGAGCTACGCCTACCAGTGGGCGACCAAAACCACAACCGTCACCAGCACCGACCTGGTCACAAGCCAGGTGACGAAGACGATTTACAATTACACTTCTGTTCCCGCCGATGTAGAGGGCATTAACGATGTGAGCTGGCTCGTGCCGCAAGTTCCCGTCGAGCAATCCGTCGTGTATCAGGACGGCAGCAACCAAACGCTTAAAACAGTGAACAAGACCTGGCTGAATGCCTTCGCCATGATCGGCGAGCAAACCATCCTCGACAACGGTCAGGGCATTACTAGCCTGCGGTGCTACGATTCCAATGAACAGGTCACCCATCTTTACGAATACGGTTTCCAGAGCGAAGGGGCGAAGCCTGCCGACCCGTCTTGCGCTTCCAGCACGGGCCTGAACGTTTCTGCCATTGGCCCGCTCCGCCGCCACACGCAAACGGTCTATCACAATTTTCTTGGCGCTACTCCTTCAACGCACATCGTCAACGAGCCAGACACCATCACCGTGTACGACGGCTCCGGCAACCAAGTAAAGCAAACTACTTTCACCTACACCGAAACCGTGAGTTCTTCTGGCGCGCAGACAGGTCTCGTGCCTCCTCCCGCGCTTCGCGGAAATGTTTCTACAATCACGCGCTGGCTGAACACTGGCGGCTCATCTCCCGTCACGAGCTACACATACTTCGACACCGGCCAAGTCGCCACAATGACCGACGCCTGCGACAACACGGCCTGTAGCGACATGAGCGGCACGAACCACGCAACAAGCTATTTGTACACTGACAATTTTGCGAGCGGTACGGGCACGCCTCCTGGCCAAACCAAAGCGTACCTTACCCAAACGACGTATCCGCAAACCAACGGCGTAAACCACATCGAAAAATTCACCTGGGGCTATAACGACGGGCAAAAACGCACTTCAGTCGATCAGAACAACCTGACGGTCAGCTACCAGTACAACGATCCGCTGATCCGTCCCACGCAGATCAATTATCCGGATACTGGTCAGGCTCCGATTTCCTACAACGACTCCCTCCGCACGGTCACAACTTCCAGGACGATCAATGCGACCCAGACGGCAACGACGGTTAAGGTCGCAGATGGCCTCGGCCACATCAAGCAGACGCAGCTCACCACCGATCCACAAGGCACTGTCTACACGGACACGACGTATGACGGCTTCGGCAGGGTCCGCACCGTTTCCAATCCGTATCGCCTGGGCACCGATCCAACAACAACCTCCGGCACAACGACTTACCTCTATGACGCGCTGGGCCGCAAAGTCACAGAAGTGCCACCGGGCGGGACGACTTGGGCCAACAACATCAGCACACAGTATTCGGGGAATTGTACCGTGGTGACCGATCCCAGCCTTCGCGCGCGAAAATCCTGCGCGGACTCTCTCGGCCGTTTAATCGAAGTCGACGAACCCTCCGCTCCTCTTTCGATCACGAATCCGACTCCCGGCACGGGCACCGTAACAATCAACGGTTCAGAGCGCGATAATACTTTCGACCCGTGTCAACCCCACTCGAGCTGTCCGCAAGCTATCCCGGACACCGGTTACGTTTCTGTCACCGTCAATGGCCAGACCGCTACCACCACCTACGGACTACCTGATACGGCCGCAAGCGTTGCCGCGAGTCTGGCTAACGCCGTAAATGGAAGTTCCTTGCCTGTAACCGCTACTGCGAACGGATCGCTGGTGACGCTCACAGCAAAAACTGGCGGAGCATCCACGAACTACTCGCTCTCGACCACTTGCGCCACAACAAACTCGCAGTTTTATTCCGGCTGTTCGTTTTCGGGAACTGCCTCCGGCTCGGCACTTACCGGTGGCACCAACGGCAACCCCGCCCCCCTGAACTTCCCCAATCCATATGTCACGCTCTACACGTACGACCTCCTCAACAATCTTCTGACCGTCACGCAAAAGGGCGGCACCACAGACACAACCAAATGGCGCGCCCGCACGTTTACGTACGATTCGCTCTCGCGGCTTCTCACTTCAAACAACCCCGAAGTTGGTACCATCACGTACACGTATGACGCCAACGGAAACGTGGCCACGAAAAAAGACGCGCGCAACATCACCACGACCTACATGCACGACACTCTTAACCGTGAAACTTCGCGGACTTATTCGAACAGTGATCCCACGGTCACGACCGTCTACGACGGAACAAATTGTCTCGGGCTCTCTCCCTGCCACAATGTCGGTCATCGCACCAGTATGACCGACGCCGCTGGCTCCGAGGTCTGGGCCTACCAGGTGGACTCCACAAACAAGCGCAGTGCTCACGTCGAGCAGCGGACCACCAACAGCATCACAAAAACTTCTACGTACTATCTCGATCTGGCAGGAAACGTGTATCAGGCCGTTTATCCCACTGGCCGGGTGGTCAACTACACGTACGACAACGCCAATCGCCCCAAATCTGCCACGGACGGGTCGAACGGCATCACCTACGCGACTGACTTCCAAACCGCACCCACTGGCTGCCTCTCTGGCGCTGTCTGTTACACGCCCCAGGGCACGTTCTACGCTCTCTCCATCGGCCAAGCCTCGGGATTCACCGGACTGAATCTCACGCACACTTACAACAATCGTCTCCAGCCGCTTGAGTTCAAGGCTTCGTCATCCGGCGGCAACGCCATCGACATCACCTACAGCTTTGCCGATCCGGCGAACACCTACAACGCCGGGCACGTCTTTTCTATCACCAATAACCTGGACGCCACGCGCTCGCAGACTTTTTCCTATGATCAGCTCAACCGAATCACCTCTGCGTTGACCACTTCCACCCACGCCACCAGCCCTTCGCACTGCTGGGGGGAAAACTATTCTCTCGACGCCTGGAGCAACCTTACCAGCATCGCGCAAACCGGGAATTCCAATTACACGGGCTGCGTGGGGGAGAGCGGCTTCACCGCCACGGCGGACGGCAACAACCATCTCACCAATTTTTCTTACGACGCTTCGGGCAATACGCTGAACGACGGCACCTATGCCTACGCCTGGGACGGCGAGAGCCAGCTCAAGTCCGCAAACGGCGTCAACTACACCTACGACGGCGACGGCCGCCGCGTCTCCAAGTCGAATGGAAAGCTCTACTGGTACGGCTCCGGCGGCGACATCCTGGCGGAAACGAATACAACCGGCGCAACGACTGCGGAATACATCTTTTTCGCTGGGAAACGCATTGCGATGATTCCAGCGGTGGCCAATCCGACTTATTACATCGAAGATTTGCTCGGCACTTCGCGCGTCCTCACCACGAACGCCGGTGTCGTTTGCTACGACGCGGATTTCTACCCCTACGGCGGCGAACGCGCCTACACCAATACGTGCCCGCAAAACTGCAAGTTCGAGGGCAAAGAACGCGACACCGAAACCGGCAACGATGACTTCGGCGCTCGCTACTACTCCAACCGCTACGGCCGCTGGCTCTCCGCCGATTGGTCCAACGTGCCGGTGGCTGTCCCGTATGCCAACCTCACCAACCCGCAAACCCTCAATCTGTACTCCATGGTTGCCGACGATCCCGAGTCCTTCGCCGACCTCGACGGCCACGAATACTGTTCCAATTTTGCTGGCAATTCAGCCTCTGGAATCCCCTGCGGAGCCGACCCCCCGATATCTAGTGAAATGAGCGAAGGCGAGGCTCGGTTTGAAAGCTATGTGACCCAAGCCATACAGGCTGCGCAAGAGAAGAAGGACACAAAAAAAGATGACAACAAAGACCAGACTCCGCAAGACCCGAAGCAACCGCAAAAAACCTCTGAGGCATCGCTCGGTGTCCTAGCTCTTCCTTTCCTCGCCAGAGCGGGTGTTGGGGCGTTGGAAGGGGCGGAGGGCGGTGCCGCAGCAGGGACGGCTGAACCTGGGGGCGGAAATGTTGTCGGAGCTCTGATTGGCGCGACTGCCGGTGCTGTGACAGCGGCGTTGGCACCGACCGTTTACTCCAAATCTAAAGACGAGGCTAAAAAAGCTTGGACGAAATTCCACACTGCCGTGGCACACTACGAGAAACTGATGAGCAGTCCACATCAGGACCCTCGCAGCAGCTGGAAACAGACGATCCGGCGGATTGCCAATGACATGGAGCGGCACGCGGGCAACATGACAGGGCATCAAGGAACGGCGAGCGCCATTCGCTTTGCCGCCCAAATACTTCGCACCTTAGTTGCGAACGATCCGGCCCTATAGACACGAGGAGACTCGAAAATGGAAACCAAGTTTGAAGGTCCGCCGAAATCAGTAGTTAAGGCCATTTCGAGCCTAAGTGGGGGGCAAATGGCCGCAAAAGCCGCTGGTGCTCTTCTCAAATGGAGCAACTCCAAAGGCGATCACACTCTGACCAAGGTAGGGCTCGATTTCATGGGCAAAGCCACTAATGCACTTAAGAGAGCTTTGCCAGATACAGATCCCGAACTCATCGGCGGTTTCCTTGCCAATCTTTTCGATCTCTGGGAAACCGGCAAAACACTAGATAGTGAACTACAAAAGTTGATCAAGCTCCACCTTCCGCAAGACCGAGAGCGTTTGCATGACATCTTGATATGGATCGATGCAATTCAAATCGACATGGCGTCTTACTGGATCAGTGAGGTCAAGAAGGAGTTGCCGAAACTGCTCAAAGCGTTGGACAGTTTGGAGGGCAAATCTCGTCGCAGCAAGCAGAAACGGGCGCGGGCCGGGAGGGACTTGTAGCTTATGGGAGGAATGGCAGGACGGGAGGGCCGAGACTCCCTCGATCTGAGACGACTTGGGATGCCCTACCACGCCAGGTTTGCGCGTAGGGCTTTTGCCTTCCCTCTATTCTTCACGAACCAAAGAACTTATATTTCCTTGACAAATCGTTTATCCTGTGGTAACGTCCCTAAGTGACGACCATCAGCCACCCCGTTCCTCAGTCCCTTTCTCCCCGTCCCTCCTTGTTCCTCTCCCGTATTCCTCATCTACTTGCGTGCCCCGCATCCGAGCATCCGACGAGGATGCGCGTCCTGCCTGCCCCGTTCCCGACGGGGAGCGAGCGCAGCGAGTCGAAGGACCTCTCTGGTTCCTTGGCGGCCACGTGCGGGGATTTTTTTCCTCTCCTACTGTCAACTGTCAACTGTCGACTCGGCTTTTTCCCTTTCCTTTCAACAACTTGCGCACTCTTTCATTTTCCGTAGACAAAAGAATGCAGCCTAATTCCTTCACCATCAATCGTTTGCGCACTCTTTCGCAAAACATGGGGGGTGGGGGGTGCTATCAGGCTCTCAAGTGAAAGTAATACTTGAAGTCCCTACGCTTGCTCCTCGCATTCAAGCATCCGATGAGGATGCGAGTCCTGCCAGCCCCGTTCTCTGCGGGGAGCCAGACAGAGGGGACGCTCCTTGTCGGTGGGTGGGCAATACGTACGTGAAACCCATCGCGTGCGAAGTAGCGGAATGTTTGTGGGTCGTAGAGAGTTTGTGAACAGTTAGCGGGCAAGCGCGAGCAGCGATGCGTTCAGCTTGTCCAAGTCGGAATCCACGCGATAGTAGCCTTTGCGCCAGGCGCGAGTGGTTTCCCCGGCTTGAAAGCAAATTACCGCAAAGTCTTCCTTCACGTCAGGATCGTTGCCGAGGCGGGGAAAATTCTCGCCGACATAAATGGCGCGGCATTGTTGAATGACCGTTTCGCACTCGTTGACAGAAAGAACGGCGCGCAGCATCCCCTGGTTTTTGGCGTGTGGCTGGCAGAAGTAGAGGTTGGGCATACCGCAAGATGATCGTTATTTCAGCGGAAAAGGGGAATAGTACTTTCGGGCAACTGCACTTCAAAAATGATGCGTTACACGGAAGGCGATTCGCGGGGAACAAGCTGTTTAGGTTCAATGAGTTAACTCAAAGATTCTGGGATGTGCAGGACCTGTCCCTAGTGCGGATTTTCGACTGACTAACTTGTACGACACATCAAAACGCAGGCGCAGGCATTTTTCCTGTGGAAAGAAACGACCGGCTAGGAGGATAGGTTCACTTGCGTGCACAACAGTTTCGTCGCTGTTAGCGCATATATTCGTGCGCAATCGATCACGCGGCGGAGATCAACGTATTCATTTGGGCCGTGTGCGACGGAAAGGAGACCGGGCCCATAGGAGTAGCTTGGAATGCTTGCGGCGGCGTAGAAGCGAGTCTCAAGAAGTCCCGGGCAAAGTTCAAAGCGGGCAGGCGCGCCCGTTGCTTCCTGAATTGCCTGGGCTAGAGACTGGCCAGCTGGCGCATTCTCGGGGGATGCAGAAG
>CAZGBQ010000056.1:9606-22597 GCA_964524045.1 uncultured Acidobacteriaceae bacterium
AAGGTAATCGCGCCGCGATTGGCATTCCAAACCACGCCGCTGGTCGGCTCCGCGAGCAACATGCCGATCGCATTGCGACCCAACAAACCTTGCCGAGCCAGCCACGCAGAGCCGCGCGCTCCTCCGGTTTCTTCGTCCGGGACGAGAGTCAGGTTGATCTTGCCGTCCAAATCTACGCCGAGTTCCTTGACAGCAAGAATCGCGTAAAGCATGGCGACAATTCCGCCCTTCATGTCGCAAGCGCCGCGGCCAAACAAGATGTGTTCTTTGCGCAGTGGCTGGAATTGCTCCTTGGACTGCGCGGGGACCACATCGTAATGCCCGTGAAAATACAACGCGCGATCGCCGCGGCCATAGGTCGCGCAAAGACAAAGAGAATTATCGTCTGCGCCATGATTCTGCGAAATCGGTTTGATTCGTTCGCACTCGAGGCCTAGCTGGTCAGCTCGCCTCTGAAACATTTCGGCGAATTCGGGATATTGCCTGCCCGGAGGGTTCTCTGTTGGCACAGCAACGAACTCGGCCAACAAGTCTGCCATTTCGTCTTCGCGCGCGTGCAGCCAGTTGAGCAGTCGCTCTCCAACCTTGCTCTGTCCAGCGCTTGCGTTCATACCCGCGATGCTCGAACGTGCTGCTGCGCGGTCCAAGCTCCATATTGGACGCTGTGATAGGCTGTGGCGCATGGCCGCCTCTTCAGGCGGAGCGGAAAGGGTCTGAAGACCCGCCACTACAACGGAACGGAAAAATCGGGTTCGTGAGCGGAGAGACCAGGACCGTGCCCGCAGGAACAAGAGCTCTCAGCATCGTGCGCTGGGGCGCGCTGGTTTGGATGCTGACATGGCTGCCGCTCTATACCTGGTATTGGGGCTGGCGCAACATGTTGCATCTGTGCGACGTGAGCGTGGTGGTGGCTTGCCTAGGACTGTTCTTTCGTCAACCCTTGCTGGTTTCCAGTCAAGCGCTGCTTGCGCCGCTGGTAGGAGTTCTCTGGAGCCTGGATGTTGGTTGGCGAATCGCGACTGGCCATCATTTGGTGGGCGGCACAGAATATATGTGGGATGCGAACTACCCGCTGGGGGTGCGGCTGCTGTCGTGCTTTCACATCGTCTTGCCCCTGGTGCTGCTGTGGACGGTTCGCGAGCTCGGTTACGACCGCAGAGCCTTGCTTCTGCAGACGGCGATTGCAGGCGCGCTTCTGATTGTTTCCCGATTTCTTTCGCCGCAGCTCAACATGAATTACGCTTTCCAGGATCCCTTGCTTCACCGCGCCTGGGGCCCAGTGCCATTACACCTGGCAGTCATCCTTGCCGGGTGCGTGCTGATTTTTCTCTGGCCGACGCATCTTGTTCTGATGCGTAGGTTCCAGCCAGCCAGAGTTACTGAGTGAGGCAAGCGCGAGAGGAGACCCAGGAGTAGCCGTGGTTAGTGACGGAGTCGCAAATCGAGAGAAGTATCTTGCAATGTTGCAAATTGCTTTGCAGGAAGCTCGCGCAGGGCTGGCTGAAGGGGGAATTCCGATTGGCGCAGCGCTTTTCACGCCGGATGGGAAGCTTCTTGGCAAAGGGCACAACCGCAGGGTGCAAGAAGGAGATCCCTCGGCGCACGGCGAAACGGACGCGTTCCGCAGGGCCGGGCGACAGCGCACGTATCGAGACAAAATTATGGTCACAACCCTTGCTCCCTGCTGGTACTGCAGCGGATTGATACGCCAGTTTGCGATTGGGACGGTCATCGTGGGCGAGTCCGAGAATTTCCGCGGGGGAATCGATTGGCTGCGCGAGAATGGGATCGAGGTCATTGATCTGCGCTCGCGTGAATGCGTGGACCTGCTTGAGAAATACGTGAACCAGCATCCCGACGTCTGGAAGGAAGACATCGGAGAAGATTAAGCCTCGGGCGAGACCGAGAGGAACGCAAGGCCGTAGTGATGGACTTCGGCCCGCTTCGGTGGTATCTCTAAAGCGGCTCTCGCCCCGCGGCCAGGGGAGTCTTTCCGGCGCCACCGCCAATTCCACTTGCAGAGCGGCTAAATCTCGTCGTCTACCGGTCCGGCTCTGGCTCGCTTTGCTGGAACTACCAGGGGCAGAGAGGGAGGGAGTTTATGTTTGAGGATTCAGAGGAGGTCGAGAAGTCAACCGCCCCAAAGGGCATGTGGGTGGGGCTTGCGGTGCTGGCTATCGTGCTGATAGGCGGAGCGTATTTGTTTTTCCGCTCCAAGGGGGGCTTAGGCAAAACAGCTTCGGACCAGCCGAGCACGACGGTGCAGGCTCAAGTCAAGGACGCGGATGCCGCACGCGACTTGAAGGTGCAGCGCGCCACGATGAACAAGGATCGCACGGGCACAACCGCCGTATGGTTCGTGAGCATTGAGAACAAATCCGCATCGCTCAGCTACAGCAACATTCAGTATGAAACCACCTACGTCGATGCCAACAACAATTCCATTCTGATCAATAAAGGCACGATTGCCGCAACCATCCCGCCGGGCGGACAAAAGAGTTCAGAGATCAACGATGCGCTCTATCCCGCGGGAACGGCCTGGTACAAGATCCGAGTTACGGGAGCGACTCCGTCGGCGCAGTGATTCGCTCGACGTCGTAGATCAATATGACGGCGAGTTTTCCGGATGCGGTAGGTCGCTTGGACATTCCGCGGCATTTCAATATTGCCGAACACTTTCTGCTTGCTCAAGCTGCTCGCCATCCCCATAAGATTGCCATCGCCGGTGATCCTAAGCCGGTAACCTACGGAACGCTGGCGGCACTTGCCAATCGTGTTGGTAAAGCTCTCTTGGCACAGGGCGTTGCGCCGGGCGACCGCGTTCTTATCGTGCTTCCGGATTCGGCAGAATTCATCGCATCCTTCTTCGGGTCGGCAGAGATCGGCGCCGTGGCGGTGCCGGTGAATCCCTTCGCGCGCTCTGCGGACTACATTCATTACATCGAAAACAGCGAGCCGCAAGTTGCCATCGTCCATGCGGAGGCGCTCGAAACGTTCCTGCCGGCTTCGGGCGATCGGCCGCAGATGCCGATTGTCGTTGTGGGTGAGGGTCAAACCGAGATGCATGGGGTCTCGTGCGCCAAGTGGAACGATTGGGTAGCCCGGGTCTCCGACGCAGGCGAGCCTGCAAAAACTTCGCCCGGTGATGCAGCCTTCATGCTCTACACTTCGGGGAGTGGAGGCCTGCCGAAGGCCGCCGTTCACCGGCACGGCGACATGCTGGCTGCAACGCAGAACTATGCGCAGGCCGTCCTCGGATTGGGGCCTGAGGATGTCACCTTCTCCACTTCCAAACTGTTTTTCGCCTATGGGCTGGGGAACGGCATGTATTTCCCGCTGGCGTTCGGCGCAAGCACGATTTTGAATCCAGAACGCACGAGTGTTGCACGGGTCATCGAACTTGTTTGCAAGTATCGGCCTACGTTTTTCTTCGCCGTTCCGACTCTTTATGCGGCGATCTTGAGAGACGCCGAGAATTCTGCATCGCGCCCCGACTTTTCGTTCGTGCGGTGTTGCGTCTCCGCGGGCGAGACGCTGCCAGCTGAGATCTTTGAACGGTGGAAGCGAGCCACTGGCTTGGAGATTCTCGATGGGATCGGCTCGACGGAGATGCTGCACATCTTTATTTCCAGCCGTCCAGGGGCGTCCAAGCCGGGGAGCTGCGGCTCTCCCGTGCCCGGCTATGACGCGCGAATTGTGGACGATGCTGGCGAAGACGTGCCTGCCGGTGAAGTTGGCAATCTCTGGGTGCGCGGAGAGAGCGCCTTTTCGGAGTACTGGCGGATTCCGGAATTGACGGCGCGCACCAAACGCGGCGAATGGGTGGTCACCGGGGACAAATTTGTTCGCGAACCCGATGGCCACTACTATTACTGTGGCCGGGCAGACGATATGTTAAAAGTGGCGGGCATGTGGGTTTCGCCTGTGGAAGTGGAAAACGCATTACTCGGGCATCCGCTGGTAGCGGAAGCTGCGGTGGTCGGCGCAACGGACGAGCGCGGCTTAACGTATGCCGTGGCGTATGTCACTTTGCGCGCCGGATGCGCGGAGTCCGACGAATTAGCAGCGGAGATTCGCAGCCACGTCAAAGGGAGGCTGGTTTCGCACAAGGTGCCGCGTGTCGTGCGGTTCTGCGGGGAGCTTCCCAAGACGGTGACGGGAAAGATCCAGCGCTTTAAGCTTCGGGCAAGCGTCACGCACAGCTAGGGCATTTACAAGCTCGATTCTCCGTTCCACGGTCTGAGCCTTCCTCACGGCGAGCGTTTCAATATTCACAAAGCCGGCCCGGGGTCCAACATTCCTGCGGCGCAAGTCTGTCTGCAAAAGGTAAAATGACAGCTCGAAATCTTTGGAGGAAACGAATGGCGAAAAAGCCGACGGTCGAAGAGGCACGACTGATTCTGGAACTCTACAACCTGAGACGCGAACCGGAAATGCGCAAAGCCCGGCAGTGGTGGCTTACCACGTTCTGGCCGACGTCCGCGGATGATTTCATGAAGGTGGCCATGGATTTTGGCTCCCAAGAAAACAATTGGCTGCGCCAGGTGGGCAGCTACTGGGGAATTGCTGTGAGCTTCCTGGTGAATGGGCTCATTAGGGAGAAACTGTTCTTTGAGCCAGCTTTCTGCGGAGAGTTGTACTTTATGTATGCCAAAATGCGCCCGTTCTTGAAGGAAGTCCGCGAGAAGACGAAAAATCCCGACATCTTCCTGCTAACGGAAAAGGCCATCTACAGTTCAAAGATTGGCCGGGCGCAGTTCGAGAAAGTGGAACCTCGCGTGAATATGATGCGACCGAAACAGGGAGCCTGAAGTTGCTTCGTGGCGTTCTTGTCGTGCGCTTTTTGAGACTCGCGCCGCACGTCGCCTGCGGGTTACTTCTCTATCCAATGCTGGCCGGCGCGAAGATTCCTCAAACGTGCGGGGCGGGCATAACTTTGAAATTGAGCGCTCCGGCATCCAGTCAAGGAAGCTTGCTGCTCCTGGAAATCCGAAGCCGCCAGCCCATTACGGAATTGTCAGCTGAATGGAATTCCAGGAGCGTGCCGTTGTGGCAGATTTCGAACGCACAGCCAACCGCCAAACCATCGACGATGGACGTGCGCGAAGGGCTGCTTGGCGCGGACCTGGAAAAGGCGCCGGGAGCCTATCCGCTGCTCGTTCATGCGCAAACGACGCCCGGCAAACCTGAAACCTGCACCCTGCAAATCCCGATTCGGGCCGGCAAGTTCGCCATAGAGAAATTGCAAGTCGGAAAGGAATTTGTGGAACCTACCCCTGAGCAAATCCAACGCGCGAACGAAGAGCGCGACCGCCTACGAGCAATCTTCGACCACGTGACGCCTAAGAAGCTGTGGAACGGAGATTTTCAGGTTCCGCTCGAAGGGGTCACGACCGGCGGCAATTTCGGGAAGCGGCGCGTTTTGAACGGTCAGCCCGGCTCGCCTCACAGCGGCGTCGATTTTCCGGCTTTGACGGGAACGCCGGTACACGCGGCTCAGAACGGGCGAGTGGTGCTGGCAGAAGAGCTGTTTTTTGCCGGCAATACGGTGGTCCTGGACCATGGGCTTGGTATCTACACTTTTTACGGGCACCTTTCCGAGATCGACGTAAAGGCCGGCGATGATTTGCAATCTGGTCAAATACTCGGAAAGGTCGGGGCAACCGGCCGGGTTACCGGCCCCCATTTGCACTGGGGGCTAACGGTCGAACGCGCGCGTGTGAATCCACTGCAATTGGTTCAACTGCTGACGAATACAGGGGCCGTCCAAGCGCGGGCCGCGGCCAAGCCTCGCGAGTAAGCCGTTGTGAGCGACTGCACCTGAAACGGTGGGGCCGCGCGAAACACTATCCTCGGGAGTAAGTTGCGGAAGAGAGACTGTTTGCCAGAGGTTGTCGTTCGACGGCCGGAAGGTGCTTAGAATCATTCAGTTACGGCAATCTATGGTGGGTGAGTGACGCCGGAAAAGGAACGTCCCGGAATCCCGTTTGACGGCTGCGAAGATGGTCCAAGAGTGGGGAGGGTACGAGAGTACTGTTGTCCGGGCGCCTGTTGTGGTACTGTTCAGCCATTGTCTTCGGAAATTGGGGTTGGCAGTATGGGGCTGTGTGGGCAAGGTTCGTGCTAGTCACCTCTCTTCTGCTGTGCTTGCGTTTTAGCACGTTGCTAACACGTTGCTGCAGGCAAACGTCGCCGCAATGAAACTGGCTGAGTAAGCTGCAGTGCCCTAAAATCAGATTTGAGGTTAATGAAGAAATGTCCCTGCTTCACTTTCGCGTCAAAGAGCGGCGCCGCACATTGCGGGTGGCTTTGACGGTCCCTCTGACAATCCATGGAAAAACGGACACCGGCGAACGCCTCTGCGCGCAAACCATCTCGCAGTCCATCAACCGAAACGGCGCGCTCTTTCATCTCGAAGAAATCGTGCGCGTGGGGCAAACGCTGCTTTTGGTAAACGATCATACGGCGCAATCGATGGAGTGCCGAGTCGTTTCCGTTCATCGCGCGCGAGACGGAAAGCAATATGTTGGCGTCGAGTTCCTATGTCCGGAGACGAACTTCTGGCACATGCAATTCCCTATCCCAGGCGCCAAACCCCTGCGGCGCGTAGTTCCCAAGAAAGTGTCCGCATAGTTCGCTAGCTGACAACATCAGACTCAGCATTTTTTGCATTTGGAAACACCAATGTGCCTTAGAGTCTTCCTGTGCCAGCAAAGGCCACGCGAATCGGGTTGATCTCCGATACACACGGTTTGCTGCGCCCGCAGGCATTGGAAGCGCTTCGCGATTCCCACTTGATTGTTCATGCGGGCGACGTGGGCAAGCCGGAAATTCTTACTGCTCTTCGAAAGCTGGCGCCGGTGACTGCCGTGCGGGGAAATGTCGACACCTCAGACTGGGCCAGGTCTCTCCCTGACAGTGCCGTTGTGCGGGCAGGCGACATCTTGCTTTACGTTTTGCATGATGTTCATGCTTTGGACCTGAATCCAGCAGCCGCCGGCTTCCGCGCCGTAGTCAGCGGACATTCGCACCAGCCAGGAAAGTCCGAGCGCGACGGAATCCTCTATATCAACCCCGGAAGCGCGGGGCCACGGCGTTTTCAGTTGCCGGTTTCTGTGGCGCGCCTGAACCTGGGTTGCACGCCGTTTAAAGTCGAGTTTGTCACTCTCGAAGTCTAGAAGCGCTTTTTCAATTCCCCCCGCGGTCAAATTCCCTCTCAGACTTCCCTATTGACATCCCATAGGAGCTGTGCCATACCTCTGTTGCTTTCCCATAGGAGGCGTATGGGCGACAAAGCGGATGTTTGGCAGGGCACTCTGGCTCTTATGATTTTGAAAACGCTAGAAACTCTGGGGCCTCTTCATGGCTACGGAATTGCCCGGCGCATCGAGCAAACCAGCGGCGATCTTCTGTCGGTCAATTATGGAACCTTGTACCCGGCCTTATTGAAGCTCGAACAGGAAGGCTGCATCGAGTCGGAGTGGGGAGTTTCGGATAACAATCGCAAAGCGAAGTACTACAAGCTGACGCGAGCCGGCCGAAAGCAATTGGAGTGCGAAGCACGTGACTGGAAGCAAGCACAGGCCATCCTCGCAAAATTCTTCGCTGCCACCGAGCCATCCACATGAGACGGGGCTCGACTAGTTTGCGCGCCTGGTTTCAGCGGCTGGCCGGAATGTTCCGCAAGGCGCAACGCGACACCGAGTTCGCCGCGGAATTGGAGAGTCACCTCCATCTTCATACCGAAGACAATCTTCGCAATGGCATGTCACCAGAAGCTGCGCGACGCGACGCCCTGCTTAAACTCGGGGGCATCGAGCAAACCAAGGAATCACACCGCGACCAGCGGGGGTTGCCCCTGCTGGAACAATGCTTTCAGGATCTTCGGTACGGCGCCTGCAAGCTGAGGAAGTCTCACGGCTTCACGCTGATCGCGATTTTGATCATGGGGCTGGGTATCGGCGCCAATACAACGATCTTCAGCATGGTCAGTGCTCTGCTGCTGCATCCGTATCGCTTTCGGAATCCGGATTCTCTTGTGCTCATTTGGGAAAACCGCGGCATAGATGAAGGCTTCGACACGCGGTGGATTTCATCGGGCGATGCCAGCGACCTGCGCTCCAACACACAGGCATTTGAAGACATCGCCACGTTTCAATGCCGCGATTTCAACTTGTCTTCGGAAGGCAGAATCGACGCGACCCGGGGCTGTCGTGTCTCTACAAATTTCTTCCATGTCCTTGGCGTGGGCCCGGCGCAAGGCCGCACTTTCTCGACAGAAGAAGAAACACCCGGCTCCGATCAGGTGGTGGTGATCAGCCACAGTTTCTGGCAGTCCAGATTCGGAGGGGTTCCAAATCTCTTGGGTAAGACCATACGTTTGAACAGACGCAACTATTCGATCGCCGGAATCATGCCACAGGATTTTGACTACCCCGTGCCAATGGAACTATGGGTCCCATTGGCATTGAATCCGGCAGAAAAGGCTGACCGCAGCCAGTTGTCGTTTTCGGCGCTGGGCAGGCTGAAGCCAGGCGTGACGGCCTCAGCCGCCAAGGCAGAACTGGATGCATACTCCCGGCGGCTTGCCGAACTATACCCAGCTACAAACTCAGGCCGCGTTCTTACTTTATTGCAGCTTCGGAAGGAACTTTACTTGTACACGCTGCCGCTTTTCCTGCTGCTGCAGGCGGCCGCCGCATTCGTGCTGTTGCTGGCGTGCGCCAATCTGGCAAACCTGCTCTTCGCGCGAATGATCGGCCGGCAGAGCGAGCTTGCGGTTCGATCGGCGCTTGGGGCCAGCCGCATGCGGTTGGCGCGGCTGGTGATTTCGGAAATGGTGTTGCTTGCCTTGCTAGGCGGAGCAGTTGCGATTGCGGCGTCGTATTCAAGCGCGCGCGTTCTGCGCAACAGCATTTCGCCTGAATGGACGAAGTGGGTTCCCGGGTGGAATGGGATTCAAGTCGACCGCACCGTTCTTCTCTTTGCGATTCTGCTCTCCGTGGTGCTGGGGTTGCTCTTTGGTCTCAGCGCCGTGCTCTTTATGCGGCGCGTCGATTTGAACAATATTCTCAAGGAAAGCGGGCGCGGCACCGTGGCTCCCACGCGGGGACGCCTGAGAAACGGCCTCGTGTCCGTGCAGGTGACCTTCGCGCTGGTGTTATTGGTGTGCGCCGGCTTAACGATGCGAGGCTTCAACAGCCTGACGCGCGTCTATCAAGGATTTCAGCCGGAAGGGGTCCTGAAATTCGAAGTCTCACTGCCAGAGAGCACGTACCCTGACGGCCAGCGAATCGCCAATTTCCATCAAAGGGCATTGCGCGAACTCTCTGCCATGCCCGGAGTCACCGAAGCGGCGCTTGGCACCAACCTCCCCGCGAGCAACGTGGACAGCGGAAAAACATTATTCACGATCCAAGGCCGTCCTGCTTCTAGCGCCGCTGAAGCGCCCGCCGCTGACTTGCAGATCGTCAGCGCAGGATACTTCTCCGCTCTTCGAATCCCCTTGGTCTCGGGGCGATTTTTCACCGAAGCGGATACTGCCAGCGCGACGCGCGTCGTCGTCATCAGCCAAAGCATGGCCAACCGTCTCTGGCCGAACATGGACCCTTTGGGACAGAAACTCAAGTTTGGCGTGGCGGACTCGAAGGAGCCCTGGGCCACGGTAGTTGGCGTGGTCGGCGATGCGCGGCAGAATTGGTGGAATCCCGCGACCGTTCCGCTCATCTATCAACACTATCTTCAGTCTCCGAGACGCGGCTTCACCTTCGTCATGCGCGTCGCTTCGAATCCGACCAGCTACGGCTCGGCAGTACGCGGATTGTTTTCTCAGCTTGATCCGGAGATTGCAGTCACCGAGCTAAAGACGCTTGAGTCTGAAGTACAGGATTCCGTCGCCATCGTGCACGTCATGGGAATACTGATGGCCGTCTTTGGTGTCGTTGCATTGCTGCTCTCCTCGCTTGGTCTTTACGGGATTTTGTCCGAAAACGTATTGCGGCGGACTCACGAGTTTGGCATTCGCTTCGCTCTCGGCGCACATCCGCGAGACGTGCTCAAGCTCGTTTTTGGCCATGCCTTGACCTTGTCAGGCATCGGCCTGGCAGTCGGGTTGCCGATGGCCTTTGCTGCGAGCCGGGCGATGGCCACGTTTGTCTTTGGAATTGTTTCCGTGAGTTTTTCCGTTTTGGCCGCGCTCGCGGGGCTGTTGGTCGTCGTCGCTCTCATTTCGGCATACTTCCCTGCTCGCCGCGCCTTCCGCCTCAACCCCATGGCCGCACTGCGTTACGAGTGATGACCACGATGACAACGCCGGAAGCATTTCGGCGAAGAAAGGAGCCGGCACCATGAGCCTCTTGCGCGTATGGCTTGAACGCTTCGGCGGACTGTTTCGCAAACCACAAAGCGACGTCGAGGTCGCCGCCGAATTAGAGAGTCATCTCGAACTCCACACTGCAGACAACGTCCGCAATGGAATGGCGCCGGAAGCGGCCCGCCGCGACGCGCTTATAAAGCTCGGCGGTATTGAGCAAACCAAAGAGATACACCGCGACCAGCGCGGCTTCCCTGGCTTGGAAAACCTCCTCCAGGACCTGCGCTTTGCCGCGCGCATGTTGCGCAAGAATCCGGGCTTCACTGCGGTTGCGGTTCTGACACTTGCTCTCGGAATTGGCGCCAATACGGCCATTTTCAGTCTGGTGAACGGGATTCTCCTGGTTTCCCTTCCCTACCCGGAACCCGACCGGCTCGTCAGCATCACGGGGACGTACCCCAGGGGCGGAGTCGTGGCGATGCGCGAGCAAATGCGGACGATGGACGTAGCAGCGTATTACGAGGGACACGAATTCAACCTGACCGGCCAGGGAGAACCAGTGCGTCTGAGCGGCACTTTAGTGTCTGCGGAATTGTTTTCCGTCCTGGGGGCGCGTCCCGAGTTGGGCCGCACGTTCTACCCAGGAGAGGACGCTGCGGGACAAGACAACTACGTCATCTTAAGTCATGCCCTTTGGCAGCAGCGCTTCGGAAGCGACGCGACGATTATTAATCGCTCGATTGAAGTGGGAGGCGTGAGCCGCCAAGTTGTCGGCGTCATGTCGTCCGGTTTCCGCTTCCCTTCCGCTAGAACGCAAATTTGGATCCCTCTGCACAACGATCCGCGCAACACGATTCTCTATTGGGCGGACGATTACATGCCCGTGCTAGGACGCCTCCACGCCGATGCAGCGATGGAACAAGCACGCACGGAGCTTCGCGTCTTTCAATCGCGCGTGAGGGAAATGTTTCCGTGGAAGATGCCGGCGGCATGGAACGCAGATGTCAGCGTGATTCCCTTGCAAAGCGGCATGGTCGCGGACGTGCGGCTGCGGCTGCTCATGCTGCTGGGCGCCGTAACTTTGGTCGTCTTAATCGCTTGCGCCAACGTGGCCAATTTGACGCTCGCTCGAGCCGCGACGCGCGAAAAGGAAATTGCCATTCGTACAGCGCTCGGAGCAGGCAGAAAGCGCATTGCGCGGCAACTGCTCACCGAGAGCGTCCTGCTTGCGTGCCTGGGTGGTTTGCTCGGCGTCCTTCTTTCCACGTGGGGGCTTTCTGCTCTCAGGACGCTGCTCCCCGCAGACACTCCGCGCATCACGGACGCGCACATGGACTGGCGCGTCTTCGTCTTCACCGGAGCGCTGGCCATGGTGACGGGTATCCTCTCAGGACTTGGCCCCGCCCTTCACTCTTCACGCGCGGCTGACGCTGAAGTGCTTCGCTCGGGTGGACGCGCCGGTACTCTTCCCATCTCTCAAGGTCTACGCAGCGGATTGGTCGTGGCTGAGATTGCTTTTGCCGTACTTCTGGTGATAGCCGCGGGATTGGTCATGCGGAGCTTCTGGGCGCTTTCCCATGTCGACCCGGGATTTCGGCCGGAGCGCGTCTTAACCGCGCGAATTACTCCGAACCAGTCTTTCTGTAGCGAGCCGGAGCGCTGTCTGAATTTCTATCGCGCTTTGCTGGATCAGGTTCGCACTTCACCCACCGTCTCCGGGGCCGCGGTAATAAATACTCTTCCGCTGGGCGGGCGAGTTGCCAAACGCTCTCTCAACGTTGAGAGCTACACGCCGCCGCCTGGTCAGGACTTGGCACCGCTGTTCTGGCTCCACATCGTTACTCCCGACTATTTTCGCGTGATGGGCGTGCCGCTACTTTCCGGCAGAACGTTTGTAGACTCTGACGTTTCTGGCGAGCCGGTGGCCATTATCACTGCGGAGACCGCGAGGCGTTTCTGGCCCAACCAAGACGCCGTCGGCAAGCACATTCACCTCCTGGACGACAAAAGCTGGCGCACCGTCGTTGGCGTCACCGCGGATGTCCGCGCTTTCGATCTGCAGCGAAACATTCCCGGCTGGATGAAGGGGACGGCCTTTGTGCCCTACAACGCCACAGCCACGCTTGAGGATCGGCGATTGCCCGCCGAAATGACAATTGTGCTCCGAACGACTGCCGACGAATCCCGGACGGCAACAATGCTGCGTCAAACAGTTGCCGGCTTGAATCAGGACGTCCCCGTCAGCGAAGTGAAAACCATGACTGCAGTCGTCTCGGAGGCTGTAGCCGCCCCGCGCTCGACCGCGGCTTTGTTCCTGATCTTTGCGGGGCTTGCGCTTGCCCTCGGCATAATCGGCATTTATGGCGTTCTCTCTTTCCTTGTGGCGAATCGCACGCAGGAAATCGGCATTCGCATGGCGCTCGGCGCGCAAAGGCGCGATGTTTTGTGGTCGGTTCTACAGGAAGGCGGCAAGTTCTCTTGCATCGGCATTGCGCTGGGACTGCTCGGGGCATTGGGCCTGATGCGCGTGCTTTCCAGCGAGCTCTACGGAGTGACTTCCACCGACCCCGCAACGTTTGCGGCGGCGGCGCTGCTCTTTGCGGCAGTGGCTTTCTTCGCATGCTACTTACCTGCCCGTCGTGCGATGCAGGTCGACCCAATGGTCGCTCTGCGGTACGA
>CAZGBQ010000057.1:0-22085 GCA_964524045.1 uncultured Acidobacteriaceae bacterium
GTGCGCCACCGCCGGGTTCAAGGCGCTGGGCGCGAGCAAACCGAGCGGCGGGTGGACTGGACCCTGCGCGAGCCTGCCGGCGCCGATTGGCCCGCCATCCTGCAACTCGCCGACGCCTCGCTCGCACAAATTCCCAACGCACCACCGCAAGAAGATTGGCTGACCAATCGGCGCGCCTATCTTCAGGGCGGCCGGCGGCATCACGTCGTCGCACTCGCCGACGGTCGCGTCGTCGGCTATGCCGCCGCCGAACATCCACTCCACGCGCCGCCCGGCGAGTACCGGCTCTTCGTTGTCGTCGCGCCGTCAGATCGCGATGCGCTCGGCATCTATCTGCTGCGCGAGCTGCAACGTTTCCTTCTCGCCGAAAAGGCCTCAGGCGCCCGCATGCTGGAATACGAGGCCGAGGCCGATTTCCTCGCCTATCTGAAGGCGCGCGGCTTCGCCGTCCGTAAAACGCTCACCCTCCCCGACGGCACGCGTGTCGCGGATTTGAGGATGGAAGCGCCGTTCGAAACGTTGGCCTAAGCGCGACGGATTACGGCTTCCTGATCGACCAGGCTTTTAGCATCGACGACGCCACCTCGCTCGAGGACGGCCAATGCCCGCCACGCGTGCCCGCATGCGTCGTATAGCGGTCCAGCTTTTCGGGATCGGGTTGCACGATCCGGTGGCGTTCGTCGAGGAACAGCTTTCCGCCATCGGCCGACGGCATTTTCGTCACGAACGTCTCGGCTTCGTTCAGCGCGGCGCGCAGCTTTTGCGACAACGCTGCCGCCGTGATCGGACGCTCCAACTGGAGCCCCGACAATTCGTAGTCCTGATATCGCGCATTGCGCCTGATTTCGGATATGAGACTCTCCGGACTCCAGCCGGGATCTTTCCCAACGGCCGCCCATATGACGGCGCCGAGCGGATAAAATTGCTCGTGAATCGTGATGAGATCGACCGCGTCTCGCGGCTCTCTGCGTCCCGCGGCAGCGAGGGCTTTGTTGGTCGCGATGTCTGCGGGATGGAGGACATAGCCGAATGTCGGGTCGGGCATCGGTGGAAAGAAGCGAAAATCGGAGTCGACGACCCAATCGAGCCGAGTCGATCTATCCCCCTTCGTGATCGTGGCCGTGCAAATCGCCTCGCGCTTTTGTAGCCATTCCACCGCGTATCCGCGCGCCGCGAGCAGCGCGGCATCGGCATCGGCTGTCTCCATCAACCGTTCGGCGCCGCTGTGGAAGATGTCGATGTCCTTGGAAGTGCGACGCGCTGCCACGTTCAGCGGCACGCCGCCCGCGACGAAGCTTTCCGGATTGCGGTTGCCCGCGAGAAATCTCAGCACTTCGGCTTGCAGCTCGCTAAGCGGCATGGACGGCTCGTTCCATCCGTTCCGCGAAGCGCCTGGTTTCCATGTTGCCTTCGTAACGGAGCTGGCGTGCGGCGGCGAGCGCATGACCGGGAACCGGTTCAGCCAGTTCGCGCAAATTCCACAGGTACGCAGCCCCAAAACGCCGGAACGCCTCTCGATAGAGAGCTTTCCAGTCGTCCTGCACGCCCGGTTGTGCGCCGTTGCTCATACCCGGCTTATAGCATGTCCCCGCGCCGCGTCGTAATCGGCCCACATGTCGGCGCATTCCACCAGCCGCCGCTCCGCCATCGCGCGGTCGACCGCCATCACGGTCAGGCCTGCTTCCATCGACTCATACGGCGTCACCGGGAACGCCGCGCCTTTCTCCGAGGCCGCCAGCAGGTCCGCCGCCATCGCCTGGTCGGCGCCGTTGTGGTTGTCGGCGGTGCGGGTGGCGAAGTCGAGCCGCTCGGGTTTGCCCTTCTCCAAGGCGCGCCGGATCATCAGCTTGTTGCGCACCAGGTCGGCGAGCAGCGTGCCCTCGGTGCCGGCGATGTACCAGCGCCGCTCGCCCAGGCTGACATGGCTGTTGGAGTGGAACGAAAGCTGGAAGCCGCTGTCGTATTCCACCAGCGCGGTCTGGTGATCGGCGACGTCCATGTCGGAGTGGAACGCGTCGTTCGCCCCCGCCCAGCCGGCATCGCGCATCGCATAGGCCGGCGTGCCGTCGCTGTAGGTCCGCGCCACGTCCTTGCGCTCGGCGTGGAAGATGCGTTTTCCCCCGAAGCTGGCGACACGGCTCGGCCGCGCCCGCGCGATGCGGCCGAAGATATCGAAATCGTGGCACACTTTGTCGAGGTAATACGACCCGCCCCATTCCTGCTTGCGCCGCCAGTTGCGCGCCAGATACCCGCCATGCTCGGGCGGCAGGTGCTCGGTTGCGTCCATCGACACCAGCTCGCCGAGCTCGCCGGAATCGACCCGCATGATCGTCTCGCGCACGATCGGCATCGAGCGCATCACGAGCCCGATATAGAGCGGCGGCGTCCGGGTGTCCGCGAGGTGCCGCGCCAGCGCAAAGGTTTCTTCCTGCGTTCGCACGATCGGCTTCTCGGCGAAGATCGGATAACCGGCCGCGAACGCCGCCAGCAGGTGCTCGTAGTGCAGATGGTTGGGCGAGCCGATCATGACGAGATCGAACGGTCCGTCCTTCAGCAGCGCCGGAACGCTGTCATAGGATTTGCCTGGCGGGATATCGCGTTCGGCCAGGATCGGCAGCCCGACGGGCCTGGGATCGACATAGCCCGCGACGTTCAAGCTCCAGCCGACCTCGTCCATGGCGCGCAGGACATGCGCGATGCGCTGGCCGAGCCCGATGACGCCGATGCGTTTGGTTTTCATGCCGCCACGCTAGCGGCTCTCCTCAGCGCTGCCAATCGGGCCCGCGATATTCCATGTAGCGCGCCGTGCGCACCGCCGCCGCGTGGTCGAAATAAAGCTCGATGATGTGCAGCGCCAGCTCGATACCGGAGGTTTCGCCGCCGGCGGTGTAGATGTGCGGCGCGCTGTGCACCCAGGCGCGGTCCTTCAGGAAGCGCACTTTGGGAAAGCGCGCCTGGAACTGGTCGATGAAATCGTGATGGCTGGTCGCCTCCAGCCCATCCAGCAGCCCGGCCTGGGCGAATTTCGACACGCCCGTGCACACCGACAGCATCAGCGTGCCCTTGGCCGCCCTGCGCCGCAGATAGTCCAGATAGGGCGCGGTATTGCCGCTCTGCGCGCCCACCACAACGATATCGGCGTCCGGCGCATCCGCGAAGGTGTAGTCGGGCACGATGGTGAGTGTCCCCGCCTTGATCGGCTTGCGCGTTTCGGAGACCGTGAAGGTCTGAAATCCCGTCGTACCCGGTGACTGCACCTGGTCGAAGGTCTGCATCGGCCCGGCGACGTCGATCAGCGTCGCCTGGTCGGAGACCACGAACGCCACTTTCACGACGCCGGATTTGGGCAGTACCAGCCGTGCCTCCGCCGCCGCGCGCGACGGCACGATGACGAAAAGGGCAAGCAAGGCGCCGAGGATCGCATGTCGCATGGCAGGCCTCCGTTCCATACCGGCCATCCTGGCCTCGCGCGCGCGCGGCTGATATGACCTTGTTCCGACCATTTCGGACATATGTCTCACCCTCCCCTTGAGGGAAATAGATCAATAAAATAGCAGCTATTTTATTGGGTTCTATGAACCGACTTTTGCCTGTGTAGGTTCTGTGTAGGCGATTTTCGCTTTTTCAGAAATTTTCGGGACAAAACGTCGATTTCGCGGCCTTTCGGCGGCTCGGAGAAGCGAAGGTTTTTCGCCGCAAGCCCGCGACTGCTTCACCCGATTAGCACCGCGACCTGAGTCGGTCGAGTGGAAAGGTTCGGGCCACGGTCGCCGCTCCTGCTTTCGATCCCGGCTGTTAAAACTTGGGTTCAGCCTCGCGCTGAACCCCTGCCTGTCGGCGAGACCGGGGTTAGCAAGTGGAGGGGCGCAGGGCCGGAGGGGGATCACCCGTTCTGCACGGAGCCAAAGGCGAAGGAAGAACGGGGAGACCGGCCCGGAGCCGAGCGGATGCGAGGGCAACTCTTCTGCGCGCGAGGGGCAGCGCCCCTTAGCCCTCCCTAGCAGACGACAATGGCGAAGATCGCGATGCGGCTTTAGCCGCGTGCGATCCGAGCAAGGCTGCAAGGAGACCCGCAGGGTCGGGACGCGCCGTCGAGCAAAGCCGGCGTCAGCGCGAAGCGGCGCACCCGCAGGAGCCGAAGGCTGGGCCGAGTGCGACCGGCGACGCTCGCTCCATCTAGCGCGAGGGATCGTCACCCTTGAGGGCCGAAACGCGAACGCGGCTCGGTGCGCGCAGCGCATAGAGCCCGATCGTGAAGCGACGCGCGCTAAACATAAAATTTGAACGGCTGCTTATCCGCTCCTTTTGCAGACCCCATGGTCAGAACGTCTCCCACCATACGCGCAAACCTAACGGTCACCGGAAGCCCGTCATTATAGTTGCAGGAATTATAGTTGATTTTGGTGAGGCCCATAATGTCCTTGAGGATCACTTTCAGGTCCGGCATTTCGTCCTTACTGCGAAGCGCGGTAATGAAAAGCGGGTTCGGTGTCTCTGGGCCGATATAGGTATCTAGCTGGGGTACATATCCATTGGTCCAGAGGTAGGCACTTCGAGCATCAAGCATGAGCGCAGTTCCACGCAGGACCGGATAGTCTCCGTCACGAAACAATTTCGTTTCACCGCCTGTAGTCCGTATGCGAACGCCGATAATGTTCGTGCCCTTGGGGGCGGCACTCTCGAATGCCTCCCACTCCTCCTGATTGAAGTAGGTCTGGCCGTGGATAAATAGTTCCTTCGGCGGCCCATCATGTGTTTCCGCATAAGTCTCAAGCACTTTGGCGATCAGACTTTTCGCCGCGTCGGCCTTGAGGTGATATTCGTAGTCGCCGGTCTTCCAGGGTCCGTTGGCCCCTCTGAAAACTACGCCGTCGCCCTCGCTGAGAAACATCTGCGCCGCGCAGCATGAATGGTCATTGGGGTCGTTGGGAATGTTCTTGTAAACTAGCCCAATGTAGCAAACGCCGGGGCGTGTACCGGCCAACTTCCACGGCGGTTTGGGCTGGGTCTTATAGTAGAGGCCGGTCGCCAGATTCCAAGTGATGGTCGCCGCATCCTGTGTCCGGCGTACTGGATACCCCTTCGCGTTCAGAAAGGCATCGGGCGCAATGGTGGTCTCGCGAACAAGCTGTGTCGGTGCAATTCTCAGGAATTCAGCCTTGGCTTGTCTGTGGAAATCTGGCGCGTCATCGAAAATTTCTTCGGATTCGTCATCAATAAACTGATCGAGAAGAGGAAGATCGGAACGAGCTGTCTGGCGCTTGCCAAAGGTGCCTTTGACAAGCGGCAGGCCCTTGCGCTTAGAACCGGGGCGGCAACGGTCAAAAATTATCTCCGGCAGCACAAGAACCCATACGCTTACCTCGCGCTCGTCGTTGCTTGCGTGCTTCCTAGCTCGGTCCGCATACAGCTTGACCGTCGCCTTGACTGCCTCATGCAAATTCACGATCGAGGTTTTGGTATCAATCGCTTTGTGATCGAGCGCACAGACGACGAACTCGTTTGTGTCATAGGTGATGCCGAACACCTCTTCCATGCCAGGGAAATTCGCGAGGTGCAGCCGATCCTTTTTCTCGGTTCTGCCCGGTGGTGGAACCTCCACGAGCTTCTTGACCTTGTCGGCCCATGTCTTGAAGTGCTTAATGCCGGCGACGGTGCCAATGACGCCGATTTTGATTTCCCTCGTCTTTTTGTTTCGGCTGTGAGGCCCATAGAGGAAAAGGCCATCTTTTGGGTGCGCGGTAATTTGCCGGTGGCCGAATTCGAGCGACGGTTCGTCAAAATGCTCAGCCGTCAGAGAACGCTCAGGAAAGTCGGTCATTCCTCGTCCTCCGGCTCGGGCCGCCCGAGAGTGGAGAGATCGGTTTCCTCTTGTTCATCCGTCAATTCATCGGGGAGCATCGTGCTGACCGGCGATGTGAATAAAAGCGGCGACGTATCGAGCGTGATATTAAACGAAGGGCTGAGTGGAAGCTGGACAAACGACGAGTCGCCAGAAATCAGTTCCAGAAATGCCAGCAAGCGACCGTGCCACTGCTTGTTGCGCCATCCCTTGCATACTGTGCGGCGCAATTTGTGCTGCTTTTTCTTCTCCTTGCCATCGAACGGATCGCCCGCTTCCGTGCCTATAAGTGGCGCAAACAGGACGCGGGATTTGAGCTTGAAGTGCGGAAAGGGCCAAAAATTCGGTAGGCCGGTCACGCCGTATTGCCACACGCACCCTTTAGCGACGTTTCTCAGCATTGAAGAGCGCTTTTCGCCTTGGCGTCCCCACGGAATGCGCTCACCGATCTTCGCCAGATCGGCGGAAACATGAAAGCCAATTGCGTTTGAATACTCGTACTTTAGTAGGCCGCGATTCTGACAGAAGCGGATCCAAGCCTGCCGGAACATAGACACGGCGATGTTCGAGGCGTCCTGCTTCTTGAGTTCAAGCTGCGCGCAGCCGTTTTCAACAAAGTCCATCAGCTTAAACTCATGAGCGAGGCGAAATTTGCAGACACTGACAAACGTCTCTTCGAGCTCAGACTGTGTTGCGAAAGTCAAAATTCCGTTCGGGCGAACCTCAACCGGGTACGGCGATTTCGCGGCGGTCGCTTCGAGCGCGCCACGCTCGGATGCGCCCGCCGGTTCAAAATAGCGCAACACATCCGGCACATGAGCGATACGGAGCCAATTGGAAGTCAGTCGTTCGGGCTCACGCAATAGCGGCACAGCTCCGCGCCGCCTGAACATCTCCCAATTCGGATTGATGACAATGTTCTTCTCGTTACGCGGCACCTTCTGCCTTTTCAGAGCATCGAGTAGATTATCGAGACCTTCAGCCCAACCGCGTTCAAAATCGATATACTGAAGCCCACCAATCCCAAACACTTTTTTGAACTGTTTGAGCCGGAGTGGAATAATGAATTTCGTATCTTTGAGTGACTTCGTGAGATCGCTTGCAATTTCGATTTCCTCGATAACGCCATCTGCCGCAAGCGTATCGTCCTTGCAGCAGAGCAACATCTTTACGGCGCGGTCCTGAAGTGTGGACGTGACCGTCTTGCGCCAACGGTCGCCCGGCTCTAGCGACAGGATATCGGCGAAAACCTTATAACCCTCTGCTTCAAGGCGTGGCGCAAGCCAAAGCGCGAACTCGTTATCAAGTGGAGTCGCCTTGCTAATAAAAATCGTGTCGCGCGATATCGGGTCCAAATCAGCCATGGCTTGTATGGATAGAGTATGGTGGGCGAATCAGTCACGCCCGGCCCATCATTATACCAAGTCAAGCGACGGCTAGCTGTATGGTCTTATTTTTCCGCTTCAAGCCAACGCTTGCGGACGGAAAATACCTCGCTCCACAGGCCGAAATGCAGAGCGACAGCGACGGTAATCGGGATGAGCCAGAGGCCCCAATTGGAGATACCGGTATCTGCCTGTGTGTTGACGAGGATGGCGGCGATGATCGCCGAGGGCACCATGACTCGCCACACATGGCGCGCCAGCTTGTAGACCGGACGTCCCGCTAGCTCAAATTCAAGACCGATGACAAACGCATACGCGAGCCACAGGCCCAACAATCCGGCTGGAATGAAGGCGAACGGATTGAAATAGAGCCAGTGGCTACCAAACAAGTAGTAGGGCGACGGATCGTGCCAGACCACCTCGACCATGAGCGAGAAAAGCCAACCCATGATGCTGACCGAGGCGGCAACCAGGAGTGCCGCGAGCGGATAGAGCACGACATAGGCTGCAATCCCCGCCGATGCAACGAATGCGATAACTGCAAGGACGCCCGCGACCACCATGGCAATCGCAGCACCGATGCCGCCATCGCCAGTGTTCTTTCCCTTGGACTCTCCGTGGGCGTACCCCATCCAATAGTCGCTGCTCATGACCGCCTCGAATTTTGTCGGTTGGCTAGACGTGCTGGCTGCGCTTCGCGCCGCGAATAGCCGTCAGAAGCGCCTCGTAAGCGAATTCGACGGCAGCTCCGACGCCCTTCACGAGCAGATAGGCCGTCGGCAAGACCGACGCGAGAAGCGTGTATAGAAAGGCCCAAAATGACCATTCGTGATACGGCGGGTCATGGGACGCCAGCACATGCGCGTGGGTGACGCCAACGAGAGTCGCGAGCAGGCCCATGATGACGATAAAGGGCGCGAGAGGGGCCTGACCGGTATCTTCGGTCTTGGTGACGCGATAAACGATGGCTTCGGAAATTTCCCAGACGACTTTGCTCGGTAGAACTAGGACAAATAGCGCCATGCAGAGGATCAAAAGAAAGAGAATCACCTCGGCGATGATTGCGACGACGACGATCACGGTTTCCATGTCTGGCCTCCCTCAGTAGGGCGCTCACCGCCCATCCCGCGACCACGCGGGGATTTCCGTTTCCATTCAACCGATTATCAAACCTATCTGGCTCCTTGGCCTTCGGTTTGCTCGTCCAGCGAGCGAAGCGTATCTCAAATTATTGGATTTTTCGATATCGAAAATCCCGATTTACCAGTTTCGCCGGATCAATTCATGATCCGGGAGAAGTGCCTTTGTGGATTGCCCCCGCCGATCACAAGCGCGTCGGTGAGTACCTTGAAGCCCTCCGAAAATCCGTAGGTCTCACTCAACAACAACTGGCTAAGCGCCTCGGCAAGCCACAGTCATTTGTCTCCGCCTATGAAAGCGGCCAGAGGCGGATTGACTTGCTTGAACTTGCCCGGATCGTGTCGGCACTCGATCACAATGTGCACACGGTCTGCCTAGATATTCTTAATAGAGTGGTGACGCCCCGTAAGCGGACGGGAAGCCGTCTCTAACAAGAATCCAACCAAAAAGGGCCGGTCCCGCCGCGAGCGCGGCGGGACCAAGTTGGCTACCGCCCTTAGCGGTTCTGGTTGTTGTTCTGCTCACGCTGACGCTGGTAGGCGGCGTCGTATTCGGCGCGACGGATCGCGTCCCAGGTGTGGGTCTGGGCCGGGCCGTTGTTCTGGTTGGCGTCGTTCTGGCCCTGACGGCGGGCGCTTTCTGGGTCGTTGCTCATACTTCTTCTCCGGTGAAAAATGCTGCTCTTTCGCGCCGAACCCTTGGATTTTGCGCCGGTAGAACAGCGTAACCGTCTTCTCCATCGTTGCGCCCTTGAGCGCTTGATGAGACGCATCCTAGTTGTCAGGGTTCGGTGATCGTTAACAATGAAAGTCAGACTCTTGACGAAAGAGTCCGAAACACTGTGGGGCGCGATACGTGACAGAACGTTACGAACAGGGCACGCCGGAGTTCATCGCCGCAAACAGGCTAATCGATACAACGCCGAGAAAAAAGCTCGACCCCAAAATAAATTCCTCGGCCGTCGTAATCGGTAAATGCCATGCTTGGCTGACCGCACTCAAGCGTACTGATCGTATCCATCTGCCAACCCTTTTCCAAAAAGTTCGGGAAGAACTTGGCTTAGAACTTCGGCAGCAAAGATATTTCTTTCAGGTATTAGCAGAATCCAAGGACCCTGAAGTTCTTGGAAAAATAGTTCACTGTATTTATCATCATAAGCTGGTGAAGCAGCCGAAAGCTCAGGACAAACGGCTCATGAGTGAGCATGAAGAGTTTTACGGCGCCATGCTGCAATTCCTGGGCATCCAGCAAGATACACGAGCCAAGACCGCAGACGCCGTGACAGGCACATATCAGCTATGGCGTCACTCAACGAGCACTCCCGGCTATTACGTTAAGGGCATAGTCGAAATCGGGCAGGACGCCACATCGAGTGCAGTTAGAGTTCGAATGCTGCAATGCTCCGAGCCGAAAGAGCCTGACAACCAACATCTTCGGAAAGGAGCAAAACAGTGGAACGAGGGGTATATCTTTCGGCGAAGCGGCGAAAAACACTATGTGATGATGCTAACGGACGACCGGACTCATCCAGAACTAAATCGCGGTGGGCTCAGGCTTGCGATATTCAGGTCGATTTCGCATTGGCCGCTACAAGCTGGACCAAACGGAAAATCCAAGACGCCGATCCTGACGGTGTTTTCGATGGAGGGCTTTGTCCTTGGAATTGACGAATCCCGAACAATATTTTCACCTGTATATATGGAGAGAGTGTCAAATAACTTTCCCGGAATTCAGTTATACCTTGACGAGCTGGGTGAACACACGCAGTTCGGACCAAATCTCTATACGAAAGAAGAAACGCCTCCCCGCATTCTTGCCATCTTGGGCCGACACTCAGAGAGCGTCATTCGAGACTAGAGCTTTCGACCGATTGCGTTGCCGAGGAGTAGTCTGCGGTTGAGTTGCCGATTTTTTTACCCGCTTCGCCAACTCCACAGCACTATTCAAAAAGGCCCCATAAAAGAAATACTTTTCAGTGCCCGGAACAATTTTGGCATCCGTGTCCCACTCGCAGACTGCCGGGCCATCAACGCGATGACGCTTGCCGTTGAGCATATAGGTTTCTTGTATGTTGCCATTCGTTAGGTAGACAATTTCGGCCGGTCCATCTGTGCAATGCTGCTTGCCGTTCTCATAAAAGGAAAAGGTCTTGCAATAATTTGCAGTGTTTTGGACCACAATAGCAGGCTCGCCCAGGGAATGGAGGCGGCCCCTTTTGTCGAAATACTCATCAACAATATCGAACCCGCCGTCCGCACGCTTGTGGATCGTCCGGACGTGCTTGTGCCATCCGCGACGGTTCGGCGATTCCTTGTGAGCGCATATTTCCGATCTAGCGTCCTTCATTATTCCCCCACCTAGAGGAATATCAATGGATTTCCGCAAGTAAAAGCATAAATACTCTGTAGACGGATTATCGTTTGGTGGATGTTGATATCTAACGAGAATCCGATAATGACGGTTAATATTGTCGGCGGACTTTGCGGTCGCCGCGTAAAGCCGAATCCAAAAGAGCAGCAGCACACGGCGCAACCATTCCAGCAGCGCGGCGAATCCCCACAATATCATCGTCGGCGATAGGCCGGAGACTTTGGCTACCGACTCCGGGTGTGGCCGCCACCGGGAGCCTGATCCTGCGGGTTGGGGCCTTCGTCATGCGTGTGATCGGGCCGTGTAGTTTCTATCTCTTGGTCGAACGCAGCAAAGCTTTCCTTGAGCCGTTTGATGCGCTCGGCTTTATCTGTTCCCGATGCCTTCTGGCGGCGTCTGTGATCCTTGAGTGCCGCGCTCGACTGGCTCACATAATCTTCGCCGGCACTATATGCTTTCTCGGTTTTCGCCTCGTCGCTAGCTTTACGCGCGATGCGTTTGTGCTGGGCAAGCTGCGATTTCGCTTGTTCGATGTTTAGCAATCGGTCGCAGTCGATGCCTGCCATGAACTCGCGCAGGTCTGCCGCTTTCATGCCATCGATACGCCGAGCGAGTGAGTGGATCCCGCCTGCGCGATCCACGATCACAAAATCTCGGCGGTCACCTGTGGCAAGCAGGTAACCGCGATCTTCAAGCGCGGCCCGGAACGCTTCTGGCCCGTCGGCGGCGCGGAATGCTTCGATCACGTCCCGCTTTACGTCCTTGCCCTTGATGCCGGTGCGCTCTTCCTGCCGCAACTCGGCCCGCGAGGGTGTGCGGTCGGGACGCTCGACCCCTTCGCGTTCTGCATGTGCGCCTTGCACTCGGTCATGTCCGAAGCGACGTTCCAGATCGCGCGCCACTTCCTCGTGCTTGCGATAGTTGTGGCTGTCGCTGACCGAGACCATCCGTTTCAGATCGATGCGCGACCAGACGGGATGGAAGTGTTGCCGCCCGTCTTTTTCGTGCAGCACTACGAGGCGCGCGTGCCCTTCGAGCCCCAGCTTCTTTTCTAGCGCGTCTAGGGCTTCGTTTAATTGTTCTGGCGTCAGCCGATGCGGCGGCTCGGGGCTGATAACTGCATGGTAGAGCGGCTTTTGGCATTTGGTGCCGAGGGCGTGAGCGTCCATTTCGATCAAGGCCCCGCGAATGTCGGTCGCGACGGTGCTGCGCGTTTCGAGGAGGGTTACACGCTCGTTCTTCTCGGCGTTGCCGAGGTGAGCGGCGAGGGCCGCAGGGCCGGAGCGGGATTTGCCTTTGATAATCACGGCTCGCGTCCCAATGCCCTTAGAACGGCGCCCCGCATGGCGCGAAGCTCGCCCAGCGCGGCGTCGATCTCATTCCCGTAGACGAGGATGCCGCTATTCGCGGCGCGGGCGAGCTGGTTGAGGTTGCCGCCGATCTTGCCAAGCTCGCCGAGGAGGCGGGCAAGCTCCTTTCGCTCCACAGGCGGACGCCGTACCTGACGCGGAGCGGGCGCGCCAAGCATGGCCTGGCGCGCGTAGCTCCCCGCCGTAAGCCCCGCCCGGTCGGCGGCGGCTTCGATGGCGGCCCGCTCGTCTGCCGCGAGGCGGACAGTCAGGTGCTTCGAGCGCACGCGCTTTTCGGTGCCCTTGCTCATGCAGGCAGCGAGGGGCGGCGCATATGGGGATAAGGCGGAAGTGGGATAGCTCCCACCTTCCGCGCGGAGGTCCCGGAGGGCAAGGCCCTCTGGGCGCGGATGCCGAAGGGGCGTACCCTTCGGTCGGTGGTGCGGGAGGCGAAGCGCTCCGGCGCTGGGGTTCCACAGGGGAGCAAGGCTCCTCCTTGGCCGGGGTGCACGGGGCTGGACAGCCCCTGCCAAGCGGCGCGAAGCGCAGCCGTGACCGACCTACCGGGAACGCGCTGCGCACTACCGCGCATGGCTTGCCCTCAAACTTATTCCTTCCTGCTATGCCCTTTTTCCATTATCCGGCCTCATGCCGCTTCCCCTCATTTGCGGGGATTCGCAGGTGGCAGGGCATCACCACCGCGTCCGATCTGGGAAATATACCACATAGTTTAGTGTGGAATGTATCCCAAGAAACTCGTAGATTGGCTGAGTGTCATCACATACGCGGATATTCACGGATCGGGACCAACTCGTTACGCGCCTGCTCAAGCGGATCGAAACGCTTGAAAAGCAATTCGCGGAAATCGACGGGCGCGTCCGCAAGGGTTTCGTACATCTCTCGAAAGCTGACCGGGAAATTCTCGAATTGGGCGCGGATTCCGACGAGCGGATCGCGGCTCTGGAAGCCAAGGTCTTTCCCAATCTGCACCGCGACCTACGCCGATTGTGGGAAATTGTGCCGCCGACAAGCGAGACCTTGAACGACGATCTCGACCGGCCTCGCGATAGAACTGGCAAAAGAAAGCCAAAAAGGCTGAAATAATTCCCGAAGCCTTGTCTGGGGTCGTACTTGGTTAACCGTCCCGATTACCGGGTCTTGCGGGCGGATCACGCCCGCGCACTTGGGCAGCCGGAAAACACTACCCGGCCGGAAGCCGTTCAGGAGCAACCGCCCGAGCGCACCGAACTCGAATGGATCGAAGCAGTTGAGGCACGAAAGGGTCGCATACTCGAAGAGATGCGGGTTGATGGGGCCAGTCCCGCCGATCTCGTCTGGAAAGAGCGCCAGCTTGCGAGCGAGCCGGTGGACGATCACATCCGGGCCATCAAGGCCGAGGAAGAGGCACAACGGCGCGGGAACGACGCGACGGCACAAGCCGAGATTTCCACTAAAGACCGGGCCGACCCTTACGGCGACGCCCCGCAACGTCCGCTCACGAAAGATGAAAAGCGCGCCCGAATTCTCGATGCGGGCGAAAAGTTCGAGAAAGAGCAGGAACAGAAAAATTCAAATTCGAACGACCGCGAAGACCGCGACGGGGGCGGACGCGATCGCTGATACACGCCGAAGGGCTAAGGTTAGGTGGGGCAAAACATCTGGGCGACGGATGACGGAATATATCTCGGCTTCGGCGTGCAGCCGTCAAAGCCGGAGGCGCATCGCTCCATTCTCGACGAAGAGTGGAGCGTCGCGAAGGATCGGCTCAATACCTATCCCAACGCCGTCGATCCGAACAACCGTGGCGACCGGCATATCATCACCATCGGCCCGAACGGTTCTGGAAAGACGCGGCGGCTCCTGATCCCCAATCTCTTTCGGTTGAAAAACTGGTCGCTTGTCGTCGTCGATATCAAGGGCGAGCTTGCAGCCAAGACGGCCGCCTACCGCGCCGCGCAGAAGGGTCACCGGGTTCTCGTCGTCGATCCTTTCCTTGCGATGGAAAAGAACTATCCAAATCTCGCGAAGCAACACCCCTTTCTCGTAAGCAACGGATTCAATCCTATCGCGGCGCTCGATCCGAGCCGCGACGAATTCCCGGATGATGCGCTGGCGCTCGGCGAGGCGCTTATTCGCGTCGAGGGGCAAGAGCCGCATTGGAGCCAATCGGCGCAAGACTTGATTGCGGCGCTCGTCATGTTTGTGCGCATCACCAAGCCCGAGACCGGATCGCTTGCCGATGTACGGGCCATCCTCGGGAAAGCGCCGAAGGGTTTTCGGGAAGCGATCCGCGAGGCGATGATCGCTGGGGTAGATGCCGATTGCGACGAGTTGACAATCAAAGCGGCTCGGTTTTCGGAACTGACCAGCGACAATAAGGAACTGAACAGCATCCTTTCGACCGCGCTTACCCAAACGCGCTGGCTCGACAGCCGCCCAGTCAAAACCGATCTCGGCAAGGGCGGCTTCGACTTTGCGAGCCTCAAGGAAACACCGACGACCGTCTATCTCATCCTGCCGCCGCGCTATCTCGCGACGCATTCGACCTGGCTCCGGGTTCTTATCACTTCGGCGCTCATGCCGCTTCTGCGCAGCGTCGAGGACGCAGAAGTCCCCATGCTCTTCATGCTGGACGAATTCGCCCAGATGGGCCGTATGCCGGTCATCGAAAACAACATCGCGCTGCTGCGCGGCTACGGCGTGAAGCTGTGGCCGGTGTTTCAGGATTTGGCACAGGCGCAAGACCTCTATGAAAAGCGTTGGGAAAGCTTCATTGGCAATGCAGGCGTCGTGCAGTCCTTCGCACCGCAGGACGTGACGACGCGCGATTATCTCTCGAAGCTGTCAGGTCAGCGTCTGTATTGGCTCACGACCGGCGGCACGTCGGCCTCGATGAGCGCGGGCCGCGAACCGACGCACAGCGCCGGGTCGAGCGAAAGCGTCCAATACATGCCCGGCCCGGTCTACTGGCCGCAAGGCTTGGGTGCGATGGATCTCGGGCAAGCGGTTCTGTTCTCACGAGGCCGTGCCGTTCGAGCCTTTCTGCCCGATCCAGAGGACGAAGCGGATTTGCTCGGTATTCGCGGCCATCTGGCGAAAGCGAAAGTCTAGCGGCGGGGGCATTCATGGGTGACAGCAAGCTTCATCAGTTCAGGCTGGCGCGGACATTGGCGCTGGTAAGCGCAATCTGCGCCCTTGCCAACGCCATCTGCGCAGCAGGTGCTCCACCGGTCTCTGAACCGCAGGCCGTCACTAACAAGTTCTGGGGCAAGTTGCTTGTCCCTTGCGGCGGTTCTTACTTCTACGGCGGCTCGTTCTTCGACCGCCAAGGGATGCTGAGCACGCTCGGTGCGGGCAACAATCCCAGCGTCATCGAATTTAGGGGCGTCAAATTCGACACTGTGCCCGAGCAGATATCCGACGCCGAGCGCCTCAACGGCCTTCAATACAGGGCGCGCATATCAATGATCGCGCATGTCTACCGCGAGGATGGCGGGCAATGGATGGATGGGCCGGAGCTTCAGCCCCGAAATATCGACGATGTCATGGGGAAGGCGTTGCAAAGTATCGTCGCCGATGCAGGCCAGCTTGGCGATGGCGGAGCCATCGTCTTCGATCTGGTCAAGTCGAAAGGCCACTGGTACGTGTCGAGAAGCTCGGCCTCCATGAGCGGTCCACTCATCGGTAGTCCCGGCTATTACGGTATCGATCAAGTCATCGCTGCAACTCCAGCAGAAACCTGCTCGACCCTCGGTTATCGCCTGAAGCAAACGCAAACGGCGGAAGCCGCAGATATCGCCAAGAAGCAGCATGACGACGCTGTTGCCGCAGCATGGGCCAAGCCTGGCCCCGTGCATGATCCGGTCAAGGGCATTCCCTATCTGCTGCTCACCGACGACGAATACGCACAACTCCTACATTGGTACGGGCCGACGCCGTATAGCGAAAAGGGCGGCGACCCGGAATTGTTCAAGGCCGAAGCCATAGTCAACAGATATCCGATTCTGCCGAATGCCAATCAATGGCTGCCGGTCGGAACGACCTTCGAGCGAGACAGCGACATGCCCCAGCTTGATCCTCAGAACGGCCGCCAAAAGATGCTCATGGTCGTAAAGATTACCGCGGGGCCGCAAAGCGGTCGAAAAGCAATCATCGAGTCTGCGAACTACGGATCGAGCGACATCAAACTTCCCGGTCGCGTATGGCGAACAGCGGAAGACCAGAGAGCGGCAGAAGCAGTTTTAGAGGCGCAGCATCAACGTTTCATGGCCGAAGAGCGCAAGATTATTCGCGATCCGGTCAAAGGTATTCCGTTCGGGCCGATCTCGAACGAAGACTTCGACGAGTTGATGGCGACATATCAAAACAGCATGCTCGGAAGCGAAAAAACCGACGGCCTAACTCGAACGCTCGCGACTGCCTTTGATCCTCACAGCAACAATTGGCTTGCGCCGGGAACGACATACGCCTCCGTCGTAACCGATCCGGACAAACCATATACCCATATCTCATTCGGCAACGCTGACTACACGAAAACGTTCATTATTGTCCGCATAACGTCGGGTCCTCACGACGGCGAGTATGTGTTTATCGAACAGGGGAATTACTCCTCAAACGCTCAAATTGTCTGCGATCCAGACTACGAACAGTTGCGGTGTGACAAATCATGAGCGGCCCGCGCAGTCACCGTCACGCGACGGTCGGCGTTGCCGCGCGGTACGCGCTCGGTGTCATCCAAGGAATCATGGGTTTATTCGCAGCAGGCGCCGTGATCTACGAGGCGCATTCGCTCTTTCTCTGGTACTACGCAAGAGAATGGCAGGGGATTCAATTGAGCGGGGTCAATGGCTGTGCCGGCGAGGACATGGTCGCCAATGGCGACCTGTTCAACGGCAAGACGTTCTGCAACAAGCCCGAAAATCTCGTGCCATGGGTCGAGATTTACCGGCACCATCCTCTTGTCGCCGCCGCATATTACGGAGGTCTGTTGGCAATTGTCGGATTGATTGCCCTCGTCTGGATGCTAGCCCAAAGGCGGTCACGACCGCCCGATCCGACCACACAAACTCCGCATGGTTCGACCAGCGGCCACGACACTATATAGCCGCATGACCGGAGCGGTTGCCCGCTCCGGCATCGGCGGAAGGATCAGCTTTCCTTCTTTGGCTTAGGCTCACGAAGGACGATCTGCGCGCCTTCGAGCGGACGGGCCTTGAAATAGAGATTGAGGCCGTGGCCGTCCTTGTTCTTCCAAGCGCCGCCGATCTCCTGCCACACGGCCTTCGCGCCGTCGTTGAACACGCTGTAGATGCGGTAAGCGGGAGCGGCTTTGGCGTCGGTCTTGGTTTCGGGTTTCTTGCTCATGGTCTTTTCCTTTGTTGTGAAGCCGCGCCTTTCGAGGCCTCGATGCGGTTCGTCCGCACGGGCGGAAAAGCAGCGCGGTCAAAACACGCAGTGCTTGCCGTAATGGAAGGGACCCGCTTGCGGGACGGCGGCTGTTCGGTTTTGACGGCGATGCGCGCTCGTGCAGAACCACGCATCAATTCCGAGGCCGGATGGCGATTGGCTCAAGAAATGAAAAGGCGAGCGACCAAATTACCCAAAACCACCGTCACAAAACCAATCGCTCTCGGACAGAGCCCTATACATTGCGGCTTGCCAGGAATTTAACTCATTAGCGCTGTATGACTCATATTGCCGAACCAACTCTGCGCGCACTCCCGCGCGTCCTGAGTCGTCAAAGTGTTGTCGAAGGTTCAAGCGCATATTGCTTATTTGACGTGCAGCTTGATTGGTGTAGAGGGACGCCAGACCTAGCAACTTGAACTGCGCTTTGGCTCTCTGCCGAACGACCGCGCTCCACGCAGTCGGTGGGACCACGACAAAGACCACCGCGCAAGGAGTTTGTGCAACAACAGTCGCGTTAAGCCATCTATGTCCGCCGACGTTATCGAAATATGGATGCAGAATAGCCTCTCCGGCGGTCGACGGAACCAGTGTTAGCTTGGATTTGTTGCATTCCATACAGGAGCCAACCAAATTCAGAGGCGTTACAGCGAGCGACGGATACTCTGCCTTTGGCAAAATGTGATCTAGTGTAGACACGTCGCGATGATCGCAGAACGGGCACGTATCATACTTAGGAAGCGATTTGATTTGGTCATAGATCACTCTACCGGGGCTACCCTTCTTCGCCATCCGACGGTCGTAAACCGCCACCATTTCGTCTGTCGTTACTACGTTCCCAACGCCGTCGGTTGCCTCGACTAGATGGAGCTCGGCGTTAGTTGCTTTCGTTTTGAAGTCGTCGGAGTCGTCCGCGATCGTGCTCCGCACTTGTCGCAATCGTTGCCGAAGATTGGTGTCTCGAACTCTGCTAATGCACAGTAGGAAGGTATCTTCAGGATCGAAACTGGGGCGCTGAACTGTCCACATTATTCCTCCCCCGCATCTCGATTTGCTATGAGTCCGCTAATCAACGCTCGTCCTTCAGCCCCTACCTGTCCGTCAAATTTCCCAACGGCATGAGCAATGCTCTGCGAGTCGCCCACTGCCTCGCTAAGCATCCTGTGAAATCCAGATCGCGTGACCTCAAGCTTGAATACTTCCTGTGTTAGCACACCAACATTTTCAGCAAACGTCTCTATCGTCGGTCGTTCGCCACGGGCTGCCAATCCATGGCGAATGATTTTCCAGACACAGCTCTTAGGCACCTCCTGCAACACCACAGGAGAGTGTGTCGCGATGATCGCGACACCGTTTCGGTGAATGAGGAGGTCCGATAGGGCTCGCACGAATGCTGACAGCAAAGGTGGGTGCAAATGGGCCTCAGGTTCGTCAATCAGAACCAAGGTGCGTTCTTCGACTTTTTCGACCAGCTTGGTTATCGTCAACAATACAATCTTGTGACCCGAGCTTAGCTTTTTCCAGAGAACGTTTGCCTCTCGAACGAATTCCGACTCTGGTACCGCAACGAGCGCCGCGACATCGGCATCGGAGAAAATCGGGTCCGCTTCCAACGCCAAGAGCGCTTTTAGCCACCGAGCTGATCTGTCACCGAGGGCACATAGCTGCGCACTGTTTGAAAATTCAGTTGCGAGGTCTGCTGGATCGCGGGTAATCGCGACCCATTCGTCATTCTTATCCTTGACACGTTTTCTCAGGCCCACATGAGAATAGCGGACACCCTTCAGTGCGTTTCGCCGTTCTGGAAGAAGGGCGAAGTCATCAAACGCACTGAAGGTAACCGACACAATATTTGCAAATGGACTGTCTCCGGTTACCGCAGTGTAGTCGGTGTCCGTGAATATTCCATCGCCATCCGGATTCTTGTCAGATGTCACGAGCGCCCGTGTCATTCCATTAAGAAGAAATGTCTTACCTACTCCGTTTCGGCCAATCAGGACGTGAATGTTCGTTGGTGGTTTGGACTCTGGTACGACGCTGAATTCCAATGCCACTCGGTCGATATCGGCATCTGTTGGCATCGGTCCGTCGTATCGAAAGCTGTAACCGGTAAGCGCCGCGTCACCATTCAAAACTCGACGAAACTGGCCTTCGATTGATCGCACCGTGACGTTACGAAGTAGCGAGACGCCCATAACATCTTCATCAAGTACGCGCCGAAATTGCACGTCGTCGGCAACGACATCTCTGAGCGCAAGGAGGAGTTCTTGCGAAATATTAGGAGGGAGTGCCGCTATCGACGAGTAGTAGGCGACGTCTTGGCCAAGAGAGAAGAATCTGCGGGGGAGACGAGAAAATTTCTCCGGCAGGGATGGCCTAGGTTGTCCCTTCGCCATTCCTTCTTCGCCGATCTTCACTCCACCCAGGAAATGTTTCGTGCCTTCGGCATCAAAGTAGGTAAGAACGTAAAGCGTTCTATAGGTAAACCAGTCATCCCAATTGTCAGTCCAAAGATAAGCAATGTCTTTGCCGGCGTCTGGTGTTCGGGAATTGTTAGGCAGCACTCTGAAGCGCATGGCTCAATCCTCGGCACAGCCCTTGCGATGCCAAGTTATCTTGGTAGTTGCCCAAGGCCGAGTCGTCTAGTGTATTGGTGAGCGATGCACGGCTCAAGGACTTATCCCCATGATCGCGCTGGCGCGAAACCTACAGACGAGGGGGTGCAACCTGCACGCGGACGCTTTGCGAAACGCCAACTCGCCTGGGCGCCGAAGCTCGGCGCTTTGTTTCGGCGGTTGGTCAGTTTCGAGTTTTGCGATTGAATGGCTTGCCTCGCGTTGTCCTCGATGCCGACGCGCCCTTGTTCACGCGGGCTTCTTCGTCGGCGTCCTCGGCTACAGCTTCGTCCGGTTTCTCCCACTCGTGCATACCCATCAGAATGCGATCCGCATTCTTGACCGGATTGATATGCCCGTAGTGGTCCTGAATGATTTGCACTGACGTGCCCATCTGCTCGGCGAGCAGGTACACATCGACGCCTTCGCTCAATCTGAGCGTGGCGTATGTGTGGCGGAAGGAATAGGTCGAACGGTCAGTGCCCATCGGGCCTTTGAGCATTTTGGAGTCCACTAGAAGGGCTTTGATTAGGGAGCCGTAAAGCGATCTGTTCGGCTTGCCGTTGTGAGTCGTAAAGACATAGTCGTCCGGGCCTGTGACCTTAGCGATGGCTCGGATGCGCTCAAGGAACTCAGCGACATTCTCTGGGGCGACAAGTCGGCGATGTTTGTCCTTGCCGCGCACGGTGAGAATGACGATCTTGCGTTGTTCTTCCGGCTTCCTGCCGTCGTCAGTCTTCTTTGCTTTGCTAGCGGTCTCGACGCCGCTGACGCTTTGACCCAGCAATAATTCTTCGTTCTTGTTTTCCTTGCCCTTAGTCTCTTTGCGTATGGTGGTGATCGTTACATCGCGCCAGCGCAGGTTCTTGGCTTCGGGTGGGCGCATGCCGGTGTTGCACATCACCAGCACGAAATTATAGACCATCTCCCGATACCATTGGCTGGCAGGCTTGCGCGCCTTCTTCACCCATGCGCGCGCCTTGCTGTGCAATGCCCGGTATTCTTCGCGTGTGAACTCTTCGCGCCGTTCCTCGGCGGAATGAAGCTTGCCCCTGAATATCTGGCTTTCGGGAATGAATTTCCGGCTGGCCGCATAGACCATGACCGAGCGGAACACGGTCATTTCGGCACGGATCGTCCAATCGCTCACGCGCCAATCTTTGGCCGGTTTCTTTGGTGGCTCTTGATCGTCGGCAGGAGGTCGTGGGGCACCTCTCCGCAGTTTGCCCTTCTTATCCTTCCTGGCGCGGCGTTCCTGCCGACGCCGCCAAGTCGGATAGCTGTTCCACTTGTCCTGCCCGACCAGATGTATCTGCGTCGATCCGACGAAGATGTTGAGGGTGCGGATTGCAGACTCGATGTTCTTTGCGCGCTTCTCGCTAATACCGCCTGTCTCGGCGCGCTCCTTCTGTGTGGTCAGGTAGTCCTCAGCTACCTGACTAAAAGGGCGATTGAAGATCGGAACGTCGTGCTTGATCCGAAAGCGCACGTCTGCGTCGTAGTCGAATGCCTTCTCACGCGCCGCGCCCCTGTCGGCGGTCTTAAGGGAGACCAGCTTGTACCTATCAGCTTTTGGGAGCTTCACGCGGCAATAGAAGTTGCGGTGCTTTACGTCCGCACGGCGGAAGATAATCAAGCCCGGCTTGAGTACTTCGGCATCGACGAGAAAGGCCATGAAACGCTCCTGACCTGTGCAGGAATTGAGTAGATTTCGGCCCTAAGCTTTTGATTTTGCGTATCTGGGTAGAGCCTGTATGGGAAATTTGTACTTGAAATATCTTACAAAGTCAACTACTTAAGTAAAAACACCCTCCCCTTGAGGGAGGGCCGAAATTGCGAAGCAATTTCGGGGAGGGGTCCGGCATCTGTGCAGGTGACCGACCCCTCCCCGAAAAATTCTTCGCTACGCTCGAATTTTGTCGACCCTCCCTCAAGGGGAGGGCGAGGGACGCCCATGACCCGCCGCATCGGACTGATC
>CAZGBQ010000058.1:0-15421 GCA_964524045.1 uncultured Acidobacteriaceae bacterium
CATCAACGATGCGATTGAGACTACCGCCCTGGAATCCGTTTTTGTAAAATTCGTCGAAAGCGGCATCGAGGATTCTTTGTCGCGTGTTTTCGGGAGACCTGTTGGTGGCTACTCTCATTCTGCTACTATTAATCAATACAGACCAGTCGGTATGTCGTCAAGTTCAATTTTTCGTTTTCTAAATTCTCGGATTTGATCATTGACGGTTCCCTAACCCTCGGAGCCTACACGGTCCGATACTCCAGCCGCTGCCGGATCGTTTGCGGCTTTTGTTTATCCGGAACGGAAAATCTCGAACCCGGATTTCTCCTGGGTCGAGCCCCTGAACTCGACCATTTGGAACCGTTTTGACATCGGGCGAAAACACAGTGTAGTCAACCAGAAGGTCGGTGGCCGAAGCTGCACGAGTTTCGCCGCTAGCGCCGAATCGCAAAGGGTAGGTTGCTGGGCCCGGGCGCGCTATTTGTAGATATGAATCTGAATCATTGCTTTCGCACTTATGGGTTGTGTGCGGTGCTTTGCTTCTCGGGCCTGGCGGTGCGGGCACAAGAGTTCAAGCGCAATGCCCCTATCCTTCACCGCGTGGGCGGTGGACAAGACGCTGATACATTGATCGCGAAAGGCGACGAATTCGACAAACAACTTCAACCCAAAGAAGCACTCGAAAACTATCTGCCCGCGAACAAGCTCAAACCGGACAACGTGGAACTTCTCGTCCGTATTGCGCGGCAGTACCGGCATTTGATGAGCGATACACCAGTGAAAAAGGAAAAGCTCCGACTCGGAAACATGTCGCTCGAGTTCGCCACGCGGGCCGCGACCCTCGCTCCGAATAATGCCGAGGCACAACTCTCGCCTGCGATCAGCTATGGAAAAATGCTACCGTTCATGGGCAGCAAGGATCAGGTGAATGCCTCGCCCCGGATCAAGGCGGCGGTGGATCGCGCCCTCGAGCTTGATCCGGCCAACGACACAGCGTGGCACATCCTTGGGCGGTGGAATCGCGTGCTGGCAAACGTCAACGCGGTGAAACGGGCGTTTGCCAAAGCATTTTATGGCGACTTGCCGGTGACGACCAACGAAGCGGCGGAGAAATGTCTGTTAAAGGCGATTGAAATTAATCCCAACCGATGCATCCACTATATCGAACTGGGCCGCATCTACGTCCAGATGGGACGCAAAGAGGACGCGCGCAAGTACATTCAACAAGGGTTGGCGTTGCCTAACAAAGAGCATGATGACGAGGAAATGAAAGAGATCGGACGGCAGCTGCTGGAAAAGCTGTGATCTTGCGAGAATCGATGGATCGGTCTGGCTAACGCAAAAGCGTTGTATCGTCAGGGATCGGGTCTTTCGGAGCCGGACCATACAGGCATATCGGCCAGGCCACCGCTGATGAACTGATGGTGCCACAACTGGGTGGCGACGACGGCGGCGAGACCCATTTCCACCGAGAGCCGGGGCAGTGATCCGGGCCGCATTTCGCGAAAACGTTTCCGCCAGTGCGCGACCTCGCTGACATCGAAGTAACCGGTTCGGCGCAGCGAATCTTCACTCAGAAGCTGCGCGACAAACGTCGGTTCCGGGTTCATGTGAAAACTGTCGAGCGGCGCGCGAAAGATCACTTTACCGCGTCGAGCGATCGACTTCGGGATCCAGCGTTCCGCAAGCAAACGCAACAGGTACTTGTCGCGAAATCCGCGCAGCTTCCAGCGCGGGTGCAGTTTCGCGGTAAAGGCAAACACATCTTCATCCAGGAACGGGTAACGCACTTCGACTGATGAATGCATCGCCACGCGGTCGCCTTTGGCCTGCAGGAGATGGCCGGCCAACAGGACCCGGGCCGCGATCCAGATACCGCGATTCAGTGGCGCCCAGCGCCTGGCTTTTTCGAGCGGAAATCCCAATTCACCCCAGGGATGGCTGTCGTTCATTATTTTGCGCATCTCCTCGGAGTAGAAGCGCAGTTTTGAAATGGCGAGCAACCCATAGGAATCAATCCACGCGTTTGGACCGCCAACGGAACTTTCCACTCGCTCGCGCCATTCCGGCGAAAAATGCGGCACCTTATTCAAGCGCAGATAACAGCGCCGCGCTAACTCACTTAGCTTTAGTCCCGGCACGACGTCGAGAAATCCCATGAGCTTGGCCGCTTTGTACCAGGGATAACCGACTAACCACTCGTCGGCGCCTTCGCCGGTCAGGACGACTTTCTGGCCATTGGCATGAACGCGCTGGGCAAGTTTGAGCAGAGCGCCGCATGACGTATCGATCACCGGAGCTTCGGCCGCTTCAATGAGACTGGGATAAATTTCAAGCGCGTCGCGATCACCGTATTCCTGAACAATGGGTGGCTTCGCCCCGATGTACTGCGCCGAGCAGCTCGCCGCACTCAGTTCATCGAACTCCGGCTCATTTACCCGCACGGTGTAAGTATTGATCATTGGGCCTTTGAGACGACAGGCCAAGGCGAGGATGGTGCTCGAATCCACACCACCAGAGAGGTAGGAGCCTACTGGCACATCCGCGCGCAGCCGTTCTTCCACCGCCTGCAAAAGGAGCCGCTCGAATTCATCCACCAGTGCACCGGGATTGTTTCCCCATTCCTCTTCACCCTGCGCCGGGAAATCCATTTGCCAGTAGCCGCGTTGAGCAACCACGGCAGCACCGCCCGAACTTCCAGGCGTGATGCGCAAACAATGTCCGGGCGGCAAGAGTTGAACTCCTTCGAAACAAGTCCTCGGTCCCGGCATCGCCGAGAAGGTAAACACCTGATCGAGCCCCTTACGGTCCGGTCGCGGTGGAACCATCCCTGAAGCAAGGAGGCCTTTTATCTCGGAGGCGAAGAGTAACCAGTCATCCTGGCGGCTCCAAAAAAGCGGCACGATGCCGAACCGATCGCGTCCGAGATGGAGTTGTCGCAGCCGCTGGTCCCACAAGGCGATGGCAAACTGGCCGCGCAGCCGCCCCCAAATTTCTTCGTGAAAATCTTCCCAAAGATGCGGAATGATTTCGGTGTCGCAATGGGTCCGGAGGCGGTGGCCTTGCCTAACGAGTTCCTCGCGCCGCTCGACATAGTCGAATAATTCGCCGTTGAAGACGACGAAAACAGTGTGGTCTTCGTTCGTCATTGGTTGTTTGCCATCGGCCAGATCGACAATACTCAGTCGCCGAGAAGCGAGTGAGATCCCTGGTTGTTCGAAAAAACCGTCCTCGTCCGGACCGCGGTGAGTGATGGCGCGCGCCATTCGCTGCACGGCACCTTCCGGCGCCGGTCGCCGCCCAGCCAGATCAACTATTCCCGCGATGCCGCACATGATTTCGCTCGATTAGATTAACGGTTCCGTCTACCTGATCGCACATTCGCGCGGAGTCCTGGTTAGATCGCGTTCGGGTGGAAAAAACCTTCGGAAAACCATCATGCTGGTAGCATCGCAGAGGCTGCCGAAGAAAAAAGTTGTGAATGAGCGCCAGCCAACATAGTCAAACAAAACCAGCAGCAAGAAAAAGAGCTGCCGCAACGGGGGCTGTGCGTGTTTAAAAACGAATTGATGTTGTGGACGTGAATATCTACCGTCCATTGATATCATAACCCCGCGTCCGGACCGGTGGGCGACTTGACTTGCTCAGAGGCAGCGCTAATCAGTCCGCCCCGCGAGCAACTCACGACCATGCAAAAAGAACGTATCGCGATCATTGGAATCGGTTGCCGTTTTCCAGGTGGCGTGAGCTCAAAGGACTCCCTTTGGAAGCTTCTCATTGAAGGCCGTGAAGGGGTCATTGAAGTGCCATCTGATCGGTGGAACGCGGAGCGGTATTATGATGCAGAGCCGGGCGTGGCTGGAAAATCGATTGTCTTTCGAGGCGGGTTTATTGACGCCATTGATCAATTTGATCCGCAGTTTTTTGGTATCTCACCGCGGGAAGCTCCGTACGTAGATCCGCAACATCGACTTCTGCTCGAGACTGCTTGGGAGGCGATCGAAGATGCCGGACTCGTGCTCGATTTCGAGCACGGTACCGATCTGGGGGTTTTCGTCGGTATATCGCATAACGATTACCAGGGAATTCAAAGCACGAGTTTTGATCATTTCAGCATCGGTCCTTATACCCCGACCGGGAGTGCGCATAGCGTTGCCGCAAATCGAATTTCGTACTGCTTGAATCTGCGCGGCCCGAGTGTCGCGATGGATACGGCGTGCTCATCTGCGCTCACTGCTGTGCATGCCGCATGTGAACACATCTGGGCCGGGCGCGGAGACGCCGCCTTGGCGGGTGGCGTCACGGTGATGATTGCGCCCGGCGGGTTTATCGGGTTTTCGCAAGCTGCGATGCTCTCGCCCGAGGGCCGGTGTGCGGCCTTCGACGCCTCCGCGAGTGGATTTGTGCGTGGCGAGGGCGCCGGCATGGTACTGCTCAAGCGGCTTTCGCGGGCGATTGCGGATGGCGATCCAGTTCAAGGCGTGATCTTGGGGACTTCCATCAATCAAGATGGACACACCAACGGTATTTCGCTTCCTAGCCCGGAGGCGCAAACACGACTGGTGCAAGATGCTTGCAGAGATGCCGGGATCGCGCCCGAGAAGATCGGATTCGTCGAAGCCCACGGCACTGGGACAGCAGTTGGGGATCCGATCGAAGCGCATGCTCTCGCTGAAGCTTTGTGCGTCAATCGATCTGCCGACGCGCCGCTGCTTATCGGCTCCATAAAAACAAATCTTGGCCATTTGGAGACGGCTGCGGGCGTTGCAGGGCTTCTCAAAGCGATGCTGGTCCTTGAGCACGGACAGATTCCACCGAGCCTCCATTTTTCGACGCCGAATCCGCATATTAATTTTGAGAAACTTAAGTTGCGCGTGCCGACTCAGCTCGAGCCTTTCCCGAATGGGACCGCGGAGCGCATCGCGGGCGTGAACTCATTCGGTTTCGGAGGGGCGAACGCCCACGTCATTCTGGCTGAACCTCCGCCGCATCAGCTGGATAAATCTCTGCCCATCCCAGGTTGTCGGCCGTGGCCGGTGATGCTTTCTGCGCGTTCGGAAAAATCACTTCGGGGCTCAGCGGCGAAGTTGAGCACATGGGTTAAACAACACACCAATGCCAATGGCAGTTCGCCTGTTCTGCCAGATCTCACTTACACATTGGGCGCCCGGCGGAATCATCACTCGCATCGGCTGACACTGGTCACGTCCAATTGGGCCGAACTAATAGAGGAACTCGCCGCGTTTTCGAAGAAAGAAGAAAGCCCGAAAATCCGCGTGGCTTTCACAGCCCGCAAAGAGCAAGCGCCGCGCATCGGCTTCATCATGAGTGGCCAGGGTCCTCAATGGTGGGGAATGGGACGCGACTTGATGCAAAATGAGCCGGTATTTCGCGAAGCGGTCGAGCGGTGCGACAGAGCACTCCGTCCCTGGGCGAGGTTTTCGCTTCTGGAAGAGCTCGGACGTGCCGAAGAGATGTCGCAAATGTCTCGGACGGAGATCGGGCAGCCGTCCATTTTTGCCATGCAGGTGGCGCTTGCTGCCCTGTGGAAATCCTGGGGTGTTCAACCGTCGGCCATCCTCGGCCACAGCGTGGGCGAGATTGCTGCCGCGTGTATCGCCGGAATCTTTTCCATCGAAGAAGCGGCCCGGATTGTCGCTCTGCGAGCGCGTCTCATGGAGGGATGCGCACGGGGTGATGGAACAATGCTGGCAGTGGGTTTGCCGGAGAATGAAGCTGACGCGCTCATCGCTCGGCACGACCCCACTGTAACAATCTCCGCCTTCAATGGCCCGCGTTCGATCACACTCTCGGGTCCGCGGGTTTCGCTTGAGGCCATAGCGGCCGAACTCGAGGCGCAAGGCGCGTTTGCGCGACTGGTTAGGGTGGATCATCCGTTCCATCATCCGCTCATGCGACCGGCCTCGGAGGCGCTGGAAGCTGCGCTCGCCGGTCTAAAACCGCAGCCGGACGAAGTTCCATTTTTCAGCACGGTGACAGGTGATCGTTGTGCCGGCGAATCGTGCGATGCCGCCTATTGGGGACGCGGTATTCGCGAGCCCGTGCGTTTTGCCTCCGCGGTAGGCGCGTTAGCGGATTTCGGCGTGGATGTTTGGCTCGAACTCAGTGCCCACCCCGCGCTCGCGCATTCGACCCTGGAATGTCTGGTGGCGCGTGGAGCCAAAGCCACAGTCATCTCTTCCGCCCGTCGTGAGCGTGAATTTGAATCGATGCTCGAGGCGGCAATGGACCTCCACCGTGCTGGTGTTCCGCTCAATTTTTCCGCGATGACGCCATCGCGGCACCTTCTTTCGCTGCCGGCCTACGCGTGGGAAAAGACGCGGTGGTGGAACGAAGCAAGCGATGCCCGTGATGGCCGACTCGCACCCGGTGGACGCGGCCTCTTCGATGTCCGGCTCCCACGCGCGGTGCCGACCTGGATCGTCAGGCTGGACTCCCGGCACATGGCTTTTCTAAAAGACCACAAGGTTGGAAATCATGTGATTTTTCCGGCGGCGGCGTTTGTCGAGATGGCGCTTGAAGCGGGTCTGCAGTTGTTCGAGGGACATCCCTTCGTTGTTGAGGACTTTGAGATTCGCAAGCCGCTTATCCTGCCCGACCCGCCATCCAGCGCGCAAATCGAGTTCTCTTACTTGCCTAACGAGCGCACTTTTGCGATTCAAAGTCGCTTCGAACAGAGCAGTAACTGGTCACTCCACGTAGTAGGCACGCTGCGCGGCGAACGCTGGGAATCGGTCTTTGGCTCCTCCGAATGGGCACAACCTCACGATGTTCAATCTGTCGCGGTCGACGGGTTCTACCGTCACTTGAGCGATCTTGGCTTGCGCTATGGCGAGCAGTTTCGACCAATTCGCGAACTCGTAGCCGGCGCGGGGCAATCTGCTGGCTATGTGGTCTTGTCCGAACCGGTAGCTCTCCGTGCAGATGAATATGCCGTGCACCCGGTTCTCTTCGACGGAGCGCTTCAAGTGTTCTCCGCCGGTGCGGCGACGGTTGAAAACCGTCACGCCCGGATGAAGCTGCCGGTCGGTTTCCGCCGGATTCTCTTTCTCGGCTCGCCGGGCGCGTCTACTCGCGTTTGTGCAAAGGTGAGCAAATTTGGCGAAGACTTCCTTGAAGGTGATATCTCTCTATATAATGAGGGAGGCAAACCTTGCCTGCTGGTGGATGGTTTCAGGGCCATTAGCCTTTCCGGCGCGGGCCGTTCTGCCGCGCCCGGCAGCATCCGCGATCTGACGTATCATGTGGCCTGGCAACGGGTGTCTGAAGAATCACCCAAATCCGCTCTGCGGCCGCTGCCGCTGAATCAATTGAAGAGCGCGGCGAAAGAGGCCTTGGATCGCGTCGTTGCTGTTCGCGGCCGTCCCGAACTGGAGGCAGCGCTTAGCGCCCTGGACGATCTCGCCGCCGGCCAACTGGCGCGCGGGCTTCAGGAGATGGGAGTGACTCTGAATACGCCTTTTGATGCAACGACCCTGCAGGTAGCGACCTCGATGCGACCGATCTTCGAGCGATTGATGGCAGGTCTCATAAGGCACGGTTTGGTCCGGAAGAAAGAAGAGGGCTTCGAGCCGGCGGATGGTTTTGCCGAAGCGGCCGGTTCCGCTGGTAAAATTTTGCGCGACTACATCCAGACCCACGCGGGGCATCTTCCAGAAGCGCTTCTTTGCGAAGGAAACTGCACTGAGTTGGGACCAATTCTGCGCGGCAACAAGGATGCTGTGCAGGTTTTATTCTCTGGGATTGGCGCAGAATTACTCGATCACTTCTATGGCGACGGTCTTTTTACCAGCCACTGGGTTGGAGCCATCGCCGAAGCGGTAAGCACGGCTGCCAGAAGTCTGCCTGAAGGTCGCGGCCTCCGCATTCTGGAAATCGGCGCGGGGACGGGCGGCTTGGCTTCACAAGTCTTGCCGCTCCTGGAGCGCGGTTTGCATTCCTACACATTCAGCGATGTCTCGGCTGCATTTTTCTCAGGCGCTGCGCAGAAGCTCGCGGCATTTCCAGAGGTGAAGTTTGAGATATTTGATCTCGAAAAATCGGGCGAGGAGCAGGAATTCGAAGCCGGAGCTTTCGACTTCATCATCGGGACCAATGTGCTCCACGCGGTCTGCGATGTCCGAGCCGCATTGCGCAATTTGCATGACTTGCTCGCGCCCGGAGGCAGCCTCATTTTCATGGACACGGCGACGCCTCAACTTTGGACCGAAACTGTTTTTGGTCTAACGAGTGGTTGGTGGCGTTTCACCGACCGAGATCTGCGCCCGGAACAGCCGTTGCTCAAGAGGACGCAATGGGAAGCGGTATTGCGTGAGGCCGGTTTTTGCGAAACGGAATCGTTACCGGGTCTGATCGGCCCGACCGGAGGCGAAGGTCAGATCGGCCTGCTAGCCCGTAAGTCTTTTGATGAAACTTCGGTGCCGGTCCAGGCCGCGATCGAGACACCGGAAGAGAAGTCATGGCTTGTTTTCGCGGATACGTCTGGAGTGGCTGACACACTGATTTCGCAGTTGCACGACCTCGGCGCCAGATGCCGCGTCGTTAAGGCGGGAGACCATTTCGAGTTCGATGGCAACGACGCATTTACCCTGCGACCCGGAGCGCTGGAAGACTGGCAAAAACTGGTTGAGACCTGTGCAAACTCTTCGCCCGAGCGGATCCTTTACTTCTGGGCCCTCGATACGTGGACGAATGGACTGGACATGGCGGCCAATCTAGACGCGCTGCTCCATCTAACGCAGGCGCTCGAGTCTGCTCGACCCGCGGTGAGGACGCGGCTGGATTTGGTAACACGAAACGCCCAGCCGGCCGGCAGCCACTTGCAACCGACGGCAATAGCACAAGCGCCAAGCATCGGATTGATTCGCGTCATTATGAACGAGCATTCCAATCTTTGCTGGCGCGTGATCGATCTTCCTGCAGAACGTTCGCCGGAAGACGCGGCATTGCTGTGGAGCGAGATATCTCGCAAGGACGGGGAACGCGAGGTCGCAGTACGAGGCCAAGCCCGTTATGTTCGGCGACTGGACCGCGGTCGACCGTCGCGCGAGCAGTGCCTCGATTTGACCCTGCCGTTACGTTTGGAATCCCGGGAACGCGGCCGTCTCGATACTCTGCGCTTCGCTCCGTTTAAAATCCGGGAATGTGGACCGGGCGAAGTGTTGATCGAAGTGAAAGCGGCCGGAATGAACTTCCGCGACGTGCTGAAGGCACTGGCGCTCTATCCGGGGGATGCTCCGGACGCGCGTATTTTTGGCGACGAAGTAAGTGGTGTCGTTAGGGCAGTTGGTTCGGATGTCACGCAACTCGCCCCTGGAGATCGTGTGTTCGGTCTTGGAGTTTTTGGAATCGCCACCCATGCGATTGCGAGAGCGGCGGACGTCCGGCGCATTCCAACCGGCCTGACATTTGAGGCGGCGGCAACATTACCGGTCGTTTTCATGACCGCCTGGTATGCGCTGCGAAACGTCGGACGATTGCGCCAAGGTGAGCGCGTGCTCGTGCACGCAGGTGCGGGTGGGGTCGGAATGGCCGCGATCCAAATCGCCTTGCACCTGGGTGCGGACGTCATCGCTACAGCCGGAAGCCCAAGCAAACGTGCGCTGCTCAAAACGCTCGGGGTCGAACACGTATTCGACTCGCGACGCGGCGATTTTGCCGAGGCGGTGATGAAGCTTACTAATGGCAAAGGCGTCGACGTGGTTCTCAACGCCTTAGCCGGCGAAGCGATCCCGATGGGTCTTTCGTGTCTCGCCGGGTTCGGTCGCTTCATCGAGATCGGCAAACGCGACATTTACCAAAACACGCGCATTCCGCTTCGACCCCTTCGTCACAATGCTTCCTTCCACGTCGTGGCAATGGACGCGGTTTTCCATGGTGACGAAGAATTGACCCATCAAATGTTGGAGGACATTTCGCAATTGATCGAAAAAGGCGCGTTGCGCCCGTTGCCTTACCGGGCGGTTCCTGCCTGCCGTATCGATTCCGCATTTCGTCTCATGGCAGGCGGAAAACATATTGGCAAAGTGGTGGTCGCTTTTCCGGCGCCATTTGTCCCACGGCGCGGTGAACTACCCGGACCAGGATTCGAGGTGAAACCGGATGGATGTTATCTCATCACCGGTGCATTTGGCGGTTACGGCAAGGTGCTTGCCCGATGGTTGGTTGAGTGCGGCGCGCGCCACCTTGTGCTGACGGGCCGCAGCGGCGCTTCGAGTCCGGATGCAGCGAGATTCGTTAACGATCTGCAGGAACGTGGCGTCGACGTACGCACCGTCGCCGCAGATATCGGCGCGCCCGACGACGTGCGACGGCTTTTTGCCGAGATCGAATCGCTCGGGCTGCCGCTACGGGGTCTCTTTCACCTTGCGATGGTCATCGACGATGCACCGCTCGCTGCGCTCACGCCCGAGCGAATGCGAACTGTCCTCGAACCAAAGGCGGTCGGCGCGTGGCTGCTCCATGAAGCGACTCGAGAACTGAAACTCGATTGCTTTGTGATGTTCTCTTCTGTCTCAAGTATTTTTGGCAATCCAGCTCAGGGAAATTACAGTGCGGCGAACGCTTTCCTCGACAGCCTGGCGCATCATCGCCAGGCACTTGGTCTGCCTGCGCTCACCGTAAATTGGGGCGTGCTCGGTGGCGAAGGTTACGTGGCCCGCAACGAACGGGTGGCGGATTTTCTTGCCCGGCAAGGAACGCTGGAAATTTCTCCCGGAGAAGCGACCGCGTTGCTGGAATCGTTTCTTCGTGCCGGAAGTGCACAAGCGATTTCGATCCGGGTCGATTGGGGAAAGTGGCGTCAGTTCTTTAGAACGATGCAGGAGAATCCGTTTCTTGAGCGCATTTTCGCGACGCTTGAAAATCAGGAATCTGTTGGCACTACGAGTGATTGGCGAAGCCGGATCGATGCGGCCGGCCCGGCGGAGAAGGGGGCTGTTATCTGCCAGGCGGTGCGGGAAGCTGTCGGCTCCGTGTTGCGGGTTAAACCGGACAGTTTGCACGACAGTCAGCCGCTGACAGACCTTGGACTGGATTCTTTGATGGGCGTCGAAATTGAGACGTCGCTCGAAGCCGCGATTGGTGTGGCATTACCACCAACCAGTCTCATGCGAGCGCGAACCATCGGTCAGATCGCCTCCTTGATCGCCGACCAACTCGGTGGCGCTGTAGCGAACGGCGAATCCGCGCCAGTAGCAGTGCAAGCGGAAGCGGCCAGCGCAATCGATCTCGATGCTATTTCCGACGAAGAGATCGAACGCCTCCTCGGACGTGGGTCGGACCCCCAAAAAACTGAGATCATCGAAGACGTGACACGTTAACTCCAGCCTCGGGCAACCGCGGTGCCATGCCAGTCGATCAGCGCGCTCGTCTCAAACAATGGCTCGATAGCGGTGAAGCGCAGCTTCATCCGCTTACTTTCCCACAACGGGAACTTTGGGAAGTCTCGCCGGTAACGGTCGAGGACAGCTCGAATCACATATGCTGCCTCATCGATGTACGCGGTCTCCTGACTGAACGCGAGGCCCGCTCCGCAATCCGGCGCGTGGTCGATCGTCAGGAAGTCTTGCGTCTCTCAATCCTTCCCGGCAAAGAGCGTCCACTCCAGATGATCCGAAAGAATTGCGGGATCAATTTCGAGTTTTGCGATTCGTCCGTAGACGACACGGGACCGGAAGCGATCGAGGAACTGGCCGGCGAAATTTTCCGCACGCCGTTTGATCTGATGCAAGGACCGCTGTATCGCGCGGTAGATTTGCGTCGCGCCGCGAATCATCACGTACTCGTCTTCGCGATTCATCATGCCATTGCGGACGGCTGGAGTCTCGGCGTTCTGGTTCACGATCTCTTTGCCGCCTACATCAAGGTCGTGATGGGATCCTCCGATCCTTTGCCGCCGGTCCCGCAAACCTATTCAACATGGGGCGTAACAGAGCGCGCTTACTGGAAACCGGAGATTTTGGAGCAGCGAATCGAGTTTTGGCGAAACAGGTTAGCCGGTTCTGGTCGAATGTGGAATCCGCCGATTACACCCGGCCCTCCCAAACGATGGCTTTCCGCAGTTCCTACAGCCCTGCCTAACGAGATCCGTGAATTGGCCCGCAGGACCGGTATCACATTCTTCAGTGCTTTGTTTGGAGCGTTCCAAATTGCGTTCTGCGAATGGAGCGGTTTCGATGATCTGGTAGTGGGAACGCCGGTTGCCAATCGCACCGGGCAAACGGCGCGCGAAACAATGGGATACTACGCAGGCATCGTACCTTTGCGCGGACGGATCGATCGCTCGCGCGTTGCTTCCGATCATTTACGAGAAGGACACCAGGTAACGCTCGACTCTTTTGCCAGCGCCATCCCTTTCGTCGAGTTGGTGCACGCCCTCGGCAAGCAATCGGAAGGAGGATACAACCCGCTGTTTGAAGTTCGCTTTGCTTTGCAGAACCATCCCATGCCGGAAATTTCGCTGCCGAATCTTTCCGCACACCTGAGCATGCGCTCGACCGGCACGCCGCGTTTCCAACTCGGGTGCGAAATTACCGAAGACCGCCAAGGTCTGGAAATCGCATGGCTTTTCCGCGAGAATCTGTTTTCCCCGCGTGACATTGAAAGCCTGGATGGCATATTTCAACGAGTTCTGGAGGGCATCTGCCGCTCGCCGGAGAGCCGAATCTCAGAACTGTTGAATCACCCCAAATGAACGCAGCCTCGGCCGTCGAAGACTTCAGCGAGATTCATGAGCCACATTGGGTTTTGCGCGGTGCTTTTCAGCTTCTCGTCTTCGGCCTAGTTCTCGCGGAAACGGTGCTCGCGGTAACGGTTTACCACGGATTGATCTGGCTGGCGGTGCCGGTTGTGCTCGTGGTCAGCCATTTGATGCACGGACTTCTCATCGGCCTGCACGAAGCGTCCCACGGACTTCTCCGAAGAAATCGCGGCTTAAATGAGTTTGACGGCCTGGTCATCGCTACTTTGAGTTTGATGAGCTTCAGTCTCTATCGCGCCGTTCATCAAACACATCATGCCTATCTCGCCACAGAGCGAGACTGCGAATTCTGGCCACTATCCCACACCACGACACCCCGCTGGAAGAGGTGTCTGGCTGCATTTTTCGAACTAAACTTAGGATTGTTTTATTCCCCATTCCTTTTCCTGCGAGCTTTCTTATGTTCCGGTTCGCCGGTCCGAAGCAAACGCGTTCGCCGGCGCGTTTGGGCGGAATTAGCGCTGACAATTGTGACCTGGACTCTCGTCCTCTGGGCAATCGCGACGTTCGGTCTTTGGCGGTATTTCATTTGGATGTATCTCGCACCAGCGGTTTTAGCGGCTAATTTGCAGAGTTGGCGAAAATACATCGAGCACGTCGGGATGACCGGCGAAACGGTAAATAGCTCAACTCGGAGCATCGTCGCGAAAAGCTGGCTGGGACGGCTGGTTGCTTTCACGCTACTGCACGAACCGTTTCATGGAGTTCATCATCAACGTGCCGGCTTGCCTCACTCCGTTTTGCCCCAACACGTCGAAAAGTTGCAGCCGAAAAAACCGGGCGAGCGGACACCGTATCCAAGTTATCGTGACGCCTTAGCCGAACTGATGCGCTGCCTTCCCGATCCCCGCGTTGGGCCGCAATGGCAGACGATTTGATCGATCGGTTGACTACGCTTCTCAAGAAGGAGTGAAATTTCCTTGAGAGGGACCCGATCTTCCAGCGCCTACCTTCTCGAGGCAGAAGCTCTCACTCGTGACTTCGACGAAGGGCAGGTGAAAGCAATTCGCGGCATCGATTTTTCCATTGAGGAAGGCGAGTTCGTTGCCATTACGGGACCGAGTGGATCCGGTAAGTCGACCCTGCTGCAATTACTTGGTGCACTCGATCGACCGACTTCCGGAACTCTTCTCTACCGCGGAAGATCGCTGCCGGATCATCCCAGTCCCGCAGCCTACCGCGCTCGTGAGGTCGGGTTTATTTTCCAGGCCTTTCACCTTCTGCCTACTTTTACCGCGGCCGAGAACGTGCAGATCCCGATGTTCGAAATCGATCGCTCAACTTCCGAGCGACGCGAACGCGCCCTCGAGTTGCTGAAGCTTGTCGGCCTCGAGCACCGGCTTGATCATTTCCCGTCCAAACTTTCCGGGGGCGAGCGACAGCGCGTCGCCATCGCTCGGAGCCTGGCTAACGGGCCCTCTTTGCTGCTCGCGGACGAACCCACCGGGAATCTCGACAGCGAAAACGCTCAATCGGTCCTCAATCTACTCATTCGCCTGCAACAGGAGCAGCGGCGCACGATGATCCTCGTCACTCATGATCCCGCGATCGCCGCACGGGCGGGAAGAATTGTTCGCATGATCGACGGTCGAATTGTCTCGGACGAGAAGCCATGACTTTTTTAACCGTTGTCACCCGTGGCCTGTTTCGACGTCGATTGCGCACCGCATTGACCATCGCGGGAATTGCCATCGGCATCGCTGCAGTCGTGGCATTGGTCGGAATATCACGGGGCTTTGAGAAAAGCTGGCAGGTAGGGTTGAAAGCGCGCGGAACCGACATTGTCGTCAGCAGCAGGAGTGGATCGCTTACTCCAAAATCGTTTGACGGCTCCGTCCGCGATCGGATCGCCGACCTTCCGCGTATCGGTGCGACTTGCAATATCCTCGTGGAGGTAACCAGTATTGAAGACTCCGATCTGATGATTCTGTCCGCGCGCGAGTGGGGATGCTTTGCCTGGGACAATCTGGAACTTGTTTCCGGGCGCATGCCGCGCGATGCCGCGGAAGAGGCGGTGGTTTTGGGTCAGACAGCGGCAGACGTGCTTAAGAAGAAGGTCGGCGACCCGCTCCAGATTGAAACGAAGGAATTGAAAGTCGTGGGAATCGTAAAAGGTGGGGCGATCGTCGAAGATGGTTCGGTAATCCTTTCTCTGTCGCTTTTGCAAGGGATCATGGGCGCTCCAAATCAGATTAACGTGATCGATATTCGAGTAAGGCCTTCGACCACCGAGCAGCAGATTCAGGAAGTGATCCAGCAGATTCAGCAACGCGTCCCGGAAGTTCGGGCCGTGACCGTGGGCCAACACTTGAGCCACAATGAGGGATATCGCATCATCCGGGCCATGAGTTGGGGCACGTCACTCCTTGCGATCCTTGTCGGTATTCTCGGCGTGATGAATACCATGCTGATGACCGTTTTTGAACGGACTCATGAAATTAGCGTGCTGCTTGCGGTTGGTTGGACGCGTGGACGTATCATGCGGATGATTCTTTACGAATCCGCGCTGCTTGGCCTTCTCGGTGGGGTCGTTGGCGTAACAATAGGTGCGATCGGTGTGCAATTGTTAGGCGAAACTCCGGCCGTTCGCGGACTCCTGCGTCCCGATCTTGGCATTTCACTCCTCGGCATCTCCATTGTCATTTCCATGGCCGTCGG
>CAZGBQ010000058.1:15521-21896 GCA_964524045.1 uncultured Acidobacteriaceae bacterium
GCCGACCTTGCTGCCCGGATGGATGCTGTGAGCCAGGGCAACGCCCTAATCCGAAGCAAACTCGAGGTGCGATCAACCGAGGGCGCCAGGCGGGTCCTCCAACTCCAGATTAAGCAGCGCCGGACGAAAGCGGCAACCGACATTGCTTATCAAGTGCTTTGGCCTAACGAGCATAAGGGCGAGGTAATCATCTTGCACCAGGGTCAGGGTGCGCCGAAAGGCTCGATCATTGTCCCGCAACAGCCGGTTCGGCCAATCAAAGCGGCGCAAATGAGCGAGGGATTGTTCGACAGCGACCTCGCGTATCAGGATGCAGTGGAGAATTTCTTCGCCTGGAAAAAACAGGCTGTCGTCGGCGCGGAGCCAATCAACGGAGTCGATTGTCAAATTCTCGAATCGAAGCCGGACAGCTCGTCCGTCTCCGTGTATGCCAAGGTGCGCAGCTGGATCGATTCGCAGCGGTTTGTGCCGATGCGGATCGAAAAATACTCGTCGTCAGGCGCACTTGTTCGTCGCATCGATATCACACGCGTCGCGCGGGATGAAAAACACAATCCGATTCCAGCTAGTCTGATTGTGCACGGTCCGCGAAAAAATAGCGTAACGGAATTCAACGGCGCACGCATCGACCAGGACGTGAACTTTACCGACGCCGATTTCACACCGGCGGGCCTTTCGCAGTGAAACTTGCGCGTTACTTTTTGACCGCGTCTTCGACTAGCTGACCCGCATTAAGCAGGCCCGCCTCGGCCAGTCGTGGGCCGATCAATTGCAGGCTCGTCACCGGCGCCTTCTCGCCACGCACCGGCACGGGTAGGGCCAGAGCCGGATTGCCGGCGAAATTGACTGCCACCGTGTTTTGCAACTGAAGCACCTGCGCTTCGCGAATTCCTATTCTCAAGTTGAGTAGTGGAAGTTCCGGCGGGCTTTTTTGAAGTGTTGGCAACGCGATGAAGTCCACCTTCTCGAAAACTGTAAGTAGCGTCCTCTGCCAGGCACCTCGCCTGGCCAATGCGCCGCGATAACTCGTGGTATAGTTTATCTGACCGAGCCGAAGTACAGACTGAGTTCGAGCTGTCACAGCGAGCTGAAATCGCCCGTTGCTGATCCACGCACCCGCTGAGGCAACGGTATCACCGTCCTTCGTTGCTTGCTCGAATTGTTGGCTCAGGCTTTCGTCCAGCTCGACCACTTGGAATCCCGTTTTGGCAAGCGCATCGTCGATTGCTTGATCGATTTTTCGATCAGTCCCTTTCAGTTTGAGACGTCCGACTCGGATGCTTCGCGCGGTAGGCTTCGCTGCCTTCGCCACCGCATACTTGGCCCCAAAACCATCTTGAAGAAGCTCCATGCCTTGAACGGTATGAGCAATGTCTTTCCCCATCGGCCCCACCGTGTCGAGATGCTCCTCAACCGGATAACAACCTTCGATCGGAATTAACCCGAACGTTGTCTTCAAGCCGACAATCCCGCAACAAGCGGCAGGCACACGGACCGAGCCCGCCGTATCCGTGCCGAAAGCCACGTCCGCCATTCCAGATGCCAACGCCACGGCATTTCCAGACGAGGATCCGCCCGGAATCAGGCGTCGATTCAACGGATTCACGGCCGTCCCGAAATATTCATTCATGCCGGACGGCGAGACGGCGAATTCACTCATATTAGTCTTGCCGACTATCTGCACGTTGCGCCGACGCGCGATCGCCAGACACGGGGCGTCCTTTTCCGCGGGCTTGTGGGTTACGGAAAAGATCTCCGAACCGGCGGTCGTAATCACTCCCTTCATGTCGATGTTATCCTTAACGGCGAGCCTTAGACCCTTGTTGTCCGGATCCGGTGGCCAGTAGTCGATGAAAGCATGATTGCCGGAAAGCTTGCTCAAACGAGGCAAGAACGAGCATCCGTTCCATAGGAGGAGCAAAACCAGCGCAACCGGCAACCATTTAAAGCCGGTGGGGTCGGAGTGTCTCATGCGCGCAACGCTGGATGTCTGCATGCTTTTTGCAAGCACGACTGCCAAAAAGCATGGTCGGCGGTCGCGGCGCGAAACGGACGTCGCCGGGCGCGGATCCCTAACAAATGAGAGGTTCGCCAAATCGGACGCCAGGCCAGATCTGTGACTGAACGTTAGTTGTGATAGGCGGACGCAATTCTCAGCGGATTATAAGGGATTTCACCGTTTCGTGTCGGCGCGTAGACGAAGCCGTAGCGGTCCTTTTTTATATCCACCGGCTCAAGAAGTAAGTGTTTGTTTGTCGCCTTCTCGGTGTATTCCATCAGTACCCGGGCCGTTCCATTGAAGCCCCACATCAAAAATCCTGTTCCGAAAAGCCCGCCGTTTGGGAAAAGCTCGTCCAAACCGGCCATGGCGTGAAAGCAACTAATCGCGACTTTATCTTTTCGATAAAGACGGTCGTCGGCCCGATATTTAATGGTTCCTCCGTCAAGCAGCCGTTTGCGCTTCACACCGAGATCAAACGCTGCTTGCTTGATCTCATAAGGTCCCCACATGGCCACCGCATTCTTTGAATCCACGGCGAGCTTGATCGTTTCTTCGAGAGAAAAGTTTCGGCCGGCCGATACAGGACATTTGTTGTTGGCCGGAATAAGGCGGCTGCCGGCGCCGTCAAAGACGCACAGATGGGGATTGCTCATGAAATCGCGCGGCAACCAGCTGATGGTGAAGGCTTCAAATTCCCGATTCTTGTACCTTCTCGTTTTGAGACCAGGCGTCAGTTTGGGCTGCTTGTTATCCGCAAACACTCGGATGACAGAGATAAATGAGTGCGAATGTTCCGGGTGATTCCCGCGGTCCTGGTAAGCGAAAGGAATAATGAAATATCGTTCACGCGTCAACGGGCCGTCACCGAGGCGCGGTGCGATCTTGGCTTTGATATGATCCACAATCTGGGTGTGAAGCGGCACGTTGTAGTTTGAAAAATCGACACCCTGCGAGGGCGCCCCTGCCTGGGCGACTATTGGCAAAGCAACAATTAAGACGAGGGTTCGGAATGACATACGGATCAATTACCAACGAACGGGCTTAATTGGAAGCCCGTTCGTCTGCGAATCCTGTTTAGAACATTCGTTCCAAGACATTCAGCCGATTATCCTCGCCGCAGATATCGCAAGCGCAGACGAATCTACAGTGTTTACCGAATCGCGACCATCGCCGGAATTGTGGCCACTACCTGAATATCCTAGTCCAAGGTCGGAAAACAAAAACGGCGGAACATGTCCCGCCGCCTCGTTCAATTTGGAAAATTATTTTTATCGACGCCGTCGAATAGCGCGCAGCGCAGAACCGGCCGCGGCCAGCGCAATCAACGATATCGTAGTGGGCTCAGGAATCGGGACCGGCACCGGGATCCGGCCAACATTGTTTAGCTTGGTCCCACCATCCTGCCCCGGATTTCGAGTCGCTTGCGCGGCAAAGTAACCGTTCCGTGTTTGAGGAACTCTCTGAAACTGGCCGGTAGCAACCGTGACGGAGAATAATCCGGCGACTGAACTGGTCGGAATCGGGGTCGTCCCCGTGTAGGTCCAGGTCAGGTTCAGGATGTTCGGATCGTCCGGTGGCAACGTCCCAGACGGGGGCGCGGTTACGAGCGAAGAGGAAAACGTCCAGTCTGCGGGCTGGGTGTTTGATCCGGCGATAAAAGGCCCGAAATCGTAGATAGTAAAGAAGTCGCCGGCCGTCACCTGCGCATCGCTCGTGATGTCGATGTGATAACTCCAAACGGTGTCGGTGCCCGATGGGAGCGTACCCGCGAAACTCGGAATAATGTCGCCACGAAGTACTGAAATTGCGGCAACTAACCCGATAAGTAGAAGGACCGCTGTTTTTTTCATTTCCCGCCGGTTTTGTGGCCTGACTTGGCCTTCCTATCCCTACTAATCGTATTCCACTGAAAGACCGGTCGCATGTCAAGATGATTCCCCTGGGGACACGAGGTTCTTAAGGTCCCTTGCTACGGTCGTTTTGCAGGGCTTTCCCCTGATCAATACGACAGGCCCGGGCCAGTTCCTGGTTACTTTCACTCGCCGCAGTGAAGAACCTGTCGCTGACACACGCGGCAAACCGGGCGAACAGGCGCGATTCATCCGCTGCGCGCGCTTGGTCGACGAGTACTACTGCCTCGTTGATGTCCCCATGATGAATTGCCAGCGCCGCGTCAGTCATGAGCCAATCAACTGATAAGTTTCCAAGCTTTCGCTGCTGTTCCAGTTCGGCTTTCACTGGGTCGGCATCACCAGCTTCCAGCGCGGCCATTCTCGCCTTGAACAGGCAAATCATCTGCGCCGATTCCTCTGCGCCGCGACGGGCCGCCTGTTCATAACGCGCCATCGCCTCCTTGGGGCGATGATCTTTTCGAAGCGTTTCGGCCAGGGAATAATAATAATCCGCGTTGAACGGCGCAGCGTTGGTTGCGGCTTCGAAGAAACGCTCCGCCGCCGGAAAATCGTTCCGGCTCACGGCGATCATTCCTCGAAAATAATTCGCAGTGTCCACGTTTTCTCCGAACCCAATCGCGCTTTCGAACAAACGATCTGCCGATTCGAAATCGGAGTGATCGTAATAAAGTCTTCCGGCATGAAAGAGGACGCCGGTCAGGGACATGTTTTTGTATTTCGCGGCAATCAAGCGTTTGGCGGCGTCATCCCACTGCCCCAGCCGTTCCGACATCACCGCGTGTTCTACCAATTCTTCGGCTGATGCGCCCGCAAAGTCGCCGGTTACCTTGGCCGCGATCTTCGCTTCTCGGCGCGCCGCCAACAGATATCTCCAGTACTCGAATTTCTTGCCGACATAAAATGTCGCTCCCAACAGGACGAGGCCACCCACTAGAAGGGCCAAGTTTTGCATTTCGAGCGCATGTGACATTTTCCATTTCCGGACGCGTCGGGGGCTGTGCTGTTCCGATGAAGACGCCGGTTCCGGCGGCGAGGTTTTGACTTTGCCGATCGTATCGGGTTTAGGAGATTCTTGTTCCGCTCCGGTTTGCTTGGACCGCGCGCCTCCGAGAAAACGCCGTTGCTCCGGAGTCAGTCGCAGTCGCTCTCGCTCTTCTCGATCCGATTCAGCCATCACTGATTTCCTTTGTTGTTACCGTGCTCCCAAGTCTGGCGCGTCTGCCATTTCCGCCGCCCTGGCATCTTAGCCACTGGCATTGGACTTTAGATCTTAGATTTTTGACTGACGATTGCAAACCAGGCCATTTGAGACCGGCAGGGCCGCTGCTCCCGTTGATTTGATCGATTTTCCTCTTCAGGCCTAAACGAAAGGCAAAAGGCGAAGAAAGTGCGCGGATTTGGCGCGGGAGAAGCTTCGCTTGCTTCTAGACCTCTCGTCCAGGGGATGGTCGTCGATTTGCCATGGCCGCCGAGCTCGAACCAGATCTTCAATTAGAAATCGCTCATGTCCTTTTTGTCGACATCGTCGGTTACTCAAAATTGCTGATTAACGAGCAACGCGAATCGCTCAGCGAGCTCAACCGGATTTTTCGAAACACCGACGCTTTCCGCATCGCCGAAGCGTCGGAAAAGCTCATTTGTCTGCCGACTGGAGACGGAATGGCGTTGGCCTTTACCAGCACGCCGGACGCGCCAGTCCGCTGCGCAATTCAAGCTAGTAAAGCGTTGCTCGATCATTCCGAATTGAAAATTCGAATGGGCGTGCACAGCGGTCCCGTCAGCGGAACCACCGATGTGAACGATCGATCCAACGTAGCCGGCGCCGGAATTAACATCGCGCAGCGGGTGATGGACTGTGGTGACGCCGGTCACATTCTGTTGTCAAAACGTGTCGCCGAAGATCTTGCTCAATACCGGCATTGGCAGCCTTATCTCCACGATCTCGGCGAGTGCGAAGTGAAGCACGGCGACGTGATCTCGCTGGTGAATCTCTACAACGACGAAGTCGGCAATCCGCAACGGCCCACAAAACTCGCCACGACTACTCACTCGGCGCGCTTTGCTCCGAGAAGTATCGATCGAGTTCCGCGAATGCTGATCGCCGGCTTGCTTACGCTGACCGTCATCGCGATGGGCTTGAGAATTTTTCTGCCAAGATTTGGAAATCAAAGTTGCCGCACCTGCGTCGACAGCTGGAGTTGTTGCTTCAGTTCCGGAAAAGAGCATCGCGGTCTTGCCGTTTGAAAACCTGAGCACCAATCAGGAAACCGCCTTCTTCACCGACGGTGTGCAGGACGAAATTCTTTCCAATCTCGCGAAAGTCGCCGATTTGAAAGTCATCAGTCGCACGAGCGTGATGCAGTACAAGGGACGCGCCCGGAATCTTCGCGAAATCGGACGACAGCTCGGCGTCGCGCACGTGCTTGAAGGCAGCGTCCAACGTGACGGTAATCGGATTCG
>CAZGBQ010000059.1:0-21791 GCA_964524045.1 uncultured Acidobacteriaceae bacterium
AAACCGGCCCTGCTTGGTGGTGAGGACCGGATGATCGATGAGCACCCGGCACTCCTGGACGGTTTCCAGAGCGCGGCCCATGGAAGTATCGGGTTGCGTTCTGGCCTGTGAGTGGCATTGCGCACACGCCGCGGCCGAAGACAGGTTACCCTGAGCTGCTGCGACCACAGGGAAAGAAAGGCAAGCGATTAGCGAAAGCCATTTCATTGTGGTTTGGAAACCGCCACCTCGTCCTGGCTTCGCAACCGCAGAAACTCGGCGCGCTCTTTGGAGGCGTCCTCTTTGCGTCCGGCCTTGGCGTAAGCCGTCGCCAGGGCAAAATGAACCTGAGGCTGCCAGGGGGCCATGCGAACTGCGGTTTCCAGCTCGTGCACGCCACGAGGAATGTCCAGTTCTCCCTCGGCGAGGATTTGCCCCAGGATAGCGTGGGCTGCGAAGTAGCCGGGGCTGACCCCGACTGCCTTTTCGCCATAGGGCAGGGCCGTCTGATACTCTCCGCGTTTCAGGTATTCCCCGGCGATGCTGGCGAGCGCAAGCGAGTGGGAAGGAGAAATCGCCAGCTCGGCCTTCCATTCTTCCAAGGCCTGATCGGAGTCATTCCCCAGAGCCATGGAGCCTGCAACAAAATGGATTTCTGGCGTATTGGGATACTTCCGAAGGAGTTCGGTTCTGTCCCTGTCCGCTTGAGCAGCGCGCCTGGCGGAGGAATCACAGAGGGCCCGGCCGACATCCAATACCATCTCGCGTTCGAGAGGCGGGAGCTCGCTTGGCAATAGTGGCTTGCGGAGTCCCGCGAGGCCCATGGCTTCGACGAATTGCGGGCTGTCTTTTCCCAGCTTGGCGAAGTCGCCGGTGATTTTGACGGCCCGCTCGAATTTGCCCGAACGGATGAACAGCAATGCCAAATGGTATTGAGCCACGTCGTAGAAACTCTGCTCGTAGGGGATCTTCAGTTGATCCGCGCGCTCCAGGTGGACCAGAGCGCTTTCGTACTCCTTGATCTCGAATTCGCATAAGCCCAGCATGGCCCACGCCAGCGCCATTTCCGGCTTGAGGCCGGTTACATGATGAAAGTCGATACGCCCCTCGAGGTACTGGTCGGCCTCGTAGTGCAGCATGCCCAAATACCACCAGCCTTCAACGAAAGCGGGTTTGATTCCCACAGCCTGCTTGTACAGACGCATCGCTTCATCGGTTTGATCGGATTCCCGGGCGGCGTCGGCCTTCTTTACAAGCGCATCGAAAGCGGATGCCGGGACACTGCGGGAACCGCTTGGCTTCGGGGAGGCGGGGCTCTTTGTTTGTGACGGGAGCGATAAGGAAGGGAAGAAGGCCAACACAAGGACAACTCCAAAACGCTTCATTGCGCCACCTGCGCGCCCTTCTCCTTGGCCTGTTTCTCGGCGTTCAATTTTTCGACGATGGCGCGCTCTCGGTCTCCGTCGGCCTTCCGCTTCTCGCGATAGTATGCCGTCGCCAGCGACACGTGCGCCTCCGTAAAATTGGGCGCTTCCGCGACCAGCGATTCGAGGTGACTGCGCGCTGCTTCCACTTGCCCCGCGGATAGTTCAATCAAGGCGATCTGGTAGCGCACACCTACATCTCCGGGGCGTATTTCCAGGGCGTGTTGAAGATACAGCGTGGCCTCGTCGTACCTTTCGTCCTGGCGAAGAAGCATGCCCATCCGCAAATTGCCGTCGAAGTTGTTCGGATCGTCCTTTAACGCACGCTCAAAGGCGCTTTGAGCGCCCGGCTGATCACCGGTGGCAAGCAGGGCGGCGCCATAATACGCATAGAGATCCGGAAGATTGGAATTCAGCTCCACAGCTTTTTGCAGGTCGACCAGAGCTCCGGAAAAGTCGCTGACCATGAGTTTTGTGGTGCCGAGCAGCAGGCGCGCCTCCGCGGAATCGCCGTTCTTCAGGATGCGGTCGATCAAGACTTGTCCTTTATCGGCCTGCCCATCGCGCACCAGGGCGGTTCCAAGCATGTAGAGAATAGAGAGATCGTCCTGGTTGGCCTCATACGTGGGGTTCAATAGCTCGATCACCCTTTTATTCTCGCCCAGGCGCAAATAGCAGTCGGCGAGGAGCAGGGAAGGGCGCAGCTCGTTGGGCATGTCCTGGCGCACCTGGTTGAGCGCTGCAACGGCTTCGGAGAGCTTCCCGGACTTGTAGTAAGCCAGCGCCAGATTCAAGCGGACTTCCGGCAGGGGCTTCAGCTTGAGGGCGCGCTGATACTCGACGATTGCTTCTTCGTAGCGTCCCGCGCCTGCCAGAGCCGCACCAAGGTCCGACCGCACCGGGGCCATGTCGGGGTATTGCTGGAGAAGGAGGCGGTAGTCGGCAATGGCCTGATCGAACTTGCCAGCCTGATGAAGAGCTATGGCTTGTTTGAGGAGCTCTTGGGGATTCTGTAGGGCTTGCGCGAAGCAGAAGGGCACTGCGGCCAGCGCAAAAATGAAAAAGCCGCACAGCGTACGCCGGATCACGCAAATCCCCGCGGGTAAAACTGAGCGCCTTGGCATTTTCAGTGGCCCCGAAGCTCATTATAAGCAAAACGCCCGGCTGAAGTCACAGCCGGGCGTTTTGCGAATTAAGAGGTTAAAACGTGTATTTGAGCGCGAATTGAATAATGCGGTTGCCAAACTTAACGTTTGGCGTGCCGAAATTCTTATTCGCTTGCACCGGCCCGACGTAGCATGCTTTGGTATCGTTCGCGACACTGCCGCCTGTTGGGACACACGGCACGCTGGTGTCAGGCGAAAAGTGCAGGTACAGAGCGTCTGCCTCGTTGCCGCTGGAGGTAAAGCTCCACTCCGGGTGGTTGAGCCAGTTATAGGCCGAGAAACGGAACTGCAATTTCTGCCGTTCCTTGATGGTGAAGTTCTTGAAGAGAGAAAGGTCCCAAGTCCAGAACCAGGGTCCGAAAAATTCCGGCAAAACGGTACTGCCGTTCTGTCCGGGCGTCTGAGAAAGGGTGAAACAGTTTCCGTTTACGTACTGATTTGGACCAAGGTTCGTTCGCGGATTGCAGGTTAGCGTTGGAGCCAGGGGGACGAAGTCCGTTCCATTAATCGAATACGAAGTGAGGCTTGAGTTGAAGGCGTTGTTGGCAGTCAAGAACCAAGTGGCACTCATTTGCTGACCCGTCACCGGATCTATGCCAAGGTTCTGGGTTATGCTTTTGGTGATATTCCCTGTGGTGTTAAAGTTGGTGTTGTTTGAGCTTTGCGTGAGATTTACGCCGCTCTGCACGGTGTTGATGCCGGATACCTGCCAACCGTTAACGACTCCAGCAAGGACTTTATTGTCGTGAACAGGGTTCGGCAGTTCGATGGAGTAGGCAGCATTGAACAGGTGACGGCGGTCAAAAGGCTGCGCCCCGTAATCTTGATTCAGGTTAAGCTGGTCCAAACCAACAATGCCCAGCGACTTGCTCCAGGTATAGTTGAAAGACAAGTCGTAACGCCCTTTACTGCGAACCCAGACAACCTGCATGGCGTTGTAGTTGGAGGTGATGTTGTGCGTGGCAATATTGATCGCCTGATACGTCGGATAGAGACCCGCGAACGCGTATTCCGAGGGGCAAGGCTTATTGCCACTGCCTACTCCTCCAGGCCCGCAGTTACTGGTGTTTTGATTGGAGGGATCGAATGGCGCCGTAAGCAGCGCACCGAGCGGCACAACATTCACATTGGTGCCCACACCGGTGCCGTTGCTTACGTCGTAGCCATGGTCCCCTACATAGGAGACCTCCAGCAACGAGCTGAAGGGTAACCTCTGCGAAACAGTAAAGCTGTAGCTCTGGCTATGCGGCGACTTGTCATCGGCGAGGCCTACACCCTGGGCATTGAAGGCCGGCGGCCCGAGAGTACTGAGGGTGCTTTGGATCTGGGCGATGTTGACGCTATTAAGCGTTGGAGTCTGAACGCCTAGAGGTTGGTCCAGCCCCTGCGTGGATTGCGCAGTATGGAAGTAATACAGGCCCCAGCCTCCCCGAAGGACCGTTCGACCGTTCCCAAAGAGGTCGTACGCCGCACCGACGCGAGGGGCGTAATAGAGCGGACGGACCGGAAAACCGGACAGAGGAACGTTCTTGTTCTTGCCATGCCAATCGAAACCGGTACCTGTGCTCGTCGACGCTTTGGGATCGTACAGGGCGGGATTCCAAACCGCGAAACCATTACCCTGCCGGTCATACCAAGGGCCCAGGTGAGAAACACGCAGGCCGTAGTCCACAGTCAGGCGATGCGTCATCTTCCAGCTATCCTGCCCAAAGAAGTCCAACTGATTGTAGGCCTCGTTGTGCAACACGTCCTTGTTGGATTCCTGGTACTGCCCGGCAAAACCGGCCAGCAAGTCGGCATAGGGATCGCCGCTGCTGCCGCCTGCCCATCCTGCCTGGACGAACAGGCCGTTCCCGTAGTTGTTGCTCGGTTGCTTGTTGACCACGTACTCGTAATAGGCGCCAAACTTCATGGTGTGGGTGCCCCAGACCTTGGAAAGTGTGTCCCCAAAGGACGGGAGCCATTTTGTCGCATACAGTCCCGCGCTCCCGCCCTCCTGGAAGCCGCTGGGATTAAACAACGTGCCGACCTCACCACCCCATCCGGTGATAGAAGGAATCTGCTTAATGCCGTTATTAAAGATGCCGGTAAAGGGTATGCTCAAAGCAGTACGGTCGACTTTGCTGGCATTTTGGAAAACGTTCGGGAAGTCGATATAGGTATAGCCAAAAACTACTTCGTTCGAGAGCGTCGGGTTAAAGACGTGCAGCAAGCTGGCGGAAATGGAGTCGGATCGGTTCTTGCCCAAGATCGGCGTCGGATAGGGGACCTGGGGCGGGTTTCTCCACCACAGGCCAATCGGAAACTGTTGGGTTTCCTTCTGAAGGTTATAACGGACGTACAGCTTGGTGTTGTCGCTAAAGTTGTAGTCAACCCTGGAGGACCACTGCCACCCGTTCTGGTTGAACGCAATGTCTTTGGCGTAGTTACCCGAGAAACCGCTGCCAGCCGGGACCGATGGATAGAGATTCAGCATGCCCTGACCGACTGGGCTAATCAGGTTTGCCGGGAAGACCCCACCAGGGATGGGTGCATTAGCTTCTCCGGCAAAAGTCGTAACAAGGCCTCCCATGAAGCTCCGCGGACTCGCTGCGGTTCCGCAGATAAAGTTATTGTTGTTGTCAAGTGTCGAGGGCACGGGGCTGACAGTCAAGCAACTATTCAGGTTGCCGACTATGCTGCTGAAATCGCCGCCGCGCATGGCCCCCGTTGGCACTGTGGCGGTCAACAAGCCCGTGTCAAGGACCTGGTAGAAATACTCGAAACCGGTAAAGAAGAACATTTTGTCGCGGTTATGGTTGAAATCGGAGTGCGGGAAAAGCACCGGGCCACCAATACTCCCGCCGGGATAGTAAAACTTATTCTGTGGGATCGGGACGTTATTTTTGTTGTTAAGCCAACGATTGGCGTTCAGCCCATAGTTGCGGGCGTTTAAATATGCCGAGCCGTGAAAATCGTGGCCGCCGGACTTGGTTACGGAGCTGATGACGATAGGGCCCTTGGAATTCTCCGCGCTGAAGTTGGAGGTGAGAACCTTGAATTCGGAAATCATGTCCGGGTTCGGATTGACAGGCGTCGCGCAGTTGCAACCAGGATCGGAGACATGGGCGCCGTCGGCTGTGATGTCAACGTTGTTTGTTCCGTTTCCATTGGAGGTGCCGAAGCCGTTGGCGGCAAAGGCCCCGTTGAGAGGACTCTGGCTACCGCCGTCGCCATTCCCGTTGATGCCGATGATTTCGCCGGTGTAATCAGTGCCGCTGGCGAGACCGTTCCCCTTGTTGATCGGGGCGAAGCCAGGAAGAATCTTAATGAACTCGGCCGCGTTGGCACTGACGATGGTAAAGTCCTGCAGCTGCTTTTCCTGGAGCACCGTAGATTTCTCGCCGGAGTCGGTCGGAATAATCTGATCGGCAATGCCTTCCACCTTGACTTCGATCGCTGCGCTGCCGATGGTGAGTTTGATCGGGAAGCTCAGGCTGGCCGCACCCGTGACCTCAACACCTCCCGTCACGGTCTTCTGGAATCCAGCGGCCTCGACGGTGATGGTATAGGAACCCGTCGGCACAGACGAAAACGAGTAGTATCCGTCGGAGTTTGTTGCGCCCCGGCGAATGTCTCCCGAGGCAACGTTCTTCAAGATCACGGTTGCATTAGCCACGACCGCACCGGACGGGTCATAGACCGTTCCGGTGATCGTGCCGTAAATCGATTGCGCTTTGAGCGGAGCACTGCTGCTCAGAAGCAGAACCACAAGGCTGGAAATCAAGAAAATAGAAAAGAGTACGCGCTTCGCCACTCGAGCACCCCCGTCGAAATTTTGAATGGGAACCACCCCCACGGCGTCGATCCACCCCAGACCGAAACGCGCCGTGAACGTTAACGGCTAGTGGTTTTCTACTACCTTCCCAGGAAGCGTGTCAAGCACTTTTTTTGAAAATTTAATGCCGAATATCGTTTTTTTAGCGGGAATATGGGCTTTTTGGGTCAATTTTGCCCTGAAGTCTAGTGTTATCAATCGTCTGCAAGGCGGTGGGAGCCACAATTATTCGGATAGGCGCAAAAGGGATTGCCTGCATTCAAGGCTCTAATCTTACTCTTGAATTCTTCATGCCTTCCATCAGTGGAGTGCGATGTCGACTCTGCAGCGCGAAATTCTTAGAGCTTCTCTTCCGCCGGAGCGGGTTTTTGCGAAGATTCGGATTTTGGTTCAGGCTCGGGTTTGTTGGGCGCGGGAACCTTGCTGTTCGAATTGAAAAGTAACCCGGCGCGCTGGAGAGTTCGCAAGTAAGCGGGGCGGGAAAACCGGTAATGGCTGGCAGGGACTTTGCCGTCAAGCCAAGCGGTGTCCATTGGGTACACGAGCGGATCGAAGATCACCATGTAGAAGTGCCAGAGCAAAATGGAGAAGGTAGCCAGCAAGGCTTCATACCAATGAACGGCAGTTGCCGCGTCGCTGATCCACTTCGGAAAATGGCGAAGGGCAAAGTTGTTGAACCACAGCAGAAATCCGGAAAGCGCCATGATGGCGCTGCCCCAGAGGAACGCCCAGTATTCCAGCTTTTCGGCGTAATTGAATTTTCCGAATTGCGGTTCCTCTTTGCACAGATTCAGGTTGTAGCGCACCGCGCTCACCAAATCGCTCACGTCTTTCCATTTCGGGAGCATCGCCAGGAAAAATCCGCGATCCCGCCGGTTTAAAGCGAGATGAACGAAGTGATACAAGGTCGCGGCAATCAGGACGATGGCCGCCGCGCGGTGGAGCCTGCCTCTAAAGGCTTCGTGCCTGCCCCACAGCAAAAAGGGAGCTGACCACCAACTGTCCGGATACTTCAGCGCAAAACCCGTGAAGACGAGCGTTGGAAAACTGAGCATCACGCCCCAATGTGCGATGCGAAACCAGAGGTTCATTCGAACGACGTGCCCGCTGCTGTTTTCAAGCCAGCGGCGCCGGCCCAGTTTCGCCAGCCAATCGAGAAGGTTGTGAATCAACATGAAGCCGAGGGTCAGCGGAATGATGACCAGATAGAAGCCGCGAATCCATCGAACGACGGGGTGAGCAGGCCCAGTCGAGATGCGAACATGGACGGGGCCAATAGCCAGTCTCTCACCGACACCTTGGTGACATTGTCCGCACGTTTTGGCCAAGTTTGCGGCATTCACGGTCGAGCGCGGGTCGCTCGACCGAAGAATGGCGTGGACGCCATGGCAGGACGCGCAGTTGGCTGCCGTCAGCTTACCCTCCCTAACGGCCAGCCCGTGGAAACTGTCGGCGTACGAGGGCATGCGGTCTGTGGGCAGATCATAAAGGCGGGCCATACGGGTATCTGCGTGGCATCGTCCGCAGGTTTGCGCAGAAATATTTGCAGCGTTCAGAGCGGAAGCAGGGTTACCGGGTTCCAGGATTAAGTGCTCTCCGTGGCAACTGGCGCAATCGGGAGCATCGCGCACGCCGGCTTTCAAGGCTTCCCCATGCACGCTTTCGTTGAATTGCCTAGCGATCTCGTTGTGACATTTCCCGCAGGTTGCTGCCACATTCCAGTGGCTCACTGTCGATTGCGCGTCGCGCGCCGGCAGGATTCCGTGTCCGCCATGGCAGTCTGCGCAAACCGCCCCGTTCTTGCCCTGCAACACCGCCCGCCCATGAACGCTCTGCAAATACTGCTCGACTGGGTGAAGAACCGGAATCCTATGGCGCGAAAGGAAACCCGGATTCGAGTGACATTGCGCACAAGCCGCGGGCTGATTCCTTTTTGCCAACTTGGAAGCCGGTTCACTCAAGGGCAAGATCTTGTGGGCAGGGCCATGGCAAGAAAGGCAGGAAGGAGCATCAGGATCGCCGGAATTCGCCGCCTGTCCGTGAATGCTTTCCGAAAATTCCTTCGCTTCTGCCGCGTGACACTCCGCGCAAGTTGCGGGTGTCAGCTTTGCGGAAGCGGCAATTTCATGGACGTTGCCGTGACAGGAGGAGCAGGAGTCTTCGCCCAGCGCCCCGTGAATGCTTTTCGCGGCGTCCGCCGCTTGCTCCGCATGGCAGGTTTCACATTTTACTTTGCCGGTCTTGATCGGATGAGGGAAGTCTTTGATGGAGGTATGGCAATCCATGCACGCAAGAATTCCATGTGCGCTCGCCGCATGCTTTTCGGGGCGAATGGAAATGCTCTTTCCCTTTCCGGACTTCATGCCCGGCCGACCGTGACAGGCAAGGCAGGCTTCATTCTGCTTAAGAGGCGTTAATGTTTTTTCACCCTGACGTGCGAGAAGAGGAATCGAGACGAGGGCAAGGATGAGAAGCAGGCGCGTGACCGTTTTTCTCAGCGTGAATTCCTCGGGGCAGCGCCGATTCTCCGCGCACACCGCCATACCGGTCTCCTCAAATCAAAGCTTCACGGCAGCGGTAAGGATTCCCGCGGCTTACTTCAGCCCCAGGTCGGCCAGGACCTTGGGATTGGTTTCCTCGACAGCCAGCAAATTGTGGCAGGCCGAACAGTCGTTGGTAATCGTTTGGCCGTCGGCGCTCGTGTGGCTTCCGTCGTGACAGCGGAAGCAACCAGGAAAATCGGTATGCCCGAGGTTGTTCGGATGAACGCCCCAGGCCACCTTCATCTCCGGGAAAATATTTCGCAGGTAAATGGCAGCAACGGTCTGCGCGGATTGAGCGATAAGGGCGCGGCGCGAGTCGTAGACTGCGGGATAACTCGAGCGGTAAAGCAATTGCAGGCCTTCGACAATGCGCTGTTGCGCAGCGTCCCGGTCTGGATAATCCACCTTTAGCAGCTCCACGGCTTTTTTCTTGATGAAGGGAAGCTCCGGGCTGATGCGCCCCGACGCCATTTGGCGGTTCACTGCATCTTCAGGGACTTCGAATGCGTGCGTCGGACGATTATGACAGTCCACACAGTCCATCGAGCGGTGTTCGCCGGCGTCGAGCTGCTGCTTTGTCGCTTGAATGTCGCTCGAGACGTATTCGACAGTTTTTCCTTGGTCGTTGGTGTAATAAACGACGGGAATCACCTGACGTTGATCGTCGATCGAGACATAGCGGATTCTCGCACCTTCGTCCAGGTGCCTGCCATGGATTCCAGTCGAACCTTGCCAAGTGCGTCCACCTACTTTCAACAGCATGGCGGTAGTCTGCAGCGTATTTTGTTCATCATCCTTATAGGTTTTTTTGACAACGAACTTATCGCCCGTAAATCGCTGCGGCCAATGACACTGCTCGCACGTCTCCCGGGCGGGACGCAGATGTTTCACCGGAGCATGAATAGGCCGCGAGTAGGTGTGAAAGGTCACGGCGAAGACTTGACGCACTCCGGAGAGCTTGGAACGCACGAACCAGCTTGCCCCCGGCCCGATATGACAGGCAACGCATTCCACCCGCGAGTGCGGGGAATTCTGGTATGCCGTGAACTCCGGAGTCATAACCGTGTGGCAAGTCTGCCCGCAGAATCGCGTGGAATCCATGTAGGCCACGCCGCGGTAGGAGGCCGTTCCGAAGATAAGGACGTTCAGAAAGGTTGCCGCCCCGAGCACGAAGACTCCACGGCGGACCATGGGCTCACGAAGATTGATGGCTGGATAGACGTCCAAGAGTTCGCCCCGGGTTCTAAGAGTGCGGCGGCGCAGCGAGATTCCCACGGGGATAAGCAGCAGGCCCAGGACAAAGACCCCGGGCAAAATCAGGAACAGCAAAATGCCGATATAAGGATGGGGAGGTCCGGGAAGCAGAAAATCATAGAACCAGAAGGCAATCAGAGTAGCCGCACTGCTGGTGGTAAGAACGGCACCGATAAAGGTGACGGGGTTTTGCCCGAGAAAGTAGAGAAGCCGAATCCAACTCCGGATGTTTTCACGAACTGGCATATCGTCCGACGTTCGCCCTTCAACTCGGCCGAATAAGAAACACGTTCCTTTCAACGCGAACCCCTGCTCGAACACTTACGCGGCCCACGTGCGAGTTTATGTTCAGGGACGCCGCCGGCCGCAGGGTCCTAAGCCTTGAAGTTCACTTCCAGCCGCCAGCCATGAGAAGACTGCGGCTGCAGCTACTTCAAGGTGGCCAGATAGGCCGCGACCTCCTTCATCTGGTCCGCAGTCAGGCTCTTCAAGGCGACATGCTTGGGCGAAGTGGAGGTCACTTTCTGAATCTCGTCGGCAGTCTTGCCCTTGATCGAGGGTGATTTCATCACGGGCTTGCCGGCCGCGTCAGGGCCGTGACAAGCCGCACACTTCGCCTTGAAGGTTTTTTCGCGGTTGGCAGCATTTTGCGCTCGAGAGGAGGAGCCTACCAAGCACAGCATGACAACAAATGCGATCCCTAGAATAGCTTTTTTCATGTCTCCCTCCTTGGCTTGGTGGCTTGTCCGTAGCGGCGCATGCAGTATCTTCCTTAACGGCGGTCTCGGGCAGCACCACAACACATTTACCGTGCTTCTCCGTCACGCTTCAGTGATGAAGCTCACACCGCTACGTGACTCGCCAGGGCGAATGCGAGTTGGCGCAGACTGCGAGAAGAGGGGCGCTACTTCTTACCGAACGTGCGGATGTACGCCACCAGGTCTTTCACCTGATCCGGTGTGAGCGTCTTAAACGGAGGCATCTTGCCCTTGCCAGAGGTGATGGCTGCCGTCAAATCCGCATCAGTCATTTTCTGGACTTCTTCTGAAGAAAAATCTTTCACCTTCATCGCCTTGCCCGTTGCGGTTTGTCCCTTGCCGTCTGGCCCATGGCACATGGCACACTTGGCTTTAAACGTGGCTTCGGCAGCCGCGGTGTCCGCTCTTGCCGGAGTGCTCAGGAAAGCGATAGCTGCCAACACAACGCCAGCGGCTGCGATCCCTGCGATCCAACCAGTTGTCTTCCCCATGTTCTTACTCCCTATTTTGAGATATCAGCGCTCGACGGGTGTCGCGCACTGTTTTACAAACCGCAATCATATTCAATCAAACATAAAGCGCCGGACTTATTCTCTCGTATCTACGCCGGTTGCTTCACGAAAAGTAGAGATCTTTGTACCTCCTAAGTCGGAGTATCCAAATCCTCAAGTCTTCGGGGCCTGCTCGATCTGCCGGATATATAAGAACAGCCCAAGCACCGTCAGTAAAATGAACACTAGGGCAAACCCTAATCCTTTTCGCCGATAATCTCGCTCGGCCAGGGCAGCCTGACCCGCCTGCAAATCCTTTGCAGCAATCTTCAAGCCTTCCTGGATGTCGTGGTTCACAGGATCCAGCTTGAAGCTATGAATCGTGACGCGCGCTTTTGTTAGCGCGTCGCGCGCCTGATCCTGGTCCAGCCGCGCCTGGCTGACTTCCATACCAGAGGATTCCGCAACTCCCAGCACTCTGTCTGCGGCTTTGATGGCCTCGTCTAGATGCGTCAGGCCGGCCAACATTCCGGCGCGCTGTTGGTCGCACCTGTCTCCGGGCTTGTGGCACTGCATGCAAGCGGCCTCAGGGCCGGCGGCAAGCTTCTCCTCGGTCGGATGACTGATGGCATGGTTGCTGTGACAAACTACGCAGCCGGGGAGGCCGGCAGCCTGAAAAGCGGCTCGGTGGCTGCTCTTCTCGAACATTTGATCCTGGAAAACATGGCATTTGGAGCAGACCTTTTGAACGGTATCCACGCCTGGAGGCGCGGCCCCATGATTCCCGTGACAGGTGGAGCAAGTCGGCGCGCTAAGATCGCCGCGGACAGCCAGAGCATTGTTATGCACGCTGCCGCTGTATTTCGCGAACTGATCGGTCGGGATCGAATAGCCCTTCATGTACGCCGCGTCGCCGTGACATCGAGAGCAAGTTTGCGTGACGTTGAGCGGGTGAACCTTCGACCGGGAGTCGCTGGAGGGCCGCAGCCCATGAACGCCATGGCAATCGATGCAGACAGCCACCTTGGTGTCGCCTTTGGCGAATAGCTTTCCGTGAATGCTCGTCTTGTACTGGCTCAACTGGTCGGTACGCAGCGATGGATTGTATTGACGCATGAAGACTGCGTCGGAATGGCAGCGGCCACAGAGTTCGGGAACATCTTTGCGTTCGATCTTCCCGCGAAATCCTGACGCTTTACTCATCGCATCCATGTCCGCTTTGGCGGGATCGCCGCCGTGGCAACTCGCGCAAGTCAGGCCCTTTTGCGAGTGGATGTCGCTTGCGAACTGTTGCTCGGTAACTTGCAGAGGAGGATCGAGCGCGCCGTGGCAGGTGAGGCAGGCGTTTTGCACTTGAGCCCAAGCATTGCCTCCGCAGAGAAAAATGGCCAGAAGCAAGTAGCGCCCGTTTGATATTCCTTTATTTCGCCAGGTATCCATACAAGGTCATCGCAAGGATGTAAGTAATCGCAAACACGCCAGCGCCCATGAAGAATTTCCGGCCACGACCGCCCCCAGTCCGGTCGAAGAAGGGCAGCAGCGTCCAGACAAGTCCTGCGGCGCCGAAAACGAGAATGCCAATAACTTCACCGTCCGCAAACCACACTTTTGCTGGAATTTTCTTCAGCGTCTGAAACATGAACATGAAATACCATTCCGGACGGATGCCGGCGGGAGCCGGCGCAAACGGATCTGCTTTTGTGCCCAATTCCCAGGGAAGAATCGCGGCCAGCGCGCCAAGAACACCGAGAGCGATGTACCAGGCCATGAGTTCACGAAGGAAGAAGTTTGGGAAAAACTTCATTTCTCTCGCGTCTTTTGGAGAGGCGTTCCAACGCGCTTCTACGCCTGGCGGGACGCTCATGCCGAAATACTGGACGAGCGCGAGGTGTATGAGAATCAGGAGGGTTGTCAGGCCGGGCAAAACCGCGACGTGAAAACCGAAGAAGCGCGTAAGCGTTGCGCCGGTCACGTCTTCGCCGCCGCGCAAGAAAACCATCAGCTTGTGGCCGATCAGGGGGACTTGACCGGTAATCTCGGTGCCGACTTTGGTGGCAAAGAATGCGAGGGTATTCCACGGAAGGAGGTAGCCGCTAAAACCAAATCCAAGGGCGAGAAAAAGCAAAAGCATACCGCTCAGCCAAGTCATTTCGCGGGGCTTGCGGTACGCGCGCAGAAAGACGACGCTGAACATGTGGGCGAAAGCGGTGAGGATCATGAGATTTGCCGCCCAGGAATGAATCGAGCGCACCAGCCAGCCAAATTGCACGCGGGTCATGATGTACTGGACGCTCTCAAAGGCTTCGTTGGACCCGGGCCTGTAATACAGCAACAGAAGAATTCCCGTGCAAACCTGGATCATGAAGAGAAAAAGCGTGATGCCGCCAAGAAAGTACCAGTAGGAGAGACTGTGAACGGGGACAGTCTTCTTCTTCAAAGGCCCGATCAGATCCTCTAAATGAAAGCGATCGCCGAGCCAGCCACGAGCGTGCGCGAACAGACTCAAGTCATGACTCCCGTTTCCGGCTGACGACGATTTCGTCACCACGAAGGTGTACTTGATAGGCTTCGAGCGGGCGGGGAGGGGGGCCGGAGATGTTGCGGCCGTTGAGATCGTACAATCCATTGTGACAGGCGCACCAAACCTGATGAAGATCGTTGCGGTATTGCACGGTGCAGCTCAGGTGTGTGCAAACGGCGGAGAGCGCGCGATACTCGCCTTCGGCGGTCATCACCAGCAGGGCGGGCCGCGTTCCAAAGCGAAGGACCTTCGAGCCGTTGGGTTTTAGCTCCCCGACCTTTGCGGCCACAATTTCATCGCCACCAAGATCCGCGATCGGCGGCGGAACCAGATAGCGAAGCACCGGGTAAATGGCAGAGACGATGGACCCAAACAGGCCGCTCCCGAGGAGCATCTCGACCATACGGCGTCGCTGCGGTTGAATCCTTCCGGGTTCAGTCATTCTTGCTGCCTACTGGCGCTAATTGCTCCAATCAACCCACTTCGCGCTGATTCTTGGGGTCCGCTCAGAATGCGTATCGTACTGACAGCGTGACCAGATTGCCGCGGAAGTTTCGAGGTGCAGCCAAGTCCTGAGGCACGGCACTTGCATCCTCGTGATAGCCGTAGTAATCCCACAAGGCTTTGCCGGTCCAATTCTTCGCAAAGCGGTAGTCCAATCCGCCGAAGGGATGGAGCCACTTTGAATCAAGGGGGCCAGTGGGGACATTCGGGGTAATGACCAGGAGCGCGCTTCCATTTGTGCCGGTAAGGTTCGCGCCAAGGCGCGCCGTTAGCCGGTGATAGGGGGTTACCCTTACATCGAAGAAACCATAGTGCGATTTATTGGTATAGGTGGAAAGTTGCTCGACAAGTATCGTCGATCCAGGGCACTTTGACACTCCGGCAGGCGCAGCACTGCTCACATAGCAGATCAGGATTTGAGAGAAGACATCGTTGTAATCGTATCCGAGATCCAAACCGACCTTTTCATTCGGTTGAAACTGCGCCGAGAAACCGTAAGTCCGGTTGTGTTGCAGATTGTTGATATCCCCGGCGTTGTTCCGGCCTTCCCAGATGGTGACGCTACCATTCAGGTTCAACCAGGTAGCCGGTTTATACGTCGTCCTGATGCGATACTCCTGAGACTCCCTGGGGCTGATACGCGTAAAGGCATTGTCCGCGCTCATCAGTTCTGCGTCGAAGCTTACCCGAAAGTTGGCCGTAGGCCGTACCCACAGTCCAAATAAGCCAGCGTTTTCATGAATGGGAGTCGAGCCGACATCCAAGCTGGCATCAGGCGTGAGAATACAGGTGCCGTCGGGCTGGTTATTGGCGACTGGGCAGAATACTGGATTCCCACTGTCATCCACATTAAAAGGGGCAAGGGGGGTCCGGTTATTTTGTTGGTCAGGGAAGAACACAAAAGTCCCAGATTGGAAGTCCGTTTCTACTTCGGTGCGGCTGCGGTAACGATAGCCGAGGCGAGCACCGACTCGCGGCGCGAATTGATAGTCCAATGAGAAGAGATTCGTTTTCTCGTCCACTTTTAGGAGAGTGCTTGCCGTTCCAATGGCGATGTCCGGCGGAGAAGAAGCTGTATGTACGGGCGTGCCGCTCACGCCGTCAATCGGACTTACACAATTCAACGGCACGGTTGTCGTGGGGGAAAACACGGTTGGCCCCGCCGCCATAGAAGCGCCAAAGAAGTTACACAGGGAAAAGTCCCATACGGATGGGTTGTGATAATTCCCGAAATGAAATGAGTCGGTAACGCTGAAACTCTTCGTGACATGCCAGGACGCGCCAAAATCAGCCGACGCATTCACGCGCCTGCCGCCGATGGGGCCAGACGAATTCCGATCACGCAGAGAAGTGCGGGTGGCAAGACCGTTGAATGCCTCGTTCCAATTGTCCACGATCATATCGCCGCCCGTATAGCTGACGCGGCCCGACAGGTCCAAGTCCTTCCAATAGTTCGATTGCATGCTGAGTTGCTCGGTAGGGCCATTTGTTCGCGTTCGTCCATGCGAGCCATAAGCAAGGAAACCATTGCAATTTGGTTTCACCGCTCCAGGAGGAGAAGCAAGGAATGTTCCGCTACAGGGCTGATTAGCGCCCGCGTTTAAAGAGACACCAATGTCCACGGGCGTGCCGTTCGCCAGGGCAAAGAGTTGATTGTTATCAACGATTCCGGTGTCGCCCTTGTAGTAGTTCCAGATTTGGTCGTAGCTGATGTTTGTTCTGGGCAGAACTTTAAAGTCCACGCCAAGCCGGTACGCATTGACGGTTGTTTTCACATCCTGAAGCAACAGTGGCTCTGTACCTTCGTGAAAGGTTGTTAGCGCGGGGCCCTCGACAATGTTCCTTGAATATCCCAACCGGAAGCGTACTTTGGATTCCGGTAACAGCAGCAGATTGTAGTCACCCAGTTTTCTTCGCGTGTTAAAGAGATGCGGCGAAGTCGAAATGATTGGCGTGAACCCTGCCGGGGCGTTCGCAAACGCAGGAGTGGTCGGATTGATCGGGTTCGCCTGCAACGTGTAGTCCCAGAAATTCTGATCCTTCCGGAATTGAGCGTCGAGGTTGTACCACCGATTCTTGCCTACGCGCAGCCGCGAAACGTCGTTGGGGTCTCCACCGTAGCCAAAATTGGTAAAGTACAGCGTGTCGAACAACGAACCGTGGTGATCCAGCGAGCGCATTTCCAGGGTGAACCCTAGCAAACGCGGACCCTGCTGCAGATTGACAAAGCTGTTGTACGCCTGGAAATCGCCGGAGACATTCGTGAAGCGCCCGCCGAATTCGATGGACTGCTTGACGTTGTAATTTCCCTGCTCGACGCCTTTCTGTTCCTCATCTTGCTGCGCTCTTGCCGCGGGCAGCAGAAATGCAAACAGTGCGGCCCCAAGGAGAACTCTCGTTGCGTTCCGTGTGCATATTGGGAGATTCCGCATATTCTTTGTGCCGTGCATGGTCGTTTCCTCTATGGCCTGAAGAACACACGATCCGTGTTGGACCCATGAATCGCCACATGGCATAAGGTGCAAGCCTGATACTTTTGGGCTTGGTTGTGAAAAGTTGGTGTAAGCGGTGCGATCGCATCCACGGTAAAGGAATGGCATTCGAGGCACAGCAGGTTCACCTGGCTGCGCTTCAGCAAACGTGGGTTCGAAGAGCCATGTGGGGTGTGGCAAGCGACACAGCCCTCGACGATGGCATGGTGCTGGTAAACGAATGGTCCTTGTTTGTCCGCATGGCACTTGTAGCAAGTAACGTCTTGGCCCGTGCTGGTCGTCCGAAGCTGCCTGCTTAGGAATCCGCCATGCTGATTATGGCAGTCCGTACATTTCACGAGTCCTTCGTTCACCTTATGGTGGAATGTCCGCGTGAATTGCTGCTTTGCCTCGAGGTGGCAACCGTAACAAAGCTGCGGTTGCTTCTCCTTTAAGAGTTTCTGGCCCTCCTTGGCGTGGTGCGGATCATGGCAATCCGTGCATCCCACACCATTCTGCATGTGGGCCGAGCGTCCGAAGTTGCTATGCTCCTCGCCGTACTGGTGACAGTCCAGGCAGCGTGCGCTGATCTCTGCCGCCGAAGCGTTCTTAAATGTGAAAATCTTGCTCTTGTCCCCGCCGCCTTCCACGTGAGCCTTCCCCGGGCCGTGGCAGGCTTCGCATCCGTGCCACTCCGGGCCTTTCTTCGTGTCCAGCATCGTCACATAGTGCGGTGAATCCTCGTACGTCTTGTAAAAGCCCTTGGAGGGCATGTCTTCGTGGCAGGTCTTGCAGGTTTCCACGCCGACATACAGAGACGCATCCGTCGGCCTCACATATTTCTGGGCCTGCTCCTGCTTCGACTTGGGTGCCTTTGACTTTTTCGGGCTGTCGTCCGCAGCCGCGGACACCAACGCCAGGATCATGGGCACCGGGAGGAGTAGATACACCCACTTACCGGAAAGACGCATAGGCTTCCCCCCATTCATCATTGGGCCATCTCCAACCCAATCAACAGCAACCATTCTCGACGCTTTTGATTTCCAGGTCTGTGACCATAGTCACATCTCGAGGTGACGTGCTGCGTATTCGATTAATGGCTTAGGGGAAAAGACCGAGACGTGTGCCCAAACGCCGCATTCGGTCAGCTATTAGCGCGTCCTAAGAAAGGCAATCAGAGATTTGCGATCGTCCGCAGACAAATCCAGGCCGAATGGATGGCCTTTTACGGCGCGTGTTCTTGAGCCATAACCGACAAAACCTGTCGGAGCGTAGTCTTCGCGCGAACGCAACGGGTTAAACCAGTCTTCCAGGGTTGCGACCGAGCCATTGTGTTCAAACGGTCCTCGATACCACACACCCTTCAGCGAAGGAACCTTGTAATAGCCGGTTCCCCGGCGGGTCTTGAGAGCTAAGTTTGAGTCCGTCCCTACCGTCAAGTTCAAGATGTCGTACTTAGCTAAATGCGCCGACGGAACGGAGAAGCCCTGTGCCGGGGTGAGCTTGTTGCTCGTATAGAGCGGTGGCGTGTGGCACATTACGCAACCCGCACCTTCAAAGACTTTCTGACCTCTTGCAGCTAAATCGTCAAATTTATTGGGATTGAGCGGAGGCTTCAGAGAATAAATGTAAAGTCCAAGGGCGTAAAGCTGAGTATCGCTGTAGCGGTCGAGCGTTTTCGGATCGGGTAGCTTTCGGAAGTCAGCGCCGGACGGAACGAAGCCTTTGAAAGAGGAGTAGAAGTCGATTTCGTTGTTGAGTGCAGCATAGCGCATGAGATCACCGACGGAACGGTGGCGCACTAGCCCTGTATGGTCAAAATACTTTCGATCCTTTAGGCCGATAAGGTCTGGTATTTGCGTAGGGAAGAAAATACTGGTGCCGTGGCGCACCGCAACCCCAGGCGGAACTGCCTCAAATGCAGCCGCGATTTCGTCAATCGACATTTGGTCGACCCTTGCATTTGGGTCCGGGTCCAGCCAAGGTGTATCTGTAAGCTCCTTCACGCCGTGACGAAGATCTTCCAGAAATTTCTGCTTATCCTTGGACTCAGCAGACGACTTACGAATCCTAAAACCGATACTGCGATCAAACGGAAAGTTGCCCTGTCCTCCCTTGATGATCGTCCCATCGGGCATCACGCGGATGTGGCAGGAGGCACACGCATTGTTGCCCAACTCGACCTTTGCTTTTTCCCTGATTACGTACCGTACATACGGGAGTACGCCGTCTTTGGCAAGTTGTGGGGCAACGGCTTTGTACCAGGCCGGGTCCTGCACCTGTGCAGTCGTCACGACAGCGTCATAAAAAATCGGGGCGTCAAAAATGATCTCTCCCGCTTTGATCCAATCTGCCGCGGTTCTGAGAGGTGGCGTGCGCTCGGCCTTGTCTTTTGCGTCTTCAGCCCAAATAACCTCAGGTTCCTGTTGCTTCAGCCAGTTCATGTAGCCGGGAGGTTCGTGCCCAGGTGCGTAAACGGGATAACTCTTATAGACCGGACGCACCGGCATCGCGTAGTAAAACTCGAAGGGCACGGGCTTCGGGGAAGCGCTTGGTTCCGCCAACGGCACTTCCAGTGTCGCGAGCGCTTCTTGATCCCACGTCTTGGGAATGTCGGGCGCTGTGCCGTCAGTTCGATCTTGCTCCGCGCCATAAGGCGTAGGCGTCCCAACAAAGAATAGGAAGAATAAAAAAGACACTAAGGTGTTGGCTTGGCGATGCATAAAACATCCTGACAGAGCTGTAAGGGCTATACTATCTCACGACGTATCGAACAAAGAAAGGAAGATAGATACCGGAAACTCGACAAAGAATGGCCCAAAAGTGTTACCCATGTAGCCGGTACGAACTGTCACCTGTGTTTCCGGGCCAGACCTGAAAAGAATGGCGGGGACGACGGGACTCGAACCCTGCTTGCCGCAGGCAGGCCGCGGCCTCTGCCGTGACAGCGGCCCCCTGATAGGTCTTACAATAGCTCACAAGACCGCGGAGACTGCCAAGGGCCGCCTGAGTCGTCAGGAATCGCACACCACAGTATTCTGTTGGTTGAGTTGTGGGTTGGAGATTTTGCGACCGAAGTGGCGGCCTAGCTCCCCATCGACCTATCGACAGGAGACTTAAAAGGTGATCAAACCTCAACTGCCTGGACGAAGTTTCTTCCACGGTACCAAAGCAGACCTAAGACCGGGGGATCTCATTCAGCCCGGCTACAATTCTAACTACGGTAAGGGAAAGAAGGCGGCCTGCATTTATTTGACCGGCACTTTGAATGCCGCTGTCTGGGGAGCCGAGCTCGCCCTTGGTGAGAGTCCCGGCAGAATCTATGTGGTGGAGGCGACTGGCCCTTTTCAAGACGACCCCAATCTGACTGACAAGAAGTACCCGGGTAACCCTACGCTTTCATACCGCTCTAAGGATCCACTTCGCGTCATAGGCGAGGTTGTGAATTGGCGAGGGCACTCCGCCGAAGAACTCAAAGCCATGAAGGACGGCCTCGAGCGACTTAAAGAGCTTGGTCTTGAGGCAATCGAAGACTAAGGAGTTGTTTCTTGTACCTTTTCTGTGTATCGGGAAGACTCCGAATGCTACTGCGATGAGTTTTTGACCCCGCTCCGGTATTACAAGTAAGAATCGATGCTGATCCATCGGCAGCGCTGGAACGGAGGCACATAGTGAACGAGTTCGCTAGCAACGTCGAGCGTCATCGCCGCGAGCTGCTGATCCACTGTTACCGCATGCTCGGCTCCTTGCCCGACGCCGAGGACGCGGTGCAGGAAACGTTGCTTCGCGCCTGGCGGTATCGCGACAGCCTGAAAGAAGGCGCGCCGCTGCGCCCATGGCTCTACCGCGTGGCCACGAACGTCTGCCACGATGCGATTGCCCGCGATGAGCGGCGGGCAGTGCTCGCGGCCAGGGCCGCGGCGGACGAGGCATGGACCGGCGAACCGGAGAACGTCGTCTGGCTGGGGCCCATTCCGGACTCGGTGCTCGACCCGCCCACCCCGCCGGAGAGGACGCCGGAGGCCACGACGCTGACGCGGGAAACGATCGAGCTCGCCTTTCTGACGGTGATCCAGCTCCTCACGCCGCCGCAGCGCGCCGCCTTGATTCTGTGTGACGTGCTCGACTGGTCCGCCAAGGATGCCGCCGACCTGCTCGATATCAGCGTCCCAGCCATAAACAGCGCATTGCAGCGCGCGCGGGCCAGGCTCCGCGAGCGTCTGCCGTCGCGCAAGCCGCCGTGGCCCGCCACCGTGGATGCCAGCGCCGCCGAGCGCGATCTGCTGAAGAAATACGTCGAAGCGAGCGAAGCGGCGGATTTTCGCGCGCTCGAATCGATCATCCGTGCGGACGCGACCTTCCGCATGCCCCCCGAGCCGGACACGGCCGCCGGCCGTGAAGCCATGTTCAAGCTATGGGTCGAAGGCGGCTTCGGCTCCGAACGATTTGGCCGCCTCCGCTGCGTTGTGACCCACGCCAATCTGCAGCCGGCGGTCGCAGCTTACGTGTGCCGGCCCGGCGATTCCGCCTGGCGTGCCCTGGCGCTGGATGTTCTTCGAATCGAGGACGGCTTAATCACGGAGATTGTTACGTTCATGCCAGACAATTTCCCGGCGTTCGGCCTTCCTATATTGCTGGACCCCGCGCCGGAGATGAATACGTGTCATTGATCAAAGCTTTAAAAAGGAAATCAAATGAGAAATGTAATCTACGCAATCAACGTCACCCTGGATGGTTGCTGCGACCACACCAAAATGATTGGCGATGAAGCAACACATGAATATTTTATGCGCGTTATGCGAGATGTCGACCTGCTCGTCTTTGGGCGTAAAACCTATCAGTTGATGGTTCCTTATTGGCCTG
>CAZGBQ010000060.1:0-21661 GCA_964524045.1 uncultured Acidobacteriaceae bacterium
GGCGCCATCATGCAGGATACATTCAGCGCTGTACAGTTCCTGGATAGTTTCGCGGTGGCCCTGGCACCAAACTTCCTCGAACCATCGAAGGACTAGGTGTTTGTTCTGCTCTGAAGTCGATTGTGAGCCAATAGCAGACATGGGGAAATACCTCCTGTTCCATAACTATGCCTGACTAACCTGCAGGACTCCAACCGCGCGCCACAGGGTCACACGGTTGGCTTTCCCACATTCCACGTCACCGACCGTCGCGAATCCACGTACTTGCTTTATCTGCACGGAAGAAACTGGCGCGAAGCAATGACCTGCGGCGGGGCTACAAACGCTGCCTGGCGGCAGGAGTTGCCTCCGCAGCGATCCGGCGGAACTCATCGTCGGTGATTATACGGCGCTCGGCGATCGCGAACTTCTTCACCGCGGCGAGAATCTCGGCGCGATGCTCGGGTGCAATGGAAATGCCCAGTTCCTTCGCCTTGAAGTCGATGCTATCCAAGCCGCTCTTTTTCCCTAGGACGATCCGGCGTTCCGCATGGACCAACTCGGACGAATACGGTTCAATCGCTTCCGGGATGTGAAACTGACTGGCAACGGCGCCGCTCTCGCGCATGAAAAGATTTTCTCCGACCAGCGGCTTCCAAGGCTCCATCGCGTAGCCGCTGGATTGGCGGACAAAGGCGGAGACTTCGCGAATCTTACTGAGATCAAGCACCGCAGGAACACCGTAAAGACACTGAAGGGCGAGAGCGATTTCGCCGAGGTCGGCATTGCCCGCGCGTTCGCCCATGCCGTTGATAGTGCCCTGAATCCAGCTGGCGCCAGCGCGGACAGCGGCGATGGCAGAAGCAGTAGCCAGCCCAAAATCGTCGTGTCCATGAAAGTGAACCGGAACGTTGGAGCCTACCCAATCACAGACTTGGCGGACGAGAAACTCGACGGCTTCCGGGCCACAGGCGCCGATGGTGTCGACAACAATGACTTCCGCGGCTCCCGAGTCGAGGGCCGTGGAGTAGACCCGGCGCAAAAAGCCAAGTTCCGTGCGAGTGCTGTCGACCGCGAAAAAGGCTACACGAATGCCCTCGGACGTTGCGAATGCAACGGCGTCTTTGACGCGCGAAAGAACTTCATCGCGAGAGATGCCGTAAGCACGAAGCTTGATGTCGCTAGTGGGAGCTTCAATGACTGAGGCTTGCAACCCCAGGCGAACTAATTCTTCAACATCAGTTCGGACGGCCCGCGAAAAACCCCACAATTCGGTTTTCAGACCAGCCTTGAGCATCAAGCGAATCGCCTCGGCGTCGTCAACGGACACGCGCGGGAAGCCTGCTTCAATGCGGCTGATGCCAAGTTCGTCGAGCTTGCGCGCAATTTCGAGCTTTTGCTGTGGCGAGAGCACTACGCCGACCGTCTGCTCGCCGTCGCGCAAGGTCGTGTCGTAGAAGCGCACCGCGGATTTTGGGAAGGCCGAACGAATTTCGGGTTGCGAGTTGAGTTCGCTGACCCAGACGCTGGATTTGATCGTCTTTTCCATGAGAGCCAGCCTAACGATACGCCTCCTGCGTGGCGAGAGCGGCGGGTTTGCCCCCATACGCTTGCGCCCAGGAGATCACGGGGTTACGGAGCACGCCAATCTTTTCGATTTGACACTCCATGATGTCCCCGGGTTTGAGATACCACGCTTTTGGATCGCCGGAAAATGCCGCGACACCGGAAACAGTCCCAGTGGAGACGACATCGCCAGCGCTGTAGCCCATGGGCGAATAGTGAGAAAGGATTTCCGGAATCTTGACGGACATTTTGCTGGAGTGAGAGCGCTGGCGCACTTCGCCGTTCACACGAAGCTGCATATCCAGATTGTGCGGGTCCGGAATTTCGTCGGCTGTGACGATCCACGGTCCAAGCGGGCAAAACGTGTCGATGCCTTTGCAGAAACTGAACACGCCGGACTTCATTTCACGGCGCTGAATGTCACGCGCGGTAATGTCGTTGAAGATGACGTAGCCGCCGATGTGGCTCGCAGCATCTTCCGGAGTGAAGTGCTTCCCTGAGTTCTTCAGCACCACGGCAAGCTCCAGTTCATAGTCGAGTTCCTGTGTTAAATGCTCTGGGTAGATAACTGGCTCGTCGTGCCCGATGATGGCGTCAACGTTTTGGAAGAAGACGATCCAAGGCATAACGGGATGGGAGAAGCTGGCCTTAGTGGCCTCTTCGTGATGCTCGCGAAAATTTCCTGCGGTGTGGAAAAATTTTTTTGGGAGGATGGGAGCTTTCTGCTTGATTTCGGAGCATTGATAAATAACAGGCTCGCCGTGAACGCCGCGGAGATCGCCGCCGCACATTTGCGCGAAATCGAAGGCCCGGCGAGCGGCGTCGAGACTAGTGTCGCCGCCTTCGAAGAGAGCACGCATGTCGGGCGGGACAAGCGCATTGGCCAGGCGTTCGAATGCGGGCTCGCATTGCTTTTCCTTGAGGTACAGCGCGGATGCGGAATTGAGGTCGACGACATTGCTGTTTTGCGTTAGCGCGCCGATGCGCCGAGCGCGCACGGGGTTTTCAAAAGTGATCAATCGCATGAAAGAGCTCCAAGAGTTCTTAAAGAGAGTTTACGCCAGCAACCTGAAAAATGATTGCTAGGTCTATTTCCGGAAATGGGGAAGCACAGCTTCGCCGAAGAGCCCGGCCTGCCCGGTGCGGTCATCGCCCCAAATCTCGAGCAGAATGTGGGTACAGCCAGCTGCGCGATACTCCTCGATGCGCTGGATGCACTCGTCGGGAGTGCCGGCAATAGGGCAGACCTTGCGCAGGATTTCGTCGGTAACGGCTTTTGCGGCGGCTTTGCGACCGCCCTTTTCCATGGCGTCCTCAACCGGCTGGAGTTCTTCGCGAGAGAGGCCGGCGCATTCGAGAAGCACGTCGGCGGAGCCCTTGATGTTCTGCACTTTGTTGGCGAGATACATGGCGGCTTGTTCGCGCGCGCCTTCCTTGCCTTTCGCAGAGTCCCGGGCAATGCTGCCGACGATGACCGAGCCAAGTGCGAGTTTTGCGGGATCTCTCCCACACTTGCGAGCGCCTTCCTCCATGTTCTTGCGGGAGTAGCGGACAAAAGCAGGAGTGGTGATGCTGGCCGTGAGCAAGCCATCGCTGATCGAGCCCGCCATCTTCTGCATTACTGGGCCTGTGCCAGCGACGTAGATGGGGGGCAAAGTGCGTGGCATGTGAGCATCGGATTTGAGCGGCGGAACGGAGGCGGCAAAGACTTTTCCTTGGTATTCGAAAGGATCGCCTTTAAGGACGCCACGGACGATTTCGATGCTTTCGCGCATTACTGTGGCAGGGCCGACTTTCTCGCCTTCCCCTTCGCCGATTTCCTTCATGAAAATCTTCGAGGCGCCCAGACCAAGCAGAAAACGATCGCCGGCAAGGTCTTGCATTACGCGAGCTTCCATAGCGACCTGCACAGGGTGGCGCGTGTAGGGAGAGATGATGCCCCAGCCAAGCTGGAGGCGGCGCGTTTGCGCGGCGATGACGGCGAGAATCGCGGTTGACGAGCGCGCTTCGAATCCGTGCTTTCGCCACCAGGGATAAGCTTCCGCAATCCAGAAGGCTTCGAAGCCGGCCTCTTCGCAGGCTTTGGCCATGGCCACGGTTTCGTGGACCGGCTCCATGCTGAGCTGCAGTACTCCGATGTTAAACGGTACGGTCATGATTCGCGGATGGTCTCCTCTAACCGGGGTCTTGCCAGGAATGCTCCAGGCCCTTAATCAATTCCCAAAGCGCTTTGTTCAGCGGCGTGGGCACGCCGGTTTTCTCGCCCCACTGCGCGATAGCGCCATTCATGAAATCGACCTCCGTCTGGCGCTTGGCGAGCACATCTTGCAGCATGCTGGCGCGATGTTTGCCGGGAGCATTGGCGCCTTTTTGTACGAGCTGGCGGGGATCGCCGTGCAATTCGATGCCGAGCTTTTTTGCGACGGCCTCCCCTTCAGCGATTAGGTCGTTGAAGAGCTGGCCGGTAGGCGCGAAGCGCGTCGCGGCGCCGTGATGGAGAAGAGTTAAGGCGCCCACGGGATTGGTGGAAGCGTTAAAAATGAGCTTGGTCCATTGCGCGCCGCGGGCATCGGGGAGCGCGATGGTGTTCATTCCGGCCCGCGTAAGCAAACCGGCAAGTTCCTCGATGCGCTGCATGGGCGCACCAGCGGGCTCGAACGGCCCAATCCACGTATCGCCTTTGATGTCGTAGCCGACATGGCCAGGAGCAATGGCATGTCCTGCTGGGAAGGTCGTGCCGCGAATCACTAGTTTAACGTGCTCCGCGATGATCTCCTCGTTGCCAACGCCATTCTGCACGGAGCAAACTGCACTTTTCTCGTCGAAGGCGCGCGCAGCTTGAGCGACGGCAGTTCTTGTATGAATGGCTTTCGTTGCCACAATGCCATAGTCACACCGCGGCAACCGCGCAGGATCAGTGGTTGCCTGAAGACGCGCAGTAAATTCGGCGGCGCCAGAGATGCGCAGACCGCTTGATTGAATTGCGGCGATGTGTTCTTTCCAGACGTCGTAAACCCAGACTTCGACTTCGCTGGCCTTCGCAAGATGCGCAGCAAAAATGCTGCCGACGGCTCCGCAACCAATGACGCAGATTCTCACTCTCGGGTCACTCCAACTATTCGCAGAATCGGACGCGAATTGCGCTGAATCCCACTCGCTTGCAGCGTGTGTGCCTAGGAAGCGACTCGCTGCCGTGCTTCTGCACCGTTGAAAAACTTCCACGGGACGTCGGCAAGGCACTCACCTTCGCTTTTGCCGATGCGGTAGGTGTCCTGCGTGTAGAGGCAAACTTTGCCGTCCTGATCGACCACTTGCGGGTGCAGCGAAAAGACCATGTTCTCCTTGAGCACCACGTCGCTCTTCGCGCCAATAGCCGGATATTCAATCATGGTCGTGCCGATGCTGTGTCCCGAGAGGTGGCCAAGCGTGAAGCCGTGTTTGGCGAATCGTTCGGAGACCGCTCGGTGGACGTTGCTGGCGAGTTCGCCGTCGCGCATCAGCTTGCGGGCGGCCTCGAGGGCGTCAGGATACGCATCAGCCATGGCTTGCGTGCGCGAACTGAGCTTCCCCCGAATCAGCGGGCGCGAAAACTCTACCCAATAGCCTCCGGCCCCGGTGACTTCGAGCGAGTAGAGCAGAAGATCATCCGCGGCAACGACGCGCGGACCTGGAACCTTAAAAAACGCTTCCGCTTCGCCGCGCGCGCCGGAGAGAAGAATGTTCATCATGCGGGGCCCAGCGCCGCGCGCAAAAAATCGCTCGACCGCGGGCGCCATGATCTCGGCTTCGGTCTTGCCCGGCTCATAGGAGGCGACGAGAGCCCAAAAGCCGTCGAGAATGATGTCCATCGCGTCGCGGATTTCAACGAGCTCTTCGTCGCTTTTCACCGCGCGCATCAGGTCGAATTGCGTGTCAAAAGGAACCAGTTCAAACGGCGCCTGCGCCAACTCTCGATAGTCGCGCACGGCCATGACAAAACTCATACCGTGCACGCCGACGCGCTTCCAGTTTTTCTCGCGGCCGTGGTCGGCGAGCCACTGCCCCGGCAGATCCGGCCAAACCTGATCTTTTATCCACGGTTTGGCCTTGTCACCAATCCAGCGTGCTTCCCGCGGAAAGACCAGCGTTGGTTCACCGTCGAGCGGAATCAGCGCGTACACGTAACGATGGACAATTTCGAAGCCGGAAACGTAGAGGATTGCGCCTTCAAAGCCGGCATACTGATTTCCGCACACGATTAGGGCATCGAGACCTTCGCGCTGCATTGCGGCGCGGATATTTTTGTAACGCCGGTCTATTTCTTTCTGACTTGGCAACCGTGGCCTCCGAATTCCGGGTTCACTGCACGCCGCAAAGTTCGGCCGCAGCGAGTGCATAAATCTCTGTGATGTCCACGAGCGTTTTGATGCGAACTTTTTCGCCTTCGGCGTCGCGCGGGCCACTCGAAGGACCGTAGTTCACCGTCTCGATGCCGTAGCGGGTCAGCACGCTGGCGTCCGAGCACCATGTAACAACCTCGCGTTCCGGCTTTTGACCCATGACTCGCTCATGATTGGCATCGATCGCGCGAATCATCGGGTGGGCCTCGCTGATTTGCGCGCCCGGAACGGAAACATACGTTTCGAACTCAAGTCCCCAGTCGGGGTGCTTTTTTTTCAATTCGAGGAACATCGCATGGACGTCGCCGCGCGCTTCGCTCATCGCTATGTTCGGCGGAACGCGGACGTCGAGAAACAAGTCGGTCTTTTCCGGCGTGCGGCTGGCGCGCCAGGGATGCCCGCCGCGAATTCCTCCGAGGTTCACAATGGCCTTCTTGCCGCCATAGCTAGCTTTCTTTTCCCAAGCCGACGCCCATTGCATGATCGCTTGCATCAATTCGTACATCCGGCGAATGGAGTTCATCTCTTCGCGGCCCTCGCAGAACGCCGTGTGAACATAAATTCCCGCGCAGGAGATGCGCACCCACATCGAGCCAAAGTGTTCGAGCACCACGTGCATGTCCGTCGGCTCGCCGAGAATGCACATGTCCGGCAGGACTCCATGATTCACAAGATAGTGTGTGCCGAATCCGTAGCCGCGATACTCCTTGCCTCTGAATTCGCCCCACTGCGTCTTCTCAATTTCCCCCGCGACGGCTGCAATGATGACATCGCCTTTCAGCTTGACGCCTGCGCGCTGCAAGGCCTTGACGGCGTGCGTGTAGCAAACAAGAGCGCCTTTCATGTTGTAAATGCCGAGGCCGTAGATCAACCCATCTTTCACAACGGCGCGAGGTTTGTAGCCGATGCCGGTGAGGAACTCCTCGCGGCCGCTGTTCGACGTGTCCATGTGGCCGTTGAACATCAGATTCTTGCCACCACCGGAGCCGGGCCAGCGGCCGACGACGTTGGCACGGCCTTCCTCCACTTCCTGCCAAGTCAACGTCAGGCCTAAGCCTTGCAGGGCGCCTCGCATGTACTCGGCCATTTGCAACTCTTCGCCGGTCGGGCTAGGGATGTTGATCACATCGCAAGCCATGGAAATGATTTCTTCTTCACGCACCGCAGCCAGAATCTTCTCGACAAGGCTGGCGTCGAGTGATGAGGGATTGAGATTTCGCGCGGCCGTCGTCATTGGTTATCTCGCTTGCCCCGCGGCGTGCACACACCGGAAATCGTCCGGATACGAGCACAGCTTCTCGCTGCCGTTTTCGGTAATCCAAAAATTGTCTTCGAGGCGCAGCCCGCCGCCACCTGGCCAATAAATGCCGGGCTCAATGGCGAGCACCATGCCTTTTCGAATTGTGCCGGTGCCGGCTTGATGCGCGTAGGGCGGCTCGTGTGCTCGTGCGCCGACTCCGTGACAAATCGGGTGCGACGGCTGCCCTGCGTATCCCCCTTCGGCGATTCGCGCGCGGACCATGCGATCCAACTCCGGAAAGCTTGCTCCATCTTTTGCAAAGCGCACAGCTTCGTTGAAAACCTTCAGCAGCAGGTCGAGCAACCGGTGATACGGGAGTGTCAGCTCGCCCGGGCAGAGATTTTTGGTGAGGTCGGTCCAGTAGCCGTCGACACAGACCCAAATCTCAAGCAGCGTGGGCTCATTTTCCTGGACAGGGCGATCGCCCGTGGCAGTGAACGTTGCAATGCCTTTTCCTGACCATACCAGCGTGAACGCGCGCGCCATCTCGACGCGGCGTTGATATCCGACGCCGATGCTGTGCAGGAATCCTTCGTACATCGCGCCGACTTCGCTTTCCTTCATGCCGGGACGAACATGTTCGCGCGTATGCTCCATCGCAAGGGCTGCCAGTTCGTTCGCGAGCCGCATGCGCTCGATTTCCTGCGCGGTCTTGATCGCGCGCGCTTCGTTCAAGAGCGGCGTAACATCAACGACTTCGCCGGCAATTTTGCGAAAACTGTCAAAAAAATTCTGCGTCGGCGTCGTTGGCTCCCCGACCATGCGGTCGGCGGACTGGGTGCCCATGTTTAACTCGATCGCTATTTTTTTCGTTAGAGCCCGCTTCTTCAGAACATCAAGTGCAGTATCCAAAGCTCGATATTGCGGTGGGCGCGGATCTTTTTCATCGTAACCCTTGAATAGGCGAATATCTTTGGTCCAGGAGTTGCGCTGCGCGTCGGAAAGCTGCGGTTCCAGCGCAATGACTGTCGTTTCCCCCTCGCGCGGAAAAACGACCGCGTCATATCCCTTCATGCACCAATAGTTCGAAAGATACAGCCCATTGTCTGGCGCGCGCACGACCAGCGCGTCGAGGTCCTGCTCTTTCATCAGAGCGCGGACGCGGTCGAGTTTGGCAGTGTCAGTGGGCCACGGCATTGTCGACCACCGCTTGTTTATTGTCTTCTTTATACGTCCACGATGCTTCTTTGCCTTTGATGAGTTGGCAGACGGCAGTGTGCAGCGGAGCCGCGACTCCCAGACGCCGGGCCTGGAGCGCGATTGCGCCACTCAAGAAATCAACTTCCGTCGGCAACTGATTGCGAACATCGTAAAGCATAGACGGCGGATGATTGGTCATCGCGCCGATTTTGTTCATAGTCCAAGGATCTTCGTAGAGTTTCACCCCGAGAGCCTCGGCAACCTTTCTGCCTTCGTCAATCAAAGCGCGAAGCAGGTGCCCCAGACTCGCAGGCTCCGTTTCATCAGCGTAATGAGGAGAATGCGGCAGGCCGGTCAAAGCAGACACGCCGTTCACGGAAGCATTGAAGATCAGTTTTGACCATTGCGCCGGCCTAGCATCGGGCATGGCCTCAGCCTTCAAGCCGCTTGCGACAATCAATTCGGCCGCTTCCTTGACGACCGAAAAAGGCGTGTGCCGCGGTTCGAACGGGCCTATCCATGTGGCAGTATCCAATTCGTACTGCACGTGCGTGTCCGAATGTCGCGTGCCGCTCATGAACGTGGCGCCACGAATGATTTGGCCGCGCGTATGCTGGGCAATGAATTCCTCGCTACCAAAGCCGTTTTGCGCGGAGAGCACCGCGCCATGATCGAAGCGATGTCCCACCGGAGCGATTGATGCACTCACGTGTCTAATCTTAGTGGCGACAATAGCAAGATCGCAGTCGGGAATATCCTCCGGGCGCGCTGAGGCCCTCAATGACACATGAAAATTGTGCGCGCCGCTCACGTGCAAGCCTTCGCGGTTAAGCGCCGCCGCGTGATCTTCCCTGCGGACGAAAGCCCAAACCTCGACGACGCGCGCGAGATGCGCTGCAAAGAGCGAACCGATGGCGCCACATCCAACAATGCAAACGCGTTTCATTGCGCTCGGCGAAACTCCCTTCGTTTGCCGCTACACTCTCTTCTCGATCTTAACCAGCTTCTCCGCCTGGTAAATCTCCTTCGCCACAGTCGCGCGGTACAACGTATCGGCGTTGTTGAAAGAATCGCTGATGACAATCCCGCTCGAGAACAATGCGTCTTGCAGCGCAGCAGAGATTGTATGCACCGGTGCCGCGCCTCCTTCGCCCATACCCTTCGCTCCGCTGTAGCTGTGCGGCGAAGGCGTTTCGATGTGAGCATATTTCACACGCGGCATGTTCACGGCCGTGATTGGCGTGTAATCGCTGAATGTCGCGGTGAGCATGTTCCCGACGGAATCGTAGGCACAGGTTTCCATAAGCGCCGCACCAATGCCGTGCGCGGTTGCCCCGTAAACCTGCCCCTCAACGATCGGGGGATTGATCACTCTCCCGCAATCATCAACCGCGACGTAGTCGAGAATCCGGGGAACGAACGTCTCGCGGTCCACTTCGACGACGGCCAGGTGCAATTGCGAAGCATACGTGAGCGTCAGATTGCCGTACTTCTTCTCTTTATCCGGGACGCGGAACGGCGCGCGCCAGACGTACCTGCAATTCAGCGTCACATCATAAAGCTCCGCCGGCAACAGCGCCGAATTGACGTTGACCACATTCGCCAATTGCCAGTAATTCGCAGCCTTGCCGTTGTCTTTACGGCGAATCTCGGGACCCTGCTGGCCCACTCCGAATTCGAGGTTGTCTTCGCTTGTTTCAAGCAGAAACGCGCCGAGCCGTTTCATCTCGCCCTTCAGTTTTTGCGCGGCACCGTGCACAGCGGAAAGGCCCGAGACGGCAAACTGGCTGGCATAGGTGCCTGAGGCTCCGGTATGTACGTTTCGCTCGGTGTCGAAGCCCGTCCGCACGGTGATCGTGTCGGGATGAATGTTCAGCACATCCGCCACAACTTGCGCGGCAGTGGTTTCGTGTCCCTGACCCTGCGGGCACGAGCCCACTGCGACGACCACCTCACCGTAAATGTCCAGCTTGCAGTTTGCACCTTGTGAGTTTCCAGAAAAGGGCGCGTGCGGATTCACGATCTGGGATTGTCCGAAGTTGTTCGTACCGGAATCGAGCGTGGTTCCTATGCCGATCCCGACCCATCTTCCTTCCTCACGAGCGGCAGCCTGCTTCTTCTTCCACTCCTCCCAGCCGATGCGCTCCTTCGCTACCTCAAGCATCTTGGGATAGTTTCCTGAGTCGTAGACGCATCCATTGGGCGTGGTATAAGGAAATTCCTCCGGCCGAATATAGTTGCGCAGCCGCATTTCATCCGCGGCAATTCCAAGTTGATGCGCGCAGATATCGATCACGCGTTCCAGAAACCAGAGGTGCTGCATGCGCGAGTATCCGCGGTTCGGCCCGACCGGACACTTGTTGGTCACGACTTGGTTGAAGTCAATGCGCGCGTTGCGAAATCGATAGACACCGGGAAATACCTGCGCCCAGATCACGCAGCCGAGCGGTTCGTAACGTGGATACGCCCCGCAGTCATCGATGTGCTTCGATTCGATCGCCGTGACGATGCCGTTTTTGTCGAGCGCGACCCGCGTTCCCAGGAAGGTCCGCTCGTTCCCATGAGCGCTGGAAATGTTGTGCTCCGATCGTGTTTCAATCCATTTGACGGGCCGCCCGCCCGCTTTCTTGGACGCCAGCGCGCACACAGACATCTGCGGATACGTGGTGATTTTGATGCCGAAGCTTCCGCCGATGTCGAATGTCTGCACGCGAATCCGGTCAATTCGAACGCCGAGGTGCGCTGCGATGAACTGGATGGCGAACGACGGAAACGAATTGTTGCACCAATAATAGATTTGGTCGTCCTTCGCGTCCCACTGAGCGATCACGGCGTTGTTTTCGAGCGGCGTGCTCGAAAAGCGGTGGAAGTGCAGTTTGTCGATTTCCAGGACGTGGGCAGCTTCTTGGAAGGCATTCTGGACGTCGCCATACTCAAAAACACCGCGCCAGACGCGGTTTGTGCCAGCCTCGTCGTGCAGGAGTACTTTGTCGCTAAGCGAATCCTCGGCGTCGACAACTGCGTCCAACGCTTCGTACTCCGCCTGCACGAGCTCTGCGGCATCGTCGGCGATGTGAGGAGATGTCGCCACAACAGCCGCCACCGGCTCTCCCTGATACCGCACCTTCGTCGTCGCTAGCGGATAGTCTTTGATGCGCGAAAAGGGATCCGGCCCGATTTCAATGAACGGCTGTGTTTGCTTCGCGACTTCTTCTCCGGTGAGAGTGCAAACCACTCCGGGGAGCGCCTCGGCCGCCGAACAATCCACGCGCAGCAATTTGGCGTGCGCGAATGACGACCGCACGAACTTAAGGTACAACATGTCGTGCAGCTTAATGTCATCCACGAACTTTCCGCGTCCACGGAGAAGGCGGGCATCCTCTTTGCGGGGCAGCCCTTGGCCGACCCATTTCGCGTTTTCAGATCCTGAGCCCACTCCTGTTTTCCTCACTAACGCAATGCGGCCTGCAAGCCATCAATCAGCTTCTGAACGTTCTTCTTGCCGAGCGGTTCCAACAAGCCTCCAGCTACCGAAGCAAGCCGGCCAAAAATCTGCGCTTCGCCTCGCCACGTCACTTTTGTGCCCGTTCCGGTGCCCGCCAAATCAAAACCCGCCACCAGAGAGACGTTGCCTCCGGCCACGCTTCCTTGCCCTCTGTATTGCGCGCGCTGCGGGCGGTCCGCTTGTGCCAGCTCCATCTTCACGTCCGCAGTGCCCTTGATGTAAGAAATCCCGACGTTCACCTTGACGGTAAAATGACTTGCATCTTGCACCGTCATGCCCTGAAAATCAGGCAGCAGCGGCCCGAATTTATTCGGGTCTGTGAGAAAATCGTAGACTTCCTCGGGCTTCTTTTGCACCTCGAACTCTCCGCCAAACCTAATGGCCATGCGTGGCGCTCCTCATGCGCTCCGCGGCCGTTGCAATGGCTTTGAAAACATTTTGATAGCCGGTACAGCGGCACGTGTTCCCGGCAATGGCCTTCTGAATCTGCCTTTCGCTTGGTTCGGACGCGTGTTTCAGCAGTTGCAGCGCAGACATCATCAAGCCCGGCGTGCAGTATCCGCATTGCAAGCCGTAGCAATCCGCAAACGCTTTCTGAATCGGATGCAGCTCACCGTTTTTTTCGAGCCCCTCTACGGTTGTGATCTCCGCTCCATCGGCCTGCACCGCAAAAATGGTGCAGGACTTTACGGCTTGGCCATCCAGCAGCACGGTGCAGGCACCACAGTACGTCGTGTCGCATCCGATGTGCGTGCCGGTGAGTTCGAGCTGTTCGCGCAAAAACTCCACGAGCAAAAGCCGCGGCTCAATCTCACGCCTGTGCGGTTGTCCGTTGACCTGCAGCTCTAATCGAATCTTTTGTGGCGCGTCAGGCATAAATATGGCTGACCTCCACGCGCTCGCCTCGCGCGCGCCGCGCCGCGATTGCTATGGCTTGCTTTACCAGCGCTCCCACGAGGTGCCGCTTGTATTCCGCGGAGCCGCGCATATCTGCCTGCGGGTCCGCTGCCGCTCGCGCGGCCTCAGCCGCGTTTTCAATCACCTTTGCATTCACCGGGTTGCCGCGAAGCGCGGCCTCGGCTTCTTCCACGCGCACCGGCACGAGCCCCACGCAACCCAGCGCGATTGCGACTTCCTTGCAAACGTCTCCGTCCATCGTCACCTGCACAGCCGCGCTCGCCGTGGGATAAACCGGTGCTGCCCGCTTGAATGCGAGATATGCGCCGCCGCTCTTTCCCTCGGGGATTTTCACCGAGACTTCCGAAACCAGCTCGTCGTGTTTTAGAGCGGTGGTGTATGCATCCTTCACGAAATCGCCGAGGCCGAGGCTCCGCTCTCCCTGCGGTCTCAGACATTTCACATGAGTCTCGAGGGTCATCAATACGGTCGCCCAGTCCCCGCTAGGGTCCGCCTCCGCGAGCGAACCGCCAATTGTCCCGCGATTTCTGACCTGGACGTCAGCAATTCCTGCGGCACAGTCATGGAGAATAGGAATCTGGGCTGCAATGGGCGAGTTTTCAATTTCCGCGTGTCGTGTCAGCGGTCCAAAACGCAAGTGGGCCTTCTCTTCTGCAACAAAGGAAGTCCCGCTGATGAAATTCAAATCCACCAAGTAAGCTGGACTGGCAAAGCGCAGCTTCATCAGTGGAATCAAGCTCTGGCCGCCGGCCAAAAGCTTCGCGCCCTCTCCCAACTGCGCTAGCAGTGCGGATGCCTCCTGCAACGTCTTGGCGCGATGATAGTGAAAAGCTCGAGGATACATCGCTCGTCCTTGGCTGCTTTCCAGCGGCGGCCGGGAAGCTTTAAGCTTCAGCGAGTTTTTTTTCGAAAAAAACCGGCGCTTCTTGTCGCGCGTCGCTAGACCTCTTGCCCGGCCTTGCTCGACATCCGTTGATCCATGATGGCCAACAAGCGCGTTTCCGAGTCGTGCAAATGCCGCGACAGGAGCGCCGCGCACTCTTGCATTTCGCTCGCAATCAGCAATTCATACATCTTCCGGTGAACCGGCACAAGGCCACCCGGGTCGTCATGCCGGAGGTCGACCAGCACCATACCCATCCGCAGCTCGCCGAGCAGCTTCTGATAGAACGATTCGAGCCGGCCATTGCGGTGAAAGCGGATCAGCAGCGTGTGAAAGTGCAGGTCAAAACGCACGGCGCGCACCCAGTCGACGCCGCGAATCGAGTTTTCATAGCCCTCCAGCGCATTGCGCAGTTCCGAGAAGACGTCAGAATCCTCTTTCTTGGCCGCCAGCACCGCCGGTATTTCCAGCAGATGACGGAGCTGATAGATTTCCGCGACATCCTCGAGCGAGAGCCGCGCGACGGCTACACCGCGGTGCGCGCTTCGCTTTACTAAGCCCTCGAGAGAAAGGATGCGCGTGGCCTCCCTCATCGTATTACGGGAAACTCCCAGGGAGGCGGCTGTCGGTACTTCTTGCAGCGGCGTCCCCGGCGGTAGCTCTCCGTTCAAAATGCGTTGGCGCAGGATGGAGGCAACCTGGTCCGCAATCGAGACCCTGCTAATTTCCGCGACTTCCATAGTCCTCCGATGAGAAAGAGGCGGGGAAGGCGGCCATTCTGCTGTGAAACAGAAAAACTGTCAAGTGTTCAACAGTTCGTCAGTTGGATTGCCCTACCTTTTCTCCTTGACACCTCCACACCCTCGGCTTACTGTATCCGCAAATTCTCCTTGCGTGAGGCGTGGCGGGGGATGGGGCCAGTCCAAGTGAGCGCTGGGGCATTGCAAAGCGTGCCATTCGAGCGTCTTCCCGCTCATGCCGTCGAGTTTCGTTTCCCGGTGCAAGTTCATTAAGCGTAGTTGATCTTTAGCGCGCTGATTGTTGGATATTGCTCAATTCTGGGGGTGAATCGTGAGCCGTGGAAATTGGAGTTTCTTCCTTCAGTTTGTTCTTCTGACGTCAGCTGTGGGAGTCATGCTTGCAACGCCCGAGTCAGCCAGAGGTCAGGCCGTCAACGCCACACTCTCTGGGAAAGTCACCGATGCGTCCGGAGGCACCGTCGCCAAAGCCACGGTCACCGTTCTTAGCGCGGCAACTGGCTTTACACGCACCGCCCAATCCTCCGACGCCGGCGAATACGTTATTCCTGCTTTGCCCGCGGGCGAATACAAGGTCTCCGCCGAGTTCTCTGGCTTCCGTAAACAGACTAAGGACATTAGCCTGCAGGTCGGCCAGGCGGCGGAATTGGACTTCACGCTAACTCCGGGAAGCGTGGAGCAAAAAGTAGAAGTCGAAGCCACATCGGAATTGGCTGAACCCACTCGCACGCAAGTGAGCACGGTCATCCAGGAACGGCAGATTGAGAACCTGCCGGTGAATGGCCGCGAATTTATCGATTTCGCGCTGCTCTCACCGGCGGTCCAGATTGGCGATACCACTTCCGGCAGCACCGACGTCATCGTCGAACCGGTGACCAAGCTTTCCTTCGCCGGCCAGAACATCCATTACAACTTCATCGCCGTCGATGGCGCCGACGATGTCTCGACCGCTTCCGGAATCCAGCGCGGTACTCCTCCGCAGGAGTCCGTGCAGGAGTTCCGCGTCATCAATACTGACTACAGCGCAGAGATGGGCCGGGCCGTCGGCGGCATCGTGAACATCATCACGAAGGGCGGAACTAATGACTGGCATGGCGCGCTCTATGAGTATTTCCGCAACAACAAGCTGGATGCCAGGAGCATCCTTGCCGCCCCTGGCCTGAACACACTTCGACAGAATCAGTTCGGCGGAGCGATCGGAGGGCCGATCACGAAAGACAAGACATTTGTTTTCGGCAACTACGAAGGGCAGCGCCGTGGCGAGTCTCCCTTCTACAATTCCGTCGTTCTCGCCAATATCGCCGCCATCAACAATGTAAAGACCACGGTTTTCGGCTTGCCTGCGGAACCTGCGGGCCTGAACGTGCTGCGCACCGGCAATTACGACAACGCGTTCGGACGCTTGGACCACAATTTCTCGGAACACCAAATCCTCATGTTGCGCTATTTCATCAACCACGCCACACTTCTGAATCAGTCTCCGCTGAATGATGGATTCGATCTGCCATCTGCTTTCAAGAACAATCGCATCAACGATCAGTCCCTCGCGGGCAGCCTTGTTTCGATCATTTCGTCGAAGTTGACAAATGAGCTGCGCGCGCAGTTCTCGCGCCGCAATTTCGACTTCAAGACGGCCACTACGCAGCCGCACTTGGAAGTGGCTAACACATTTACCGTAGGTGTGAACCGTGGCAATCCGGACTTTTACATCGAGAAGCGAAGCGAGGTCGTAGACAACGTTACTCTCAATCTGGCAAGGAACACAGTGAGCTTCGGTGGCGACACCAACTACGTTGTGACCACAGAGTCCTTTCCGCTGTTTTATCCGTTTGAGGGGGATTTCGCCAATTTAGGGGCCTTCTTGGGAACTGATGGACAAGCGCCTGGCTGCGCGACCGCGCCGGCGTGTCCGCACCCGTTTGTTATTTTCTTCGAGCGTTTCCAGTCGCCGAATTTCCTCGAGCCTACGCTGCCGAACTTCGCGCAGGTCTACCAAGGCGGTGCCATCCCCGCGAGCATTCGCAATCAGGCGAAAGGCTCGATGAACCACACGTACAACGGGTTTTTCATCCAGGATAAGTGGCGAGCCTCGAGCAGGCTTACAGTGAACTATGGTGTTCGGTGGGACTTCGAGACTTGGCCGTCCAATGCGCTGAACAACCAGTACAAGAATTTTGATCCCCGTTTGGGTGTCGCCTATAACCTCGGCGGGCCGTGGCATTTTGTGGTCCGCGCAGGATCAGGCTTGTTTCACGGAATCATCCCCTCGCCACTGCTTGCTTGCCAGATCCCCTCCTGCGGCGGTCAAACCAACTTTCCGGGACATCCCGAATTGGACAATCTGAACGCCACGACAGAGTTGTTTGCATTTGCCAGCGGTCCCCCTATCATGAATCTGGCGCTGAACGCGCTGTTGCAGAATGGGCAGTATCCTGATGGCGCACCGGCCGCGTTCTGCCCTCCGACGGGCACCCTCGCGAGCTGCGGTTTCTTCGGTCCGTCCACCATCGTGCGGTTCGATAAGAATCACAAAAACCCTTACGGAGTTCAGTCCAGCCTGGCGATTGAATTTAGCCCGCTCAAGGACACCACGGTCAGCCTGAGCTATCTCCGCGTCAAAGGCGTGCACTTGGGCAGCTTTTACAACGTGAATCAACCAAATCCCCAGGGACAGGTGTTGGTGCACGATTCTCACGGGAACGCAGGATGCAAGAACGAGTACTTTGTGGTGCCTAATCTTGCGCCTGATGCGACCTGCGGCTCGACGTATTCCAATCCCTTCTTCGATGGTCTCCCCGGCACAGCTTGTGAGCTGAACGGGATCTCTTGTCCGGAAAACTACGCGGTGTACTTTGTGGCCACCTCGCGCTGGAACTCCAATTGGAACGGCTTGCTGGTCAACATGAACAAGCGGTATAGCAGCCATTTCAGCGCGGGAATCAGCTATACGTACGCACACTCGATTGACGACGGGCCAAATCCCAGCTTCGTGTTGATTCCGCAGGACAGCGGGAATTTCCGTCAGGAAAAGGCGAATTCCGCCGACGACATACGCCATCGCTTTGTGCTTAACGGCACTCTGGCGTCTCCCACCACGGGAAGCATGTGGTTCCGCGATTTTCAGCTCAGCACGATCGTTACCTTGCAATCGCACGAGTTCTTTACTAAGTTTGCCGGCTTCGACGCCAATGGGGACATCTTCGGAAACAACGACCGCGTGGGCATCGAAGGACGGGATACTTTCCGCGGCAAGAACATTTACACGGTCGACTTGCGCGGCTCGCGCACGTTTCATTTCCGCGAGCACGATTCGTTGCAGTTGATTGCCGAGGCTTTCAACCTGGCGAACCACGTCAACATCAAATACTTCAACACCGTTTATGGCTCAGCGGATTTTTGCAACGTGACTCCGGTGCCGGGGGCTTGTGGCGCGGGACCTTTCTTTACCGAAGGCTCGCCGAACCCGAATTACGGCACACCGCGCGCGGTTTTCAATCCGCGGCAGATTCAGTTAGCACTTCGGTTCAATTGGTAGCTCGGAACAGGTTGCGAGGCGCCGATCCATCTACCGGAGATGCGCAGCAAGCCATTCAATCTTTTGCGCCGCTCCCATTGACTGTCTTCGAAGGGCGTGGCAATTGAACCTCGTCCTTTAATCTTCGGCTGCGGAGCGGAATGATGAGATTCGGTATCTACGCCGAGATGCAAACGGCCCCGGGAAAATCCCATGCAGAAATGACCTGGGAGATTCTCCGGCAGATTGAGCATGCCGACCAAGCGGGCTTCGACGTCTACTCCGTTATCGACCATCATTTTTTCCAGAGGTTTTCGATCTCCGCGAATCCTTTGGCGCTTTTCGCGGCGGCCGCCCAACGCACGGAGCGGATTCGCTTTCGCGTGGCGCTCTTTACACTTCCGCTCGAAAACCCCATGCGCCTTGCCGGGCAAATTGCGGAGGCCGATATCCTGACCAACGGAAGGCTCGAATGCGGCTTAGGCCGCGGGCACGCGTGGCTTTTCGGCCCCGCGAACGTTCCGCTCGAAGAGAGCCGGCCGCGCTACGAGGAGGCTATCGACATTCTGATCGGCGCCTGGACGAACGATCGCTTTTCTTATCAGGGCCAGCATTACAAGTTCAAAGATCTCGCGGTGGTGCCAAAGCCTCTCCAAAGACCGCATCCGCCGCTCTACACCGGCGGAACGAGCGACATTACTTACCAAATGGCCGGCGAACGCGGCTGGGGAATCTTCGTTCCTCCGCTCCTTCCTTGGGGCGTTCTGGAGAAGCCGCTTGGAATTTACAAAAAAGCCTGTGCTGAACATGGCCACTCGCCGAACATCGTCTACATTCGCCCCGTTTATCTCGACGAAGACGAAAAACAAATCCGCAAAGAAGTCGAAGTCGCGCTGCATAACTTTCTTGCCTTTAACGCCTCGCCCGTAGAGTCTTTGCAAGACGAAGCAAAAAAAGCTGAGCTTCGTGCCAAAGGCTACGGCTTTTATGCCAGCGGCGCGCTCGAATCGCTTACCAAGCTGACGTACGATGAAATTGTGGATCAAGAGATCGGTTTCATCGGCACTCCAGAGAAAGTGATTCAACAGGTCCGAAACTTGCAGGCCAAGGGCGGAATCGGCGAATTGGCAATCGTCTCCAATTTCGGCGGGCTCGAACACTGGAAATCAATCAAGACACAGCATCTCTTTGCGAAGCGCGTAATGCCGGCGTTCCGCGAGGAAGCCGCCGCATCTCAAGCGACGGGATGATCACGGCCGGAGTATTCCGCTCGTTTGAGACAAGCGGATTTCATGAACTCCTTGCAAACTACTATCGCGACTGAGTCGTTTGCGCCGCTTGGTGCGCGCCGCCTTCTTCTCCTCGGCGGCATCGGTCTCATTATCGTCGGCATGATCTTCGGCGACATCTTTGCGGTTTTCATCCTGCATCAGAATGCTTCTCGCGTCGGCGAAAGTCTCTCCGGAGCCGCTCATGCCGCCGTTACGGGCGACGCCGCTGGGGCTCAGTCTCGTTTTCAAAATGTCGGCGCCTTCCTCGAAAACCGCGGCACGAAAGTTGATACCCATGTGCACATGATCGACTTCGGCTATCTGGCCCTGCTTCTCGCCATCCTCGAACCATGGATCGCTTTTTCCGCTGCTGCGAAGCGCCGCATTGCCTGGATTTTTCTTCTCGGTGCCTCGTTTCTGCCGATTGGCGTCTTCCTAATTCATTATGTCGGCCTCGCCCACAGCCCTTTTCAAAGCATTGGCTGGGCCAGTATCTTCGCGGACTTCGGCGGCTTGCTGGCTATTGTTGCGGTGCTCGCCTGCCTTGTTGGTCTTTGGAAGCGCTTTCGTTCCCCGTCTCCTGAAATCGAGAGAGACGGTCTGATGACCTTGAGCGTGACGGCCACCCCAATGTTGCTCTCTGGCGGCGTCTTATTGATTGTGCTGGGATGCTTCAGTGGCGCGTTTTACGCCGCCGTCGATCTCTACAACCACGAAGCGCAGGACTTCACCAATCTCTCTGAGATCAGCACGGCCGCCGCATCGAACGACGCCCAAACTGTCGACCGCGCGCTCAATAACTATGGCAAGCTCCAGGGCAACAAAGCTGTCAAAATTGCCGCACACGCGCACGCTATCGAATTCGGTCTGCTCGCCATGATGCTCGCTTTTTTTCAGCCTTACGTCGCGCTCAGCGAAGTCTGGAGGCGCCGCTGGGCGGCGATTCTGCTGCTTGGCTCTCTGATACTGCCGGTCTGCGTCTTTCTCGAATTGCGCTACGGCTTGATTGCCGGAGGCCTCGCGGATGTCGGCGGCCTGCTGGTCATCCTCGCGCTTTTTGCCATGTGGATTGGCATTCTCCGCTATACCGGCCGTCTCGACGCAGGAGCTACGGAGTCACGTCAGGAGACGCCTGCATGAGCATTGCTCGGCGCATCCTAGTCGTGGGTGGCATTGCTCTCGCCCTTTGGGGTATGGCTTACGGCCTTTGGTATGCCGTTTTCGCCGAGCATCAAGCGCTTGATGGCATCGGCGCCTCGCTGTCCAGTGCTTTTGCGAGCGCCGCCGAGCGGCGTACGGAACGTGCGGGGGCCGCGCTAGCTCAATATCGAGAAACAAAATATGTCTACGACCGACAGGTCGACGTCCACAGCCACTGGATCGGCTTGGCAATGGTTCTGATTGTCCTCGGCATCGGCCTGAACCGTGTCGTTTTCCCCGAGCGTGTCAAACTCGCTCTTTCCTGGGCAGCTTTTCTCGGCGCGGTTTTCTTTCCTCTCGGCGTCTTGCTCCAAACCGCTAATCATGGCGCATTTCCGCGTGCTATCGCAGTGATAGGCTCCGCTCTCCTCCTGGTTGCGCTGGTCGGCTTCGCCATTGGCTTCGCACGCGCCGGTCCGCGGCGAGATAGGTGACGAACACGAACAAGCCCTGCGCCACTTGCAGGGGTGCGTACCGCCTTCGTCAAGCGGGCCCCACTTGTCATTTCGATTCTCAGGAAACCATAGGAGGAAAATCCTGTTAGCAGGTTTGTCAGCAGAAATGAGGCAGCCTGTGGGTAAGTGCTTGAAAAGCTTGGAGGCGCGGGTGGGATTCGAACCCACGAATGGAGGTTTTGCAGACCTCTCCCTTGGGCCGCTTGGGTACCGCGCCAAACCTCTGATTATAGCAAATCTCTCTCGACTCTCCGGGACGCCCCATCCGTCTGCTTTTCGCAAAATTCTTAGGTTTTCTCGCTTGTCGCCGGAATCCTTGCCTCTCGCAGGAATCGCGCGGATTCCTCCGGCGGCGTCGGGTTGATGTAAAAACCCGTTCCCCATTCGAATCCCGCCACTTTCGTCAGCTTCGGAATAATCTCAATGTGCCAGTGGTAGTGATCGTTGATTTCCTCTCCGATCGGCGACGTGTGAATCATGAAGTTGAACGCCGGTTTGTCCAGGACTTCGTCCAGCCGCATCAGCGTGTCCTTCAGCATTCTCGCCAGGCTGGCGTAAATCGAGCTCTGATTGTTTTCGTACGACGAGCTGTGCACTTTCGGCAGCAGCCACATTTCGAAGGGAAACCGCGATGCGTAAGGGGCCACGGTAATGAACTGTTCGTTCTCACCGATCACACGTTCGCCGGTGTCCCGTTCCTGGCGGATGATGTCGCAGAAAATGCAGCGCTCTTTCTCATCGTAGTAGTGCCAGCAGTTGTCCACTTCCTCCCGCACGCGCCGCGGCACGATCG
>CAZGBQ010000061.1:0-21290 GCA_964524045.1 uncultured Acidobacteriaceae bacterium
AGCGCCACTGTTGAGCTGGAACCAGGTGATGAAGCTTATCTCCGGGACGTCAGCCGGCGCGTCGACCGCCTTATCCTCGGTCGATCGTGACGTCGTGTTTTGCAAACTTGCTATAGCGCAGAGCTAGCCCTGCGCTACAGGCTTGAAGGTTGAGGCATGAGTTCAGCCCTGCCGGCCGCCAAATCATTCCCGCAATACGGGCAGAACTTGTCCAGTTCGGCGACTTCGCGTTTACACTGCGGGCAGGACGGCTGCAGGTTACACTTGCAGTTCGGGCAGAAATTAAAGCGCGCGCTGACCGATGCACTACATTGTGGACAAGGATAGGGTAGCGGCTCGCGCATCAAAAAATAGATAACAAGGCCGATGAGACCCCACGTCGGCAGGAAAATCAGGATGAGGATGGTCCACAACGCGGCGTTCATGCCGCGGCGGCTGGCATCGCGATTGACGTACGCCGTCAGGAAGATGAAGCTCGCAAAGAAAATGCTAGCCAACGTCACAAGGCCAGCCAGCGCAAACGAAGCTGCCACTGGATGGTCCCGCAGCTCCGGGGGAAACATGTCGTTCCCATATGGGTTATAACGCTGCGCCAAATTCACGGGAATGGCGATGCCCAAGGCAATCACGTACAGAGTTCCCACAACGACTTTCAGCCAGCGCGGAATGATCCCGAATTCGTCCCAGAAGCGAAGATTCTCCTTCCTCCGGCGCAGCCGAATGAGCCGCATTCTTTCGTTAAAAGAGCCTGCCACTTTTTGTGAGTAATCCGACATTTTCCTCTCTCTTGTGCCACTCAATTCTTTGAACTGCTGGCTCGGCTCTCGAAGATCTCAACGGTTTCGCTTCATCCAGCCAGGCTCTTCCGAGCGCCGCGCGCTCTCCAGGAGCAGTACGATCACCGCGAACAGCGCGGGAATCGTCCACCAAAGGCCAAAACCGATTTCCCAGACGATCTTTGGCGCGCCGGTGAGCCGGCCGAACCATTCGAACAGCCGCCAGACGTAAGGAGCGCTGGCGATGCCAAAAATCCACGAAGCAGCGCAGGCCAGCCAGAGCATGCGGCGCTTGGGTTCGCGTTCGCGTAATTCCATGGCGCGGAGCCGCACGCGGAATTGCGTGCGTGACGCGAGGTCCGCCGGAAGCGAAACCGCTATGGTGCGAAGCATGCGCAGCGCGCGATCCGTTTGCTGCGCGTGTTCGATGCAAAACTCGCACCCTTGCAAATGTGCGCTGAGCCAGTCGCGTTCGGTATTCGCAAGACCTTCCACTCGAGCTTTGGCGATCAGTTGCAAGGCGCGCGTATGCAGGTTTTCGCTCATGCCGCACCTTCCTGAAGCGCGCCGCGCAATGCGTGAAGCCCGCGGTACAGGCGCGACTTCACCGTAGAAATAGGGATGCTCAGAACGCCAGCCATCTCTTCGATTTGCAATTCTTCCTGGAAACGCAGCACGAGCACTTCGCGGTAGATTGCGGGGATTTTTTCGAGCGAGGCGTGAACGGTTTCCGTTTTTTCCTGCGCCAGCACCTGGTGCAGTGGCGAAGGCTCCCTCTCGTCGGCGATCTGGATCGGCCGGTCCTGCTCGGGGTCGGTCAGCGTGTCCAGGCTTTGCGCTTTCTTGGAGCGCTGCCAGTCGATCACCAGGTGGCGCGCGATGGCGAAGAGCCAGGCTTCGAATTTCGACTTTCCATCGTACTGATGTCCGCGATCGAGCACGCGGATCCATGTTTCCTGGAAGAAGTCTTCGGCGCGCGCCTTGTCGCCGGTGACGTACGTGAGGTAGCGGAACAGCCGGTACTGATATTGTTCGATCAAACGGTCCAGCAGGTCCGGGTCGCGGCGCTGCAAGCCGCGCGCGATGCTTTTCGCTTCATCCTGCATGAGCGTGGAAAACGTCAGCGTGTGCGCGAACGGGTTCGCGGCAAAGAGCGCTCCGGTTTGCTGGGCGGTCAAACATGCGGTTGTGGCGTTCATTCTAACTGGTATACGGGCGCGGACGGCAAAAAGACGCAAGGGAAGGCATTGGAACTCACCCGCGTTAAATACTTGGCTTTTAATGGCTTATGGGAGATTCAAGGTGGCTGACCTCATCAAAATTGAGGGATTCCCGTTGTTTCCTATCATTGGTGTACACTGCGCCACTATGTTTTGCCCGCAATGCCACGCGGAGTATCGACCCGGATTCACTCACTGCACCGACTGCGACGTGGATTTGGTCGATACTCTTCCTTCGAGTCGAGGAGATGGCGGAGCTTGGGAAACTGCCACTTGGGAGAGGGCTGCCCAGCTCCGCACCTACGACGCACAATTGTGGCGAGGAACCGATCCTCATTTTTACTTGTCCCTGATCGCGGCCCTTCGAAGCAAGGACACAGCCTGTTTGGGAAGACCGACAACGCTCCCCGTTCCCGGATCTTCTACCAACGAGGAATTGGAATCCTCTGCGCAGCCGGAATTTGAAATCCTGGTCAATCAGAAGAGCATGCCAGTAGCAATGAGGGTTCTTGAATTCACAAAAGAGGACTATGGGAAGGAGTGGCCAGTTGCTGGGCCGGACAAGGACGAGGAGGGCGATACGGCGGTTACGCCTGTCGCAGTGTGCCCGCTTTGCTCGGCGGAATTCCCAGCGGGCACTTCTCTCTGCACAAACTGCGGAGTGAATCTGCTGCCAGAAGCGGACGCTTCCTCACTAGAGAATTCTCCGCGGTTCCTGTCTGACCTTCGCCATCCTGTCTTTTTCAAAATGCTAACCGGGGCGCTTCGTGCCGAAAACATACCGTTCAACAATGCCAACTTCTACTACTACGACAGAATTCTCGGCTTTTCTCGAAATGTGCCGTCGCATCGCGTGATGGTGCTAGATTCAGACTTTGAGCGAGCCTCGAAGGTGCTGGCGCGCGTCCTGCTGCGTTGGGAATTCGAACCCAGTGCGGGATTGCGCTGGGTGCGAGAGATTCCACAAACGTACCGGTCTTCGCGAGTGGTAGAAAGAGGCTGGCTTCCGGAAGAACTGGATGTGCCAGCATGGTCGGGACGAAATCTCAGCACACTGGAGTTCGTCGCGGAGGTCCTGCAGGAGCACGAAATTGCTTATCGTATTGTGGACAAAGAGCAGCAAAGTGGGACCGTGTTCGTTCATTCTGAAGACCAGGATGACGCGAACAGAATTGTGCGTGAAATCCTAGCAGTCGAGCCGCCAGAGTAGTTCTCTGATGGAAGAGGCCTTGATGAAAAACGCGGCGGTGGGGTTGCGCGTGCATTCGGGGTGGGCGGCGATGGTGGCGGTCTGCCTGGAGAAGGGCGCGCCGCGAGTGCTAGGGCGCGAGAAGGTGCACCTCGTAGAGCAGTTTAGCTACCGATTTCGCCAGCCGTATCACACGGCGGAGAGAATGCCGGTGGGTGAAGCGCGCGAATTTGTGAAGCGTGTGGAAGCAGAGGCGGAACGGCTGGCGCATGCCGCGATTCAAAACTTGCAATCGAGGTTACCGAAGCAGGGAATTAGGTTAACGCGCTGCGGTTTGTTGCTTGCTTCGGGAAGGACTCTTCCGGAGTTCGAGAAAATCCTTGCCTCGCACGCGCTGATTCACACGGCCGATGGAGAACTCTTTCGGGAAGCACTTTCCCGCGCGGCGAAACGCTGCGGCATCGAGACCGTCGGGATCAAGGAAAAAGAACTCCTCGCTCAGACGCGGCAAGCGTTTCGCGTACAGCCCGAGGTGCTCCTGCGACGCGTTACCGAACTCGGCAAGCCCTTCGGCTCGCCGTGGTCGCAGGATGAAAAGTTCGCCACGCTGGCGGCCTGGCTCGCATTACACGGCGCTCCGAAACGCATGCACAAAGCATCCGCCGAAGCATCGTGATGTAGTAAGCTCCAGCGCGAAATGTTTTGTCCATTGTGTAAGGCAGAGTTCCGGCAAGGATTCACGACGTGCAGCGACTGCCATATCGGGCTGGTCGCGACGAGTGAAGAGGCTACGGCAGTTGCTGTCGAACGGTTGTGGACAGGTGACAATCGAAAGCGGATGGGACGGATCCTGGATAGCCTCGCAGCTGCCCAGATACCGTTTCATTCGAGAGAATTGCTAAAGTCCAGTGTGTGGCCGTGGGTCTCGATCCTGCTGTGGCGATTCATGAAGCCCCGCCCAACGATGGAATTCCATATAGATGTTTTCCAGAAAGATATGACGCAGGCTACGGAAATAGTCCGAAACGTGGAGAGAGCCGATAGCGTCGATTTTGATGACGAGAATGAGGAGGCGTCTTCCGCGGGACATTAGTCCCAGACTGCTTGCAACGGCAGCCCAGCGAACGGAGAGACAAAATGTCGATTGAACTGATCAAGACGGTGGCTGTGCTGGGGGCGGGGACTATGGGGAACGGCATCGCGCACGTGTTTGCTCGAGCCGGGTTCAAAGTGATTCTGCGCGACGTGGAGCAGCGTTTTCTTGATCGCGCCGTCGAAACCATCGGAAAGAATCTGGATCGCGAAATCAAGAAAGGGAGGCTGGCGGAGGCGGAGAAGGGAAGTGCCTTGAAACGCCTGCAGCCGGTGACGGAGATGCGGGTGATTGAAGCGGCGGATTTTGTGGTGGAGGCCGTGCCGGAAAAAATCGAGATCAAGCGCGCGGTGTTGACGGAAGCGGACGCAATTTTGCGGCCGGAAGTGATCATCGCGAGCAACACGTCGTCGATTTCGATGACCACGCTGGCGGCGCTGACGAAGCGGCCGGACCGCTTCGTGGGCATGCACTTTATGAATCCTGTGCCGGTGATGGTGCTGGTGGAAGTGATTCGCGCGCTGCAAACGAGCGACGCGACGTTTGAAACTACGATGAAGCTGGCGGAGAAGCTGGAGAAAAAACCGGTGGCGGTGAACGACGCGCCGGGGTTCGTGTCGAACCGCGTGCTGATGCCGCTGATCAACGAAGCGGCGTATTGCGTGATGGAAGGCGTGGCGACTGCGGAGGCAGTGGACGCGGTGATGAAGACGGGGATGAATCATCCGATGGGGCCGCTGGAACTGGCGGACTTTATCGGGCTGGACGTGTGCGTGGACATTATGCACGTGTTGCTGGAGGGGCTAGGCGATCCGAAATATCGCGCGTGTCCGCTGCTTAAAAAATATGTGGCCGCGGGCTGGCTCGGTCGAAAATCCAGCAAAGGGTTCTACAACTATTCTTAACTCTCGAGCAACGCGGTACACTTGCACAGTATGAAATACTGACTCTTTGTTGTAGTTGTCTTGTGCCTCTCAGGCTGTCACAGCTCCCCGGACGTGCTGACCGACGTGGCCAAATCGCACGTCGAAGCGAATGTTCCTGAGGGCAAGTCATTCGACGAATTCTTGGCGCGAGATCTTAATGAGTATTTTTGTGGAGATAGTCGGGACTGCAAGACGGAATATGAGCTCTTGCGTGAGGGTCCGACGCAGACCGGCATAGCCTATCCCAAATACTACCTGGGTTAAAACCATCAAGGGAGGCACGACTACGAATGAAGGCGCCGTACGCGTCGCGGCAGTTGAAAAAAAGCGCTTCGACGTTACGCATGTTCTGTCAGTACAACAGATATCGCAATCCCCTTCGCAGGTAGCGACGATCTTCCCCGCTGCCCTTGTAGACAGGATCATCGAAAAAGCGCAGGCTAGGTCGAGCGTTAAAAACTAATCTGGTTTGAAAAAAACAATAGCCAACAAGTATTTGCTTTTTCTTCGCCCCCATGGTACCTTGCTTGGGCAAGGCGGGGCCGAGAAAAGGGATGCGAAGGGAGCTACCGGGTGGTAAGATTCCTACTTCGTAAAAACCCTAGGGTCGCGTTGAGGCGAAGAGAAGAGAGATTTCTCGCTTCGCTCGAAATGACGGGCGGTGGTTTCATGGCGCTGCCTCGAACGGCCCGGCCCCGCAAGCCCAAATTCCTAATTTCCTCCACCGAGGTGTGAAATGGCAGATGAGAGACAGAAGATGCTGGAAGCGGCGATCTCGCAGATCGAGAAGTCGTACGGCAAAGGCTCGATCATGCGGCTGGGCAGCCGGGACGTGCTGGTGCCGGTCAGCGTGATTCCGAGCGGATGCCTGTCGCTGGACGCGGCGCTGGGCGTGGGCGGCTTCCCGCGCGGGCGCGTGATTGAGATTTACGGGCCGGAGTCGGGCGGCAAAACGACGCTGACGCTGCACGTAATCGCCGAGGCGCAGAAGCTGGGTGGGCAAGCGGCGTTCATCGACGCAGAGCACGCGCTTGATCCGGTGTACGCGCGGAAGCTGGGCGTGGACGTGGACAATCTGCTGGTGTCGCAGCCGGACAACGGCGAGCAGGCGCTGGAGATCGCGGAGACGCTGATTCGCTCGGGCGGCGTGGATGTGGTCGTGATTGACTCGGTGGCGGCGCTGGTACCGAAGGCGGAGTTGGAAGGCGAAATGGGCGAGCCGCAAATGGGCTTGCAGGCGCGGCTGATGTCGCAGGCGCTGCGGAAGCTGACGGCGATTGTGTCGAAGTCGCGCACCTGCCTGATTTTCATCAACCAGATTCGCGAAAAGATTGGCGTGATGTTCGGGAATCCGGAGACGACCACGGGCGGGCGCGCGCTGAAGTTTTATGCGTCGATGCGCGTGGATATCCGGCGCATCCAGTCGATCAAGGAGGGCGACAAAGTGGTGGGTTCGCGGACGCGCGGGAAAGTCGTGAAGAATAAGGTGGCGGCGCCGTTCCGCGAAGCGGAGTTTGACATTCTGTACGGCGAAGGCATTTCGCGCGAAGGGGATTTGATCGACCTCGGCGTGGACAAGGGCCTGCTGGAGAAGAACGGGACGTGGCTCAGCTTTGGTGGGGAGCGCATGGGGCAAGGCCGCGAGAATGCGCGCGTTTTCCTGAAGGAAAATACGGACATTCGCGAGAAGCTGGAAACCGCGCTGCGCAAGAAACTGGAGATTCCGCAGCCTGGCAATTCGAGCGCAGCCCCCGGGCCCAATGGGCACGCCGTTGCGGCGCACGGCGAAAAGCCGGCAGTGAAAGCGGCTGCCGCTGGTGCCACGGCGCGGCCGGCGCGATAGCAGGAAGACGTAAACAGTCTGCCGTTTGTAGTTTGGAAGAAGAGAAGCTTCAAGAGGGGCGCGAAGGAACGCGCCCCTCTTGTTTTCGGGCTTGATCTGGTTCGGTTGCAATTGTGTCCGGGCTTTGGGAAAGTCGAGAAATGACACATCACAATGAGGTGGTGCGGGAGTCGTTCACCGTGCAGGCGAAGAAGTTCGCGGAGAATCCGTGGGTGACGGATGAAGCGCGAATCCAGCGGCTGGTGACGGCGGCGCGTCTCAAGGGGAATGAGCGGGTACTGGATGTCGCCTGTGGCCCCGGATACATCGCGGAGGCCTTTGCGCGTTCGGCGAAGGAGGTCATCGGAGTGGACCTGACGGAAGCAATGCTCGCGATTGCGGAAGAGCGTACGAAGCAGCGGGGCGTTGCGAATGTGTTGTTTCGTAGGGGCGACGTGCAAGAACTCCCGTTCGAACGAGAACAGTTTAACGTGGTGGTGAGCCGGCTGGCGCTCCATCACATGCCGAATCCCGCAAAAGTAGTGGGAGAAATGTCGCGCGTATGCCGGCTGAACGGGACGGTGCTGGTGGAAGACATTTACGGAAGCGAACACACGGAACGTGGGGCTTATCAGAATCACTGGGAGAAACTGCGCGATCCATCGCATGTGCGAGCGTTGCCGATCAGCCAGCATTTGCAACTGTTTCGCGATGCCGGGTTAGAGACGGACGCGGTGTTTACGTTTGACGAATTATGCCCGGAAGTAGAGCGCTGGCTGACGACCACGAAGACGCAGCCGGAGGATGCCGAGGAAGTGCGGAGGCTTCTGGAAGAGGATAGCCGGAAGGATCTGAGCGGCACCCGACCCTTTCAGGATGAGATGGGACGCCTGCGGTTTCATGCGCGGACCGCTATCCTGACCGGTCGGAAGTTCAGGCCGTTGCCCTGACGGCCAGTTGTTGAAAACAAAGCACATAGAGTCGTACTGGGGCTTTGGGGCTATTGTGGGAAGGCGAGTTTTCTGCCTACAATGTGTCTCATCCTGAGAGAAAATGTTTCTCTCGGGCACACGGTTTGGGGACCACTGCGGCCTAAGTAGCATCGAATCAACGGTGCTTGCGATTGGCCGATCGAATGCAAATTACATCCCCCGTAGCAGCAACGAACCGTGATAGAGAAAGTTTGTTGACGCCGAAACTAGGCTGAGGTAAAAATTCGGCCCCGGCGTGATTCAGTGTGGGGAAATCCGGTGTCGCGCGCGAGGCGCGCGGGCGACATCAGTAGACAGGGTGGAGAACGTGAAGCAGTTCGCGAAAACCAGCATCGCAATGTTCTTGACGGCGCTTTGCGCGCTGCCATCACCGACGATGGCGGGGAAGGCCGCCGCTTCCGCAACGCGCTCCCATCGATACGTCGCGAAATACCGTGGCGTTCCTACCTTTGCGGATTCCTCAAGCGCTGACGACGGCACCTATGATGACCCGGTGGTGCGGGCGGCCGCGGTCGCCGCGCTGGGTAAGTACAATGGCGCGGTCGTGGCCGTGGATCCCAATACGGGACGCATCCTGACCGTGGTGAATCAGAAGATTGCGTTCGGCGAAGGGTATATTCCGTGCTCGACGATTAAGCCGACCATCGCACTTGCCGCACTCGAAGAAAATGTAATCACGCGCGACACGATGCTACGCGTGGGGCGGCGCAAGTATATGAACCTGACGGATGCCATGGCGCATTCGAACAACGAGTTTTTCGAGCAGCTGGGCGCGCGGCTTGGATTTGAAACGGTGTCGAAGTATGGCCGCCTGCTGGGCCTGGGGGAACTCGCCGGTTATAACCTTCCCGAGGAGCATCCCGGCTCGTTCCCGACTGCGCCTCCGGCGTTTGGCGGAGTGGCGCGCATGTCCAGCTTTGGCGAAGGAATTCAGGTGACGCCGCTGCAGCTTGCCGCGCTTTCTGCGGCTTTTGCCAATGGCGGAACGCTGTACTACCTGCAATATCCGCACAGTCAGGAAGAAGTTGCAAATTTTACGCCGCGCGTGAAGCGCGAATTGAATATCGCCCCGATCCTGCCGGAAATTCGGGAAGGCTTGCTGGCGGCAGTGCTTTATGGCACGGGCAAGTCCAGCTACGACCGCGGCGGCGAAGAGTTGCCGATCGGTAAAACGGGCACCTGCGACGATCACACGACACCGTCAAAGATCGGCTGGTTCATCACCTACGCGGACGAAGCGCACCCGAGGATCGCGCTGGCGGTTTTGTTGCGCGGGAATACGCGCCGCGTGAAGGGGCCGACGGCTGCGCAAGTTGCGGGCATCATGTACCGCAAGCTGCGGGAACAAAACTATTTTGCGCAAGCGCCGCGCGCAGTAGCAATTACCACCGGAAATTAGAAGATCTTCTTTTAGAATTGACAGTCAGTTAAAACGCTGCGAGAGGTTTCGCAGCGTTTTCGTTTTATGGATCCGTGTGGGGCGACTGTTGAAGAATTGGACGCACGCTTCCTAAAGCGAGTTTGACGCGGAGCCCAAGTTGAGCCAAAAGAGGGTGTGCCGTGCCACGCTTGAGACCGGGCTGCAGCGGCCAGTCTCGCAAAAATTCGGAAGATTGGAGCGAGTGGGTTGGGGGGAATCGTGAGTCGAACTTTCATCATCTTGGTTCTGTGCGAATTTGTTGCCGGGGCCGCGACGCTCGGCACTATCTTTCAGAAACGGCTGGCAGCGGCGGGCGAGTACGACCGTCAAGCGACGCTGGCGAAACAGGACGCCGCACGCATGCGGGAACAGGTCATCCTGCATAGCGACCAGCGCATGGCTGCAGGTCAGAACTTTGTGGCGGCCCTCGAGAAGTTCGGATTGAGCGCGGAGGAAGCCGCAGGCGCATCGCAAGCCGCCCAGCATGCGTTCAACCTGCGGCAGGTTCGCGCTGGGAATACCATCACGGTGGGGCGTTCTGTGGAAGGCGCGCTGCGGGAGATCAACTATAAAATTGATGCGGATCGCATGTTGAAGATAGTGCCTCAGGAGAGTGGGTTCACGGCTCAAATCAGCGAGATTCCCTCGAAAACCGAAATCATGGCGGTAAGCGGGAAGATCGACGATTCGCTTTTCAATGCCGTGGAAGACCTAGGGGAATCACCAGAACTGGCCATGCGGCTGGCGCAGATTTTCGGTTACGACCTCGATTTCTACACCGATCCGCGAAGAGGCGACACTTTCCGGATCGTGCTCGAAAAAAAGAAGTATTCGAACGGGCAGACCGCGGGTTACGGAAAGATTTTTGCCGCCGAATACGGCAACGCAGGGAAGAAATATCAGGCGCTGCTGTTTCACGATCCCGCAGGGCAGCCGGGGTATTATTCGGCGGACGGCAGGTCGCTACAGAAGGCGTTTCTGCGTTCGCCGCTGAAATTCGGCGCACCGGTAACCTCGCATTTCAGCCGCGCTCGGTTCCATCCGATCCTAAAGACGTACCGCCCGCATATGGGGACGGACTACGGAGCGCCATTGGGGACCCCCGTTCAGACGATTGGGAGCGGGCGCGTTGTTTTTGCAGGACGTAAAGGCGGCGAAGGGAACATGGTGCAGGTGGCGCACGCGAATGGTTACGAGACGATGTACCTGCACTTGTCGCGCATATTTGTGCATGCGGGCGAACACCTTGAGATAGGCAAGACGATCGGGTTGGTGGGGAGCACGGGGCTTTCCACTGGGCCGCATTTGGATTTCAGGATTCTGCAGAAGGGACAATACAAGAATTTCGAAAGACTGGGTTTGCCGCCATCCGACCCGGTTTCGAAAAAGAATTGGCCGGAATTTATGGATGTGCGCGAGAAATGGCTGCCGCTGCTGAAGAATCCTGAACCGTTGCAGGCGAGCGTGGCCACCGGAGCGGACTCAGCTCATTAGCGGCATCCAACAATAACGTCGTCACGACGCCACTGCCGAGATTTGCCTGAACCTTGAAATTCAATAAATGACGGGAAGTTTCGAAAAGTCAGAGCAGCACGCGTCCGTCACGCGCAGGACGACCAAAGTTCGATCATCGTGCGGAGCGATCCCTACGCCGCTGTGGTCGTCGGTCTCGGCGAGGATGCGATTTGCGATGACGCGAGCCGAATCTTGCGGCGAAATGGTGCTGAGCACCGCGGACAAACGGGCCAAACCGAACTCCTCCTCGGCAGCGTTTGCCGATTCCAAGATGCCGTCCGAGGCGAAAACCACGACATCTCCCGGCAGGAGATCAAGGCTGGACTCATCGTACTCTGTGTCTGGAAGCAGACCGAGCGGCACGCCCTCCAAAGGAACCGAAACAATTCGGCCGTCGCGGTAAAGCAGGGGATAGGGCCCGCCGGAATTCGAAAGCGTGAGCCGCCGATGTGCAGCGTCGTAGACAGCAAAGAGCATAGCTATGAAACGAGCGTCGAGACGCGTGCCATGGAGCCTCTGATTCAAGAGTGCAAGCATGCAGGAAGGGTCATGAGTGTGATCCACCACGAATTCACGGATCATGCCGATGGCCAACGAGCCATAGAGCGCCGCTGCGGTGCCCTTTCCGGAAACATCACCCAGGGCGATGGCCAGCCGGCCCTCGCCGTAGGGAAGAAAATCGTAAAAATCTCCGCCCAGCTCCCGCGCCGGAACATACGCTGCGGCCAGGTCCAGGCCGGGCACTTCCCGCGCGCCGGTGGGGAGCAGCTGCCGCTGGATTTCTTTGGCCGTGTCGAGGTCCGCGCGCAGGCGCCGTTCGTTTTGTACGGCTTCCTCGTAGAGCCGGGCGTTTTCAAGAGCGACGGCGACATAGGAGCCGAGAGTCGACAGCATACGTTCGTGCTCCAGCGTGAAGGCGTGTGCCTTGGTGCTCTCGAGGTCGAGGACGCCAATCAGACGGTCCTGCATCAGCAAAGGGGCGACAATCTCCGAGCGCGCCTCGACGCCTGTTTCGCAACGGATGTAGCGAGGGTCTTCGCTCACATCGTGAACGCGCAAGACGCGGCGCTCGCTGGCCGCCGCCCCCGTCAGTCCCTGATGGAGCGGAAGCCGCAGACGTGCAGGAATGGAGTCCTTACACCGCATGGCGAAGACAGATTCGAGAAGCTGGGACTGCTCGTTCCAGAGCATGACGCTGAACACATCGTAGTCGACAATTTTCTTGACGCGTTCGGCCACGCGGCGCAGCAGTTCCTGGCGATCGAGAATGGAGGCAAGCTCACGGCTTACATCGTAAAGGAGCGTGAGGGTCTTGGCCTGTTCCGGATAAGCGACAAACAGGCTCTGGGGAACGGGATCAGCGTCACCCACTAAGGCAAACGATCCGAGGTTAGAGGTTTCATCCACAGTGGGAGGTCTCCGCCAAGAGTTAATTAGATGCCACAAAACGCGGGCGGTTTCATGCATTAAAGCATGAAAGGGAATGACAATGGCGAAAATTGGTGCGGCAACAAACGGCGGCTCAAAAACGGACAACGATGCCGGTACTGACGCGATAATTCTTTTCCCACCTGCCATTCACGAGCGTGGGAATGTAGTCGGCTTGGAAAACACGATAGGCTAGGTGTTCGTTGAAGTTGACATCAAGACCGGCGCCGGCACCCAGGGCAAAATGAGTCCGGCCTATCAGAGTTGGGTTAGTATTGCTGCCAATATCCCAGACGACAGCAGTGTGGTTCGCGCCTAATAGGCCATGACCGAAGATCTGGACCTTGCGGTTGCTATAGGCAACTTCGGGACCGAACAGAAACTGATAGCTTTGCAGACTGGTATTGGCGTCAAACTGCAATCCGAGAGGAGAGGGGATCTTGGTACGGCCATACAGCATGCTTGCATCAAGGAGAATGATCCCCACGTTCTTGCGCAGGTTCAGTTTGGCATTGAATTCAAGCCCATAAAAGTTGCGGCTTCTGGGGGCAAATAGGGCAGTTTCCGAACCCAAGGCCAACTTGCCGTAAGACGCGCCAATAAATAAATCAAAGTAATTCTTTTCCTGTGAATGCGCGAATGTGGGGAGACACAATTGGAAAAAGAGAGACAAGAATAGGAAGGAAAGAAGCGGGAGTTTTCTCTTGGGCTTTCTGCCGATCGCCGCAAGTCTCTTGGCCCGTCTTTGCTCCCCGGACAAGACGTCCACGGGCAAGTTTAAGCATCGCTGATTTGAGTTAGATACTTGGAGATGCTTGTGTCGATGCATATCGATCATCCCTTTCATTAAGCTAAAATCTAAGTACAACAAGTGAATACCTGTCGGCTAAACGGCCCGTGAAGTGTCCAACGAAGTTAAGTAGCCGTATCCAAAAAATGCCGAGGGCCATCGACCAAGAAATCGCGGATCAGATGACCCCGGACGACCGTCTTTTGCTAGCCATTCCCAAAGCGGAACACTATGCTGAACGAAGCACGCGCTGTGTGCACCGTGCTGTTTGCAAACCGCAGCCCGATGTAGTCGAACTGGGGACGAAGTGCGATGTGGCGGGACACGGTGATATCCACGCCGCCACCGGTGCTCCAGGAAAATCCGTGTGCGCTCCCACCGCCGAGGGTGATTCGATCTCCGCCTACAAGCGCCTGGACGAATGGAGAGACAGTCTTCCCACGATTCGCGGACAGGCGCGGACCAGCCAGGAAGGTATAGGTGTTGGCGCGGACACCGGATTGCGACAGGTGGTAGACACCAAAGTCTCCAACAACACCGAACCAGTTGTTCAGATAGCCTGCGCCAGAGATGGTGCCGCCGTGGGTGTTTGCACCATTGTGAAAGCCCTCGCGGAAGTACGAATAGCCCACGGACAAATCCGCGCGGGGGGCCTCTTGGGCGCAGACCGTCAGAGCGGGGAACAGACTAGACACAACCAAAAGGATGATCTTTTTCATGACATTCCTCTTCACAGAAATTCCGGGAAACTTCAGCCGGTGAGCGCAGGCTATGATTGGCGTGGAACGACGTTCAAGCGGCAAGGAGCGCCATTTGGGCAAACTGTGTGGATGTCGCGCTTTGCCGCTGGGGGTGAGCCGTCCGACAGATTGAAATTGAAAGACTTGTGGGTTCCCTATAGTATCTGGCGTAACGAACTACTGTAGAGCCTGATTTCATGACCGGGTCTCCATCAGCCTCACCCGCCTCGCCCTTGGGTCCTTCACCGGGGGACCGCCTCGATTCCTGGAAGGAAATAGCGGCGTACTTCAATCGGGATAAACGCACCGTACAGCGCTGGGAGCGACAGGAAGGCATGCCGGTACACCGACATCAGCACGAGAAGCAGGGCACCGTTTACGCAGTGAAGGTGGAGTTGGACGAGTGGTGGAAGGGCCGCCGTGCGCGCATCGAACGCGAGGAGCAAGCAGCAAGAAACAATGTCTTGAACTGGCCGATTCCGGCTGACGCTATTCGCACGCCGGTGCCAGACGGAGTGAACGGGCGGTACGAAGTACTCCGCGAACTGGGCAGGGGTGGGATGGGCGTGGTCTACAAAGCGAGGGACCGCGAAACGGGTGAGGTGGTCGCAGTGAAGGTCCTGCGCGCGGAGCTCGCGAATGATCCCGCTTGGATGGAAAGGTTTAAGGAGGAGCTGCGGCTGGCCCGCAGGATCACCCACAAGAACGTTTGCCGGGTCCACGATTTCGTGCGGACGGAAGATTGTGCCTATATCTCGATGGAATTTGTCGACGGAGACAGCCTGCGGCAAATCTTGAACCGATTCGGAGCTTTGAACGCGCGAACGTGTGTGACCGTTACGCGCCAGATTTGTGCGGGCTTGCAGGAAGCGCATGCCCAGGAGGTGATTCACCGCGACTTGAAACCTGAAAACGTGATGCTCGATCGCAGCGGACAGATCAAGCTGATGGATTTCGGGATTGCTTCATCGCCCAGGACGCGCGACGAAAAGGACGCCCAAGTTTTTGGCACGCCGGCTTATATGGCTCCGGAGCAGACGGAAGGGGGCCCAGTCGATACGCGCACCGATACCTACGCCGTGGGCCTAATTCTTTACGAGATGATCGCCGGGCACCCAGCATTCTCCGATAAAGCTCCGCCGGGAGCTTCACTGAAACAAGCGAGGCAAGGCCCGAGCGCTCCGGGCCACTTTGAACCCGGCACCCCGCCGCAAATCGAAAGCACCATACTCCGAGCGCTGCGAAAGACTCCTGAGGAGAGATTTCAAACGGCCGAGGAGTTCGCCCGGAGCCTTTCGTCCGAGGCTGCTACCCCGACGGTGTTGGGACCCGCGCAAACGGAAGAGCTTCTGCAGCCGGCCCAGGCGACCCACTGGCGGAGGTCTGACTGGCTCCTTCTGGGAGGGGGAATCGCTGGCGCGATCCTATTCTTTGTCTTAAGCAGCAGAGTGCTGCCATATGGAATCTACAGACTCGAGCTTTCGCGTTCTGGAGCGATAGCGCGGGCTGAATCCCTCGTTAGAGCTTATGCCCCAGAACTGCGGCATGGAGCTTATGTTGCGCGCTTCGATACTGGGCTGCAGCTGCTTGGGCTTCCAAAACTTGCGGTGCAGAGGGGGACGAGTCAGGCGCTCGAATTAGCGCGTTTGCACGCTCACTCGTGGAGCGTCTCTCTCAGCCATTCAGGAAGACCGGAGGACGCCTTCTCGCAGGGTTCGTCCAGATTCGACTTCGACACTCATGGAGCCCTCACGTTTTTGCGCTTCGTGCATGAAACGAGCAAGTCAGATCCTCTACCCACCAGCCTAGACACAATAAAACTCCGAGCCGCAAAATTTGCCGAAGAGCTCTTTGACCTCGCGGTGGATCCAAGCAGCGCGCAGCACCTTCATTATGATTCGGAAACTGCAACTTGGGCTCGCGTGCCGAACGAGAAGCTTTCCTCGCCCGAGAATGGTGCAATTCCTGTGGAATGGGTCTGGCGAGACTCCGCCGGGCGAGAAGAAGGCGCGCGAATCTGGCTCGTGGGAGATCGTCTTGCTGCCGCCCAGCGCATCCGGGCCGGCGACGAGCTTTCTCTCGTAGAGGAGGTCGAACACCCTCGCCTGTATGAATTCTTTAGTGATGCTGGCACTGGAATCGTGTTTTTGGGACTTGCGGTGCTGACGTTTGCCAAACGCCTCTTCCTCCGCCGCTCGCCCGCCGTGATTGTGGCCGCGACGATAATCGGTGTCGCGGTGATCGCTGCCATGGCAGTGGCACACCGTCCAGACGGTCCCGCCCTGAACGGGGTTACCGGACCCAACTACATCAATAAGCTTGGCTGGCCGGGGGCTCTGTTTGTGTGCCTGATGTTTGGTACTGTGTCTTACTTCCTCTTGAGTGCCCCTTATCACTTGGCCAAGGACGTGACCCCCGAGCGCCTGTCCAGTTTCGATGCACTCGCTCGGGGCGAATACAGGTCACGGCGTATCGGATTGGCCTGCCTTCGCGGGATCTTGGCCGGCGCCGCTTTGCTGGGCCTCTACGCCGCATGTCTGAATTTGTTGGGCAAGCAGGGCATCACGGCCTTTGGCATGCCGGTAGCCGATATGCTGACGGGCTCGGCGACGGTTGGGATGGTGAACGCCTTTGTACGGTGTCTTGCCGCCCCTATCCTTGACACGTGGATAAGTGTCATGGCGCCATTCGCCGTGGTCTATCGGTTCACGAAAAAAGCTTGGCTCGCCGTGGGTGCCTCTGGAGCATTCGCGTTCTTCACGGCAAATGGATTGGATGGTCTGGACATGACGCCTGCCGTGCCGTCCTTTCTTTCGATAGTTTTTCAAATGCTGCTGCTGGCTGCGCTGTTTTGGCTCACGGACCTTCTAACCTGTATGGTGGCGGTTTTCACCATCGAAACCTTTTTGCTCACGTTTACGGTCATGCAAATCTTCGGCCAAACGGAGCCATGGGCACTGCGCTGGGGGTTTGTTCCCTTGTCGCTGGTCGCTCTCGGAGGAATCGTCCTGTGGTTCAAGCCACAATTACATGCAGGATTTCGCAGAGTCACAGCTGCATTCGGATAAGAAGGTTATTCAGACCTAAAGAGATGTAGTTCACCCGCGCCGCGAGTAATTGCACCGGACGGCGCGAGCATTGTGACTATTTCACTTCCCAGGTGTCGCCAGCGCGAAGGAGTTTGTTCAGGTCACCGGGCCCGCGCTTAGCAATGACTTCCTGAACTTGGTCCCGCATCACGTCTTCATAGCGCGGCAAGTCGTCCCACGCGCGGAATACACCGATCGGGGTCGGGAAGCCCGGGCGATGCTCCATGTGCGAGAGCAAGAAGGCATAGGACGGACGTGGATGATGCGCATCGTGAATCACGAGGTCGCTCTCGGTGATCCTGTCGCCTAGCTGAACGACTTCGATGTCGCCGTCGGGTTTCCGGCGGATGCCCTTGTCGCGATTCTTGCCGAAGACCAGCGGCCGACCATGTTCCAACTGAATGACATGTTCACTGCGGGCATCTTTTTCGGTGAGCGAGAACCATGCGCCGTCGTTGAAAATGTTGCAGTTCTGAAGAATCTCGATAAACGCCGAACCCTTATGTGCGGCAGCGTGCTTCAGCGTGTCTTTCAAGTGCGCCTGGAAAACGTCCACGGAACGCGCAACGAACGTGGACTCCGAGCCAATTGCCAGCGAAACGGGATTGAACGGGCGGTCTGGAGAGCCGTACGGGGTCGACTTGGTCATTTTGTGAAACTCAGAAGTCGGCGAGTACTGTCCCTTAGTCAAGCCGTAAATGCGGTTGTTGAACAGAAGAACTTTAATGCCCACGTTGCGGCGCAACATGTGAATCGTATGGTTACCGCCGATGGCCAACGCATCACCGTCGCCGGTGGCCATCCAGACTTCCAACTCCGGATTCGCGATCTTGATTCCGGTGGCGACGGCGGGGGCGCGCCCGTGAATGGAATGGAATCCGTAGGTGTTCATGTAATAGGGGAAACGGCTGGAGCAGCCAATTCCCGATACCACGACGAAGTTCTCGCGGCGAATGCCGAGTTCAGGAAACACGGACTGAACAGCAGAAAGAATGGCGTAATCGCCGCAGCCGGGGCACCAGCGCACTTCCTGGTCGGTCTGGAAATCCTTCTTTGTCAGTGCCGGCGGAAGAGTTGCGCTGCTCATCGATGGTTCCCCTGAAATCCAAGCATTTCATCGAACTTTTGTTCGAGCTCCGCTTGTTTGAATGGACGGCCCTGTATCTTGTTCAAGCCAACAGCGTCCACCAGAAACCTCGCACGGAGAACCCAAAGGAGCTGGCCCATGTTGAGTTCTGGCACAAGCACCTTTCGATAGCGCTTGAGGACTTCGCCAACATTGGACGGCAACGGATTCAGATAGCGCAAATGCAGATGGCCGATTCGGTGCCCCTTGGCGCGTGCGGTCTTGACGGCTGCCGTTATGGAGCCGGCCGTCGAACCCCAGGAAACGACGAGGAGGTCGCCTTCGGGATCGCCTTCAGGCAAAACGTTAGGAATATCCTGAGCAACCGCGGCGACTTTTGCGGCGCGGATGCGCACCATGTTTTCATGGTTCAGCGGCTCGTAGTTCACGTTGCCGGTGCCATCCTGTTTTTCGAGACCACCAATGCGGTGCTCGAGTCCGGGAGTACCGGGGAGCGCCCAGGGGCGAGCAAGCGTCTGCGGATCGCGCTTGTAGGGCAGGAAGCCGTTCGGATCGGTTGCGAACTTTACGGGGATGGGCGGGATATCTTCTACCTTGGGAATACGCCAGGGTTCGGCGCCATTGGCGAGGTAGCCGTCCGAAAGCACGATCACCGGCACCATGTATTTGAGCGCGATGCGCGAAGCTTCGAGCGCGATCCAGAAGCAGTCCCCAGGAGTGGCTGCGGCGAGAACGGGAATGGGCGCCTCAGAATTACGCCCAAAGAGTGCCTGAAGAAGGTCGGCCTGCTCGGTTTTTGTAGGCAGGCCGGTGGAGGGACCGCCGCGCTGGATATCGCAAATGACCAGCGGGAGTTCCGTCGCGACGGCAAGGCCCAGGGCCTCGGTTTTCAGGGCCATACCGGGGCCGGAAGTCGTGGTGATAGCGAGTGCACCCGTGTAAGAAGCTCCGATCGAAGAAGTGATGGCTGCGATCTCATCTTCGGCCTGGAACGTCGTGACGCCGAACTGCTTGTACTGAGAGAGTTCGTGAAGGATGTCCGAGGCTGGCGTAATGGGATAGCTGCCAAGGAAAAGTGTCAGCCCGGACTTTTTCGCGGCGGCGACGAAACCCATGGCAAGAGCTTGATTCCCGCTGATGTTCCGGTAAAGGCCTGGCGTCAGTTGCGCAGGCGGAATCTCATAACTGATTTGAAATGCCTCGGTGGCTTCGCAATAGGAATAACCGGCTTTTAATGCCAGCTTGTTGGCTTCCATCAGCAGCGGCTTCTTGCTGAACTTTTCCTCAATCCAGCGGTTCGTTGGATCCGTAGAACGGTTGTAGAGCCAGTAACACATTCCGAGGGCGAAGAAGTTCTTGCAGCGGTCCATGGCTTTGGCGTCAAGGCCTAGGTGCTGGAGCGCCGCGCGCGTTAGGCGCTGGAGTTCCACTGGAAAGACGCGGTACTTGTCGAGCGAATGGTCCTCAAGCGGACTGCTGGTCATTTGCGCCTTGCGCAGGTCCGATTCCTTAAAGCTGTCGCTGTTGACGATCAGAATTCCATTGGCTTTCAGGTCGGAGACGTTGACCTTGAGCGCTGCGGGGTTCATGGCGATCAGGGCATCGATAGCGTCCCCAGGGGTGTAGACCTCATTGGAAGAGAAATGCAATTGAAAGCCGCTGACGCCGGGAATGGTTCCCGCGGGGGCGCGAATTTCGGCTGGATAATCGGGGAACGTGGCGATGTCGTTGCCGTATAGTGCCACCGTATTGGTGAACTGGCTGCCGGTTATCTGCATCCCGTCGCCGGAATCGCCAGCGAAGCGTATAACCGCGCGGTCGATGACTTCGCGTTTGGCCTTGACTGGTGGGACTTCCGCAAGCGTCGACATTCTGGGCCTAAGCCTCCACTTTTCAACGGCCTCCCCAGCTTCCCCCCAGGGAGTGTGGCTCGATTCAAGGATGAGGCGGCGCGGTGAAAGGATGGCTTCGCAGGCGAACCGCCGAGAGCCGACCGATAAAGAATACCACAGTCGCTCGCGGGCAGACCTGCGAGAGTGCCGAATGGACGTCTCAGAGAGTAACGTTTTGTGAGGAAGGTTTCAGGGCTTGGGAGGCTGCTTCGAGGAAGCGCGGCCGGTAGTAAACCAACAGGCCGACTATTACGCCGGAGAGCACGAGCCCGAAAATCATCGTCCAGTGAAACTGCTTTGCGAAATATTCCGGAGAGAATTCAGCTTCGGGAAGATGCATCCAGGCCTGGAAATCCTTCATGTAGGAGACTAGGGCCATGCCGTAGCGCGGGCTGAACATGCTCACGATTCCGTTCGCCAGCCAAAACATCTGCAAGCCCATCAGCAGAGAGTAACTCCAGGGCTTCAGCCTCAAGACCCCCACACCAGCCACGAAAAACGCCAGGAAGGTGAGAATGAGAAAGATCAAACTTGCCTTGCCGGGAAGAGTCAGGCCAAAGAGGAAGAACGGGATCCGCATTGGAACAAAGGGAATGAAGGCAACGTTTAAGGCCGATGCGATATAGAACCACGCGAGGACGACGATGGGAAGTGGGCAGCGGGGCTTTTGAGGAAGAGATGCTTCGGCGGAAGCGCCTGTAGGGGCGAATTGGGCCTTAATGGATTTGCGGTTGAAAAGGATCAGCCACCAGACGCCGATGGCGAGCGGCAGACCGTATATCAAAACCAGAATCCACTGAACCATTTGCCCGCTACCTTCCGGCAGCTGTGGAGAGTTGGGAGGAGTGAACTTGGGAAGTAAGAAGGCGAACGGAATGCCTACTGCAGCGAAAAATGTGAAAACGCCGCCCCAGATAAGGATCGAGATGCGAGCCCAATTTCGATGATAAATCAGCGCGACGCCGGTGATGATTCCGAAGACCGAAAGGCAAATGCCAAAAGCCATCATGGCTAGTTCCAGGGTTTTGAAAAACGGCGGGGGCTGTGGTGAAGTGGGCGGTAATTTGACCAAGAGAAAGGCAAAGAATGTTACCGTGCAGCCCAAGAGAAAAAAACCCGCGCAGAGGATGGCCACAACTGCTGCGGCGATGATGGAAGCAGGGGCCTTTGAGGAATTGCTCATGAGCAGCTTGTATAGCATTTCTGGAACTGGCGGGGAAGCTACACCGCCGCTGGTGCAGCAAGCGGAAATTGCACTTGACGTTCGCTTTCTTTTCGCCTAAAGTGCCTGTGGAAAAGTGACAGCGAGTG
>CAZGBQ010000062.1:0-2137 GCA_964524045.1 uncultured Acidobacteriaceae bacterium
AGATAGAACAGGATGGACGGCTTCCACTTGCCGCCAATGATGTGCGTTGTTAGTGTGACTGGACAGTTAACGGCATCCACTAGAGTCTCTCCTGAGCCTAGGTACCCGAAAGGTGCCTACTAGCAAGAAAGAAACTTTAGCCTAAAATCGGCTGGCTGGCCAGAGAGAAATGATTCGTGACAAGCGGTATGCGGACTGAAGGGAGCAAGGGCGGATGGACAAGAGACCGGTAATCCTCTATGGGGCAAGCGGCTTTTCCGGGCGACTCATTGCGGAATTTCTGCGGGAATACAATGTGCCATTCGTCGCGGCGGGGCGGAATCACAAAAAGATCCAGGAAGTCTTGAGCCGGGTGCCGGGGATCGAGACAGCCGATTACGAAATCGCGGAAGTTCAAGGAACAGTTGAAGATTTGACGAAACTGTTTACGGGCGCGAAGGTAGTGTGCAATACGGCGGGACCGATGATCTACAACGGGCCGCCGATTATCGAAGCAAGCCTAAAAGCGGGATGTCATTACCTGGATATCAGTGGGGAGCAGGTGTGGGTCCGGCAAGTGGCGGAGAAGTGGGGCCCAAAGTTTGCCGAGAAGGACCTGGTCGCCGCTCCAGCAACGGCCTATATGTCGTCGGCGAGCGATATTGCAACGCGCATGTGCCTGGAAGCGGGCGGCATCGACACGTTGGAGATTCTCTCCATGTTCAAGGGAATGCCGACGTTTGGTTCCACGCAGACCATTTTCGCGAGCATCCCGATGGAAGCTTTCTATCTGGAGCAAAACCAGTACAAGCCTTGGCCACGGGCAAGAGCCTATGAAGTGGTTGCGCCAGGTTGTATTCAGACGCAGCTCGCGTTACCGTGGGGCGGTTTTCCGCATCCGGTGTGGTTCAAGAATCATCCGCAGATTGCTAATGTGAAGACGCTGGGCGGATTGCTGGAACGGCAGATCATGGAAACGGTTGCCGCTACGGAAAAGCATTTTGAAGAGAACATTCGGCCTTTGCCGAAGCAGGAACAGGAGCGGCGGCTCTCGGAAATGGCAAATTCCGTGCAGGCAGGAACGCCACCGCGCGAAAATACGAGGGTGCACCGCACCATCGACGTGGTTTTGGGACGCGGGACCATGAACTCTGTACAGTGCACAATGTTTGGAACCTGCGCTTACCGCCAAACGGGACTGGTGCAGGCGTTTGCCGCGCATCACCTTGCACACGCTGCGCCTCGCAAGGTGGGATTTGCTTCCCCCTGCGAAGCTTTCGGGCATCGCGAACTTCTGGATGCTCTGGAGAGTTTTGGATTGTCGCGCGCTAAAATGAGCTCGTAGAGCGCTTACTGAAATGCGGGCCATCGACTATTTCGACAAGGGTGCGGAAGCTTTCCCCGATCGCATTGCGATCATCGATCGCGCCACGCAGTATTCCTATCGCGAAGCACAGGGGGCCAGCCACAAGATCGCCCGGGCCATGTGGGCAGGCGGACTGCGCGGCGAAGAACGGGCGGCGATTTTCTCAAGTAACGACGCGCGCGTCCTCTTATGCATGGCGGGGATCATGCGCTCCGGCGCAGTGTGGGTCCCCGTCAATTTCCGGAATGCATTGGACGCGAACGTTCAGTTTCTGAACTACTCGACGACTTCCTGGCTCTTTTATCACAGCAGCTTTCGCGAGCAGGTGCGCCAGATCAAAGCGCAGGTTCCTTCGTTGCAACACTTCGTCTGTTTGGATGCCGCGATGGATGGCGACCCTTCTCTCGAAACTTTCATGGGCGGGGACTCCGATGCGGGAGAACCGGACTGGGGCGATCCCCACGGGAATCTCAATCGCCTCGCGGGCCTCGTGCCCACGGGAGGAACCACTGGCCCAGCAAAGGGTGTCATGGTCACAAGCCTCTCCTGGGGAACGATGGTTGAAACCGCCAACCTTTGTCTGCGTTGCGAAGACGTCGCGCCGGTTTGCCTCAGCACCGCGCCGCTTTCGCACGCTGCCGGCGTTGTGGCTTTTGCCATGTTTCCGCTGGGAGCGACGAACGTGGTCATGCCGGCCTTCGACGCCCTGGAAGTGTTGCAGAATATCCAGCGCTATCGAGTGACGCACATTTTCCTGCCTCCAACCGCGCTTTACGGGATGCTCTCGCACCC
>CAZGBQ010000062.1:2237-4884 GCA_964524045.1 uncultured Acidobacteriaceae bacterium
TGCCGGAAGCCACGGCTGAAATCCGCAAGTTTGGATGGCATCATACCGGCGACGTAGGCTATCGGGACGAGGATGGATTTTTCTACATCGTCGACCGCAAGAAGGACATGATCATTACCGGTGGCTTCAACGTGTATTGCGCGGAAGTCGAAGGGTGCGTGATGGAGCTGGAGCAAGTGCGCGAATGCGCGGTGATCGGCGTGCCCGATGAAAAATGGGGCGAGACGGTAAAGGCGATCGTAGTTCTCCGGGACGGGGACGCGCTGGAGGAAAGCGCCATCATCGCGCACTGCAAAGCGCGGCTCGGCAGCGTAAAATCGCCGAAGTCTGTGGAGTTTTGGCGCGAGATTCCAAGGACTCCTGCGGCGAAGACAGACAAGAAGGCCATTCGAAAGGGGTTTTGGGCGGCAGCGGACCGCGCGGTGCATTAAGAAAGCGACCTAAACGCGTGGGAAGCGTCAGAGACGGACATGGAAGGCGTCTACATCCTCGGAATTTATAGCACGGTGGCGGGCCGGTTTCCTGATCGTTCGCCGAAAGACCTTGTGCGCGAAGCCTATCTAGGCGCGCTGAAAGATGCGGGCATCGAGGGCGCCGCCATCGGTCACGCGTGGTTCAGCAACATGATGCTGGATTTCTGGGGCCAGCCAAATGTGAAGGGGCAGGTTTGCCTTTTGCCGCTGGTGGAAGAAGGTCTGCTGCCGCATGGGGTAGCCACGACGAACGTCGAAGCGGCGTGCGCCAGCGGCAGCCTGGCCTTCAACGGCGCGTGGAAGGACATTCTATCTGGCCAGCACGAGTTTTCTCTGGCCATCGGCGTGGAAAAAATGTACGCGCCTGAACGCAGGGCGGAGTTTTTTGTGCGCATGGAGAAAGGAACGGACTTTCTGGATCCCCAGGATTGGATCTCTCTGTATCAGAAAATGGCCGCTGCCTGCGGCGGAGAGTTCAAGCAAAATCCAGAACGTTCGATTGCAATGGACATCTACGCGCTGTGGGCAAAAACACACGCGGCGCGATACGGCACGACAGCGCGGCAGATTGCCTGTGCCGCCGCGAAAAATCACACCAACTCGGTGGACAATCCCAGGGCGCAGTATCGTTTCGCGATGGATGCCGACGCCGTGCTCGCCGACCGGATGGTTTGCGCGCCGCTCACGCGCGCGATGTGCTCGCCGATTGGCGACGCGGCCGCGGCCGCGGTCGTTTGTTCCGCCGCGGCGTTGCGTAGCATGCCGGAAAAAATCCGCACGCGTGCGGTGCGCGTGCGCGGACACGCCGTGGCCGGTGGCCGTTTCCATGCTTCCTGGGAGGACGAGCGCGCACCGGTGCTTGCCGCAAAGCGCGCGTACCAGATGGCCAAGGTGCAAGCGAAGGACATTGATGTCGTCGAACTGCACGACGCAACGTCGTTCGCGGAAATTCATTTGGTGGAGGATCTGGGACTCTGCCCGCGTGGACAAGGAGGACCGTTCACTGCTTCCGGCGAAACCTGCCGCGGCGGGAGTGTGGCCGTCAATCCTTCGGGTGGACTGGTTTCGCGAGGGCATCCGATTGGGGCGACCGGCTTGATGATGCTGAACGAACTCTGCGTTCAGCTGCGCGGAGAGGCAGGCGGCATGCAAGTTCGCAACTTACGTCTTGGGTTGGCCGAGAATGGCGGCGGATTGGTCGGCAATGATCTTGCCGCGTGCGCGGTCACCATTCTGGAGTTGGCGGGCTAGGAGAGACCACATCGTTACGATCTTGCGCGTACCGAAATCCGGCGGCATTCCAACGACGAAAGCGCGCGTCGTTCGCTGGTTCAAGAAAGAGGGGAGTAAGGTCAAGCAGGGCGAGCCTATCGTAGAGTTGGAAACGGATAAGGTAAATTACGAATTGGATGCGCCAGCGGGCGGAGTGCTGTTGAAAATTGTCGCGACCGCGGATGCCGAGGTTCCCGTCGGCGATCCGCTGGGATGTATCGGTGAGCGAGGAGAGACTCTGCCTGAATTTTGAGGCAAGGAGAATTAGCCGTGGGAAAGAGAAAAGCGCTGACGAAGGACCGTCTGATTTGGATGTACACACAGATGGTGCGCATACGCGAGTTTGAAAGCCGGGTCAAGCGCACGTTCGTCGAGCATCCTGGCGTGATCCGCGGGCACACGCACTTGGGAGACGGCGCGGAAGCAACGATCGTGGGTGCGCTGGCAACTCGAGAAAAGAACGATTTGGCGATGCCCAGCTATCGTTGTCACGGGTATCCGATCGTGCTAGGCACTTCGCCGCGGAAGATGATGGCGGAAATTTATGGCCGTAGAGACGGGCTTTGCGGCGGCTTTGGCGGCTCGATGCATCTGGCCGACCCGGAGCATCATTTCCCAGGCACTTCGGGAATTATCGGCCAGGCCATAACTCATGCGACAGGTGCCGCGCTGACCGCGCAAGTGAAAAACACCGGGCAAATTATCTACTGCTTCTTTGGCGACGGTTCGACAAAACAGGGCGCGTTCTTTGAATCGCTGAACTTGGCTGCAGTGTGGAAGCTTCCCATCGTCTACATTTTGGAGAACAACCACTACCAGGCCTACACGCATGTCAGTTTGGAAGACGCCAATTACATCGCTGGCGACCCGCTTTCGAAAAAAGCGGCGGCCTTCAGCATTCC
>CAZGBQ010000062.1:4984-19230 GCA_964524045.1 uncultured Acidobacteriaceae bacterium
GCGATTACCGGATTGCGGCCCATCGTCGAATTGTGGATGAGCGAATTCATGTTGGTGGCGTTCGATGAGCTGATCAACGAAGCGCCGCGGTTGCGCTATATGTCGGGCGGGCAAGTGAAAGTGCCGCTGGTCTTCAAGGCGGGCTACGGCTTTGCCGCAGGGTGGGCAGGGCAGCATTCGAATTGCGTGTATCACACGATGATGGGGGTTCCCGGATTGAAAGTTGTGCTGCCTTCGACTGCTGCCGATGCGAAAGGACTGATGGCGGCGGCGATTCGCGACGACAATCCCGTAGTTTATTTGCACCACTACATGCTGACGCTGGAAAAGGGGCCGGTGCCGGAGGGTGAGCACATCGTGCCGTTTGGCCGGGCAGACGTAAAACGAATCGGCTCCGATGTAACGATTGTTGCGACGGGCTGGATGGTGAAGAAGTCGCTCGAAGCAGCGGAGACGTTGGCAAGGGAAGGGATCAACGCAGAAGTGGTGGATCCTCGCACACTGGTGCCCCTGGACGTCGAGACAATTCTCAAATCCGTGAAGAAAACCGGGCGCTTGGTGCTGGTGGATCAGGCGACGCGGCACGCTTCGGCGGCGGCGATCATCGCTGCGGAGATGGCCGAGCACGGCGGCGATGCGTTGAAAGCGCCGGTGAAGATGGTGACAGCGCTCGACACTTCGATTCCGTTCAGTGAGCCGCTCGAGAGTTACGTGCTGCCGAATGAGGAGAAAATTGTGGCGGCAGTGAAGGCAGTCCTTGCCAAGCAAGTGGCGGCGGTTTAGCGGAGGCGTTCACGCGGCGAGCAAGTGGAGGCATGCGCGCGGCTTGTGACACATGATCCTGCAACTGAACCATCTGCAACGAAAATCCGCCGCTGGCTCCACGCAGGAAGTGGTTGACACACTTTACGGTTTGCTGGAAGAAGGCCAACTCGAACAGGAGCAATTTGCACGCCTGCGCGTGCATTTGGATTGGATCCAGTACCGGCAAAATTTTCGCGAATGCGTCATGGCGACGAAGCTCAGCGGCGATCGCCGTGGACAACCCGGTCCACTAGAAGTGCACATCGATCTGCGGCAGGTGACGCCGGGAGCGCTGCGCGCGGAAATGCTGCGCACGATGGCGGGCGGCGATCCGGATGCGCCGGGATGTGACTGCGTGTTGCTGGAAGACTTTCGGTCGTTTCGCGAGAGCGTTGCGTGGGGCTTCAACCGTCTCTACTGGCATCGGCTGACGGATTGGGAAGCGTTCACGGGCCGGGGATACGAGCAGGCCTTGCCCGGAGGCAAATCGGACGCCAATCACCCCGCCGCGGTGGCTGATTGCGTGGCGGATTTTTGGACGCTGCTTCGAGACTTGGAAAACCGCAAGCAATTGCCGGACGAGATTTTTGTGCTGGAAATCGGCGTTGGGATGGGGAAGCGCTGCGGTTTGTGGTTGGACCGGTTTCGCGCGCTCGATGAAGAGCGCCAGACAAAATACTATCCGCGCTTGCGATTTCTCCTGGGCGATTATTCGCTGGCGACACTAGAGCGGTCGCGTCCGGCGGTCAAGAATCATCTGGGCCTTTGCAGCTTCGTGGTTTTGGACGCGCTGAATCCCATGAAGAATCTCGCGTTTCTGCGGCACAAGATTCTTCACATTCATCTGACCAATGTGTATGACAACCTTCCGGACGAAGAATACGCGAGGCGCGACGGCCGGCTCTATGCGGTGCAGGTCCGGGCGTATGTTACCGCGAGCGAGGCGCGGCGCATCACCGAGGAGTTCCAAATTCCCGCTGCGGACATTTCGAGAACTGTGGAACGCTTGCTTGAGGGAGGTCCCGAGTATCTGAGCGACCGCCGGCGCGGCGTAGCGTTCTGGCAGGAGATCTGGAAGGCGATGCGGCTTGATGAACGCCTGATACCTCTCGAGGACTTGCCCGACGTTGCGCTGCCGGGCGGGTTGCACCAGGAGCAACTGGAAGAGGCTCTCGAGGAAGCTCCCAGCGACGTGCGGTTTCACTTGAGTTCGGGGGCGCTCGAGAGTTTTCAGAACACGGTACCTCTACTGCACCCGCGCGGTTTCCTGCAAGTGCAGGATATTTTCGTCACGCATTTCAACGAGTACCGGCTCGGCTTTCACGGCCCCGGGAAGCTGGACGGCTCGATCGTGAACTGGGTCAATGGCGCGCTGTTACGCGAGGTGGGTGAGCGCGCAGGATACGACGTGCATTTCGCGCCGTTCCATTACCGCGAGGGCTCGCGAACATCCATTCTTTACACGACGCAACGGGAGTAAAGCTGATGGCGCTTCCCATTCTTCCGACAACCGTGGTTGGCAGCTACTCGATGCCGGGCTGGCTCGAGCGGTTGAAGACCGAGTATTACGCTCGGCGCATCAGCCGCCGCGACCTCGACGAGATTCATGACACGGCCGTCAAAGCGGCGATCAAGGACCAGGAGCTGGCGGGCGTCGATATCATTTCCGATGGCGAGTTGCGGCGCGACAACATGATCGACTACTTCGCCGAGCGTCTTCCCGGTGTGCAAATCGACCACGCCTCAAAGAAGTTTCACTACGATTTTTACGACAGCAAAGTCCTTGGGAAGCTCCCGATGGGCCCGCTAGGTCTTGTTGAGGATTTCAAGTTTCTTCGCGCCAGCACCTATCGGGAAACGAAATACTGCGTGACGGGGCCGCACTCCCTGGCAAAGCGTATTCGCAATGAATTCTATCCCAGCGAGCAGGAGTTCGCGATGGACCTCGCGCGGATAATGAATCCGGAGTTAAAAGCCATCGCCAAGGCCGGAGCGAACGTCATTCAGATTGACGAGCCGAATTACTCAGGATTCCCAGACGATCTGTCCTGGGCCGTCAAGGCACTGAACGCGCTCGTCGATGGCGTAGACGCAAAGATCGCCGTGCACATCTGTTATGGCAACCGGTACGGAAAGCCTTCCTGGGAGGGAAGCTATCGCTATTTGCTCCCTGGAATTCTGGATGCTCAGGCGCAGCAACTGACGCTGGAATTTGCGCGCCGCGGCAGCGAGGACCTGGAAATCTTTCGCGAGCTTCCTCCCCGATTTGAAGTGGGCATTGGGGTCATCGACGTCAAAACGCAGGCGGCGGAGACGCCGGACCAGGTTGCCGAACGCATTCGCAAGGCGCTCGAAGTGATTCCAGCGCAGAGGCTGTTTGTCTTGCCAGATTGCGGATTACTCCATCTGCCGCGTGAAGTTGCTTTTGCGAAATTGACAGCAATGGTCGAAGGAACGCGCGCGGTGCGCAAAGAGCTGAAGCATTAAGTGAGCGCATTGAATCCACTTCGAGAATCTCTGAACGCTGGACGGTTCTGCTACGTCGTCGAGCTAGTCGCAAGCCGCCTGACACGCGAAGCCCGCCTCCTGGAAGTGGCTTCCAAGCTTGCGCAGGTGCCCGGCGTGGTCGCGGGGAGCATCACCAGTTATGCGGGCGGCACGCTCGGGCATGATCCTGTTCGTGTGGGCACGGCAGCCCGGGCCCGTGGGCTGATGCCCAACATTCATTTGACCTGCGTTGGCCGCGATCGAACTGCGGCATGGAAAATGCTCGAAGACCTGAGCGCCTTGGGAATTGAAAACGTTCTCGCACTCACCGGCGACTATCCAAAAACGACCGAACGCCAGCCTCCGGAAGCGCTGTTTGACCTCGACTCGGTGCAACTAGTGCGGCTCATCGACGAAGCGCGCCAGCGTGGCATGCCATTCTGGATTTCGGTGGCTGTTTCTCCGTTCAAGTACACCGAAGCGGATTGTGCCTACCAGTATCTGAAGCTGCGAAAGAAAATCGCTGCGGGGGCCGACTGCGTCATTACGCAACTTGGCTATGACCTGAAGAAGTTCCGCGAGTTGAAGAAATACATGGACGAAAATTCGATCCGCAGGCCGGTCCTGGGAAACGTCTACGTGCTGAGCGGGAAGGCTGCCGAGAAGATGTCCAAGGGGGAGCCGCCGGGATGCTGGGTTTCCCCGGAGTTGCTGGAAAAGATTCGTTCGGAAGTGAAGGAAGCAGATGCAGGAAGAGCCGCGCGCCTGGAACGGGCGGCGAGGATGGTGGCGGTGGTCCGTGGCCTCGGATATGCGGGAGCCTATTTGGGAGGCGATCACCAGGCGGAGCATGTGCGCTGGATCATCAAGCGGTCGGAAGCTCTCGCCCCCCGATGGGAAGAGCTGGAAGAAGAGTTCAATTACGCTCCCGAGAGGGGATTCTATTTTTCTTCCGCGCGGACAGCCGCACCAAAAAGATGGGGGGTCGTTCCGCGACTTCTCGACATCTTGTCCAGAGCTTTTCCGGTCAACCGAGAAGGAAGGCTGCGGAATAGTCTCGTTGGTCTGTTTCGAATGGTCGACAAGAGGCCCATTGTTTCGAACACGGTAGAGCGATTCGAATTCGTCATTAAATCGCCGCTGTTCGGCTGCCAAGCTTGTGGGAATTGCGTGCTTAGCTACATGGAATATGTTTGTCCGCAAACTTGTCCTAAGAATATGCGCAACGGCCCGTGTGGCGGAACGAAGAACGGCCAATGCGAAGTGGTCGACAAACCTTGCATCTGGGTGGCTGTTTACGAGCGCGCGAAAGCCGCCAGCCGGATTGAGGATCTTCAAACCTTTGTGCCACCGCCGCGGCGCGAACTGCAGGGGACAAGTTCGTGGGTCAATTACTTTTTGGGCCGCGACAGCCGTCCGGGGAATTTCATTTCCGTCGCTGAAATCGCGTCATTACGCAATCAAGGAAAATCAGCCCCGCCTTCGAATTCCGGCACGATTCAAGCTTCCAATCATGAGGTATCGGTAGGCAGGAATGACACGAGGAGCTAAACAGCGCAAGGCGCCGGTGCGCAAGATTGCTGTGATCATTTGTCATGGTGGTCTGCGAAAGAAGCAAGTCGCGCGATATTCGCACAGATGCTCGATTAAAGGCTTGACAAAGACTTGGGGGGAGCGTATCCCTGCGAGCATCGGGAGTGTATCCAGAAAGCAACTGCTTGCTATCAGCAAATCTTCCGGGTGCGAAAGGCCGAATTCGAGTTGCTGACTGCCGGGGGGAATGAATCGTTCGAATCATTTTCTTGAGGGGTGAATCATGGGCCGACGTTCGTTGTTGACAGTCGTGGCAATGGTGATTTTTGGAACGTGGGCGAGGCCATGCGTTGCGCAGGTGGGAGCCGCCGGGGCGCAATTGAACGGCACGGTGCGCGACGCGAGCGGTGGCTCGGTGGCGAAGGCGTCGATAACGCTGCGAAACAAGGAGACGAATTTCGCGTATAGCGCTGTCTCGAATGAAAACGGGCTGTACGTGCTGGCCAATGTAACCCCTGGTCGGTACGAGTTGACCGCGGACGCAACGGGATTCGCGAAGGCGACACTGACCGGCATCGAATTGACGGTGGGGCAGACAGCTACTCTTGACGTAACACTGAAAGTGGCTTCGGGTGTCGAGAAAGTTGTGGTGACCACGGAAACTCCCGTCATCGAACCGACGAAGACGGAAATTAGCCAAGTAGTGGCCACGCAGCAGATCGAGTCCCTGCCGATCAGCGGCAGATTGTTCACGGACTTCGCATTGCTCACACCGGGAGTGGCAACGAGCCGCACCAGCCTGGGAACGACGTTCACGGATTTTGAGACTTCCCAAATTTCTTTTGGTGGTATGCGCTCGTTCAGCAATACGGTCACGGTGGACGGCGCCGATTTCGTGAGCACGATCTCCGGCGTGCAGCGCTCCACTCCTCCCCAGGAATCGGTGCAGGAATTCCGCGTGGTGAACAACAGCTTCGGCGCGGAATACGGGCGCGCCGCGGGCGGCATCGTGAATATTGTCTCCAAGTCCGGCACGAACGACCTGCACGGTTCGCTGTACGAATATTTTCAGAACAACGCAACGGACGCGCGTTTCATGCTGCAGCCGGCGCCGCTACCGCATGAACTTCGGCAGAATCAGTTTGGTGGCACGCTAGGCGGCCCAATCAAGAAAGACAAGACCTTTTTTTTCATGAATTATGAAGGGAAGAGGCGCGCGGAGTCGCCGGTATACCCGCCAGACCTGATCAACAATCTGGACCTCATCAACCACATGAAGCAGGTGATCGGGCTGGCGCCAGAAGGATGCACCACGGGGCTGAGCAGTTGCGGGACCACGCATGCAGACTACGTGGGTTACCTAAATAAATTCCTAAAGACGGGGGACGATGATTGGGGCTTTGCACGCCTGGACCACCAGATTAGCGCCAACAACCGGCTGGGCGTACGGTACAGCGTGGAGGACACGCGGTCGGTGGGCACGCTTGTAGGGCAGACGCTGGACGGCGGGGGCATCGGCGTGCCGAGCGGTGGCCGCAACCTCTTCATTCGCGACCAATCGCTGTTTGGGACGCTGGATTCCTCGCTGAGACCTAACCTAATCAACACGGTTCTGGTGCAGTGGGCGAGAAGGCATTACAACTATTTCGGGATGACCGGCCAGCCTGACTTTAGCGTTCAGAACGATCTGGAGTTAGGCCACAACTTCGGCACGGATGACAGAAAGTACGAGAACCGCATACAGTTTTCGGACTCCATCTCCTGGGTGAAAGGCAACCATGTATGGAAGTTTGGGTTCGACGGCAATTACGTTCAGAGCCTGGACAACTTCCCGGGCTTCACCCCCGTGCGTCTACTCATACCGACCGCCGGAGCAGCTTCATTGGATTGCATGGCGAATTTCGCCACCTTCTATGACTCGGCAGTCGCTGCCACCTTTCCAGATGTTACCGCCGCAGCGGCAGGTTGCGGGCTTCCGCCAGCTCTTAATGGCGTTGTCGTGGTGTACGCCGGTGTGCCGCTGCCAACGGATGCGAATGCATGCTCGCTGGGTTGCGCCCCGCTCGTGACAACTGCCAGCGGCAATACACTAGACACTACGACGTGGGCGAACGCTTATCAGCCTTCCCTTTTCTCGCATTACACCAAGGAGATTGATCACGGCTACTGGGCGGGATTCTTTCAGGATCAATGGAAGATCACCCGGAAGCTGACCTTAAATTACGGGTTGCGATGGGAGTACGAGTCTGGCTTGTCCAATTACGTGAACAAGGATTACAAGGGATGGCAGCCGCGCATTGGCCTCGCCTACTCGCCGGACCACAAGACGGTCATCCGAGCCGGATTCGGCCTGTTTGATGACCGCTACAACCTAACTTTCTTCTTCGTTCCAAATACGCAGAAGGTTGTTGCGGGCTACCTGTGCGGGAATCATGCCCCTTCGACGGTGGCTGCAGATTGCGCCGCTGCTGGAGTCTTGCCCCAGGGACTTCCGATGATTCAGTCCAATCTGGGGCAGGCTACTCAAGGCTACCAACTCTTTGCGACGCCGAACGGAGCGGCGAGCATTGCGGCAAGCATTATTTCCACTGGCGGATATGACGCGTTCACCGGGCCGGGCGGAAACGTGACAATGGCCGGAACATGCCTCTTGCCGCGAGCGACACAGGGGCTCCCGTTCCCCTACCTTGCTTGCGGGGTTGGTTCGGGTGGAATGGAACATAGTGCAAGGATTCCGTATGCCGAGCAGGGCAGCGCGGAAATCGACCGGCAGTTTGGCCATGGTTTCGCCATGAGCCTTAGCTACCAATTTGTGGGCGCTCACAAGCTAGTGCGGGGAAACAACTTGAATTTCCCCTGCCCGGTGGGCACGACGAAGTCAGGATCAACTGATCCGCTCACGATCTTCCCAGGAGGCCCAGGGGAATGGGTTCCTGGACTGCTCGATCCTAACGGCACGACCTCACCATGTACGGGCGCGCCCACACTTGGCAGTGGAGCGATCCAGGGGTTGGGACCTTTCTTCGGTGGCGCCCTGAACAGCGGTCTACAGACGATTAGCGCAGGGCTGATTGACTACAACAATGATGTGGCGAACGCCGTGTACCACGGTGTGACGGTTTCCGGCCTGGAGAAGATTGGGAAGTACTTTAGCCTGAACGCCAACTACACGTATTCTCACACGATTGACAATGGCAACTTCACGACGTTCGTCAATTTGCCGGTGAACCAGTTCGATTATAGAGCCGAGCGCAGCAACTCGAACCAGGACCTGCGCCACCGCTTCGTTACGAACTTTACGATCGATGCCCCGACGACTGGGTGGTACCGGAATTTCCAGTTCAGCAGCATTGTCACAGTGCAGACGGGCCGGCCGTTCACCATTTTCACGGGAGGCAATACGCTGAACGACTTAGCGTCGAGCAACACAGACCGTGTTGGAGGTGCGCCGTTCTTCTCTGGTGCAACCGGGGCAAAAGGCTGCGCTACGGTGGACCGTTGCGAGACCGTCATCCCACGGAACACCTACTTTGGCGATCCGCTGCGGACTTGGGACTTGAGGGTGGGGCGCACCTTCCATCTAACCGAGCGTAAGAAGCTGGATCTGTTCATGGACGCGTTCAATCTTTTTAACCGTCCGAATGTGGACGAAGTGACTCCGGTATACGGCTCGCCGGTCTTCTGCGGCGGAGTCATACCAAGACATTACAAGGACGCCGCCACAATGGGCATCTTCAACGGGACGGCGACTTGCCCGGTTGGTCCAATCCAAGCGGTTCCAGGTGTGCCTCAAGCTGGGACGCTTGCTCCCACACCAATAACAGGTTCATTGCCAACGTGCAATTTTGCTCCTGCTTGTCCGGATCATCTTTTGTTTATCCCGTTCTCTCCTAATCAGAATTTCGGCCAGCCCAGGACCATGCTGAATCCGCGGCAGCTGCAGTTCGCGGCGAAGTTTACATTCTAAAGCCCCGCCCGGCGGATCGAAATCGCTCTGGGCAAAGATCGAATCGAACACCCGTCAGGTGTCCGGACAGGCCAGCTGTGCTCACCCCGGAACTCCTAGTGTCTTCCGCGCTGCTATGGTAAACCTCTCCCTCGCCCGTTGCGTTTCGACAAGCTTGTGAGGCTAGCGTGCTGACAGCAGACATCGACATCGGCGGAACGCTCACGGATGGAATTTTCATCGATGGCGCGAAACTGGTGTCGGTGAAAGTGGACACCACATCGCATGACCTGACGGTTTGCCTGTTGGACTGTCTCACCCAAGGAGCCAGCCAATTGGGTTACCAGGACCTTGATACTTTTCTTGAAAAGCTCGAGTTAATTCGCTGGTCAACAACCATCACATCGAACGTGCTTGCCGAACGGACTGGACCGAGGATTGGTCTGCTGATTTCCTGCGGGCACGAAGAGGATCTTTACGGGAACCAAGCGCAGAGTCCAGCGTTGAACAGAATTATCTCCGAGCGCGACGTAATTGGGATTGAGGAAGCAAGCAGCGAAACGGAGATCATGAATGGCGTCCGGTCGCTGCTGGAGAGCGGTGTGCGGCGGATTTGTGTCAGTTTGAAAGGGGCCCACCGGAATCCGGACCGGGAGATTCAAATCAAACGAATCGTCGATCAGCAGTATCCGGATCATTTTCTCGGATCCGTCCCGGTTTTGGCGGGAAGCGACATTTCGAAGAGTACAGACGATGCGACGCGCACGTACTGCGCAATCATCAATGCGTACACTCACGGGGCGCTGGCGGCCACACTTTTCAAGGCCGAAGACGATCTGCGGGGCGGGCACGGTTATGCGGGAACGTTCCTGATTAGCCACATCAATGGGGGCGTTGCGGGGATCGCGAAGACCAGGGCGATTGACACGATTGAATCGGGGCCAATTCTCGGCATCCAGGGCAGCGTGCACCTGGCAAAGACCTATGGAGTAGGGGACGTTATCGCCGTGGACGTAGGCGGCACGACGGCAAAAGTGGGAGTGCTGCGGGACGGTGTGCCGGTGCAAAGAATGCCGTCGGATTTTTTCGGGATTCCCGTCCGGCTGGCGCTGCCATACTTGCGTTCGATTGCTTTGGGCGGGGGCAGCGTCATCAAGGTCTCAGATTCTGGTTCTAGCAGCAAGATTGCGCTTGGACCGGAGAGCATGGGTTCCTTCCCCGGGCCAGCGTGCTATGGCCTGGGAGGAGACAAGGCCACGCTCACCGACGCTTTTGTGTCTGCGGGGCTGATCAATCCGGAGTATTTTCTTGGTGGAACGAAGCCGATTGATTTGGAAACGGCGAGGAAAGTGATTGGCGAGCTGGTCGCCGGGCCGCTGAAGGTCTCTCTGGAAGAGGCATGTGGGAAGGTCATTGACATGGCATTCGCATCGGTAGCGAATCTGGTGAGGGAGTCAAATGCGGAGTCGAAAGGCGGAATTGGCGGACAGGCGCTTTTCTCGTATGGCGGAAACGGAGGGCTTTTTGCTTGCGGCGTTGCCGAAAAGGTTGGTGTGCAGCAAGTCTATTTCTTGAATCTGGGGCCCGTGTTTAGCGCGTTTGGATCGTCGGTAGCGGACATTTCGCACGTATACGAGCGAATTCTTCTGATCGAGGGACTTTCGGATAGCGACGTCGAAATTGTGAACCGAGTTTTTGAAGAGGTTCAGGCCGAAAGCGAGAGAGACCTCCTCGGTGAGGGGATCAAGGCGGAAGGGATCGAATACACAATCGAGTTGGAAATTGCTAGTGGCGATCAGAAACCATTGGCTATCGCTTGTTCTGAATCTCTGCTTCGCGATTCCAAAACGTTGCGTGCTATTTGCGAAGCAAACGTTGGAACGAAAGCCTCGCCGATTCGTGCCGAATTGATTCGCGTAAGAAGCCGCAAAGCGATGCCGAAACCGGCGCTGGTGACGAAACCGGTGCGGGGCTCCGATTCTTCGCATGCGATGAAGGGAAAAAGGAAGGTCGCTTGCGGAAGTTTGAATGGAGAAGCGCAAGTGTACCTTTGGGAGGCGCTCCAGCCGGGTAACCGAGTGGATGGTTGTGCTCTGCTCGAAGGCGCAAACAGCACGTATTTCGTTGCCGAGGGCTGGACGATGATTGTCGACGAGTATGGGAACGGAAAAGTGAATCGCGGATAAGCCAGAGAAGCCGTGTCTCGGAGTTGAGGAAAAGGGAAATGGGGTCTGAAGAGAGCCGCATACGCGTGACCGAATATCTCGACTTGGATTTGCAGCGAGAGAGGTGGCTGTGCCACCGGTGTGACCGAGACATCGGTCCGGCGCGGGAGAATTACAAAAAGGGCTGTCTATTGTATGACCGCGACCCACGGGAAATTCATCCACCGATTGTTTCTGGCGAGTTCAATTTTTCTCCTGATCCGCTTTGGGTGAGGATCGTGGAGATTTATTGCCCGGGATGCGGGACGCAAATCGAAACGGAATACTTGCCTCCCGGACATCCCATCACCTGGGACATTGAGTTTGATTTGGACAGCCTGAAGGAGAGATTGCGCGGCGGCGAATTTGTGATTCGCAGCGGACGGCTTGAGGCGGCGCAATGAATTCGATCGACATTGATGTTGGCGGGACGTTCACCGATCTCGTGCTGAATGTTGACGGAAAAGCCCTGATCAAGAAGGTTCCCACGACACCATATGACCTGTCGGTGTGTTTCTCGAGAGTCATCGAAGAGGGGGCGGGCGCACTCGGCTTGAAGATGGAAGACCTGCTGCCGGGGATCGACGTGATCCGGTACTCGACAACGATTGCCATGAACCGCTTGATCGAACGCAAAGGCCCGCGGCTTGGATTGATTACTACGGAAGGGCACGAAGACGTGGTTTTGATTGGCCGAGGGGCCCAATGGATCGATGGGACGCGAGTCGCAGAGCGAAGAAATTTGGCGGTGCAGAATAAGCCGGATCCATTAATTCCGCGCGACATGATTGTCGGAGCCAAAGAGCGCATCGACTCCAGAGGCCACGTAATTCGCGCGCTCGATGAGAATGATCTCCGCACGAAAGTGCGATACCTGGTGAATCGCGGAGCGCGGGGTTTTGTGGTCTCGCTGCTATGGGGATTTCTCAATGCAGCCCACGAAAAGCGCGTTAAGGAGATTATCCGCGACGAATACAAGGAATTTCACATTGGGTATTTGCCGGTGGTCCTTGCCGGCCAGGTTGTGGGCAAGTTGGGAGAATACGAACGGACGCTTGCGGCGATTCTCGATGCATATTTGCAGCGCTCGATGCAGATCGAACTCTCCGCAATGTGGGACAAACTGCGCGAGCGTGGCTACAAGAAGCCATTACTGATGATCCAAAGCTCGGGCGGAATCGCGGAAGTCTTTCGTACGACGGCCAGCCGGACGTTCAACAGCGGGCCCGTGTCCGGGTTGATGGGCGCACATCACGTTGCAAAAACGCTTGGCTATCACAACGTGATCATGACCGACATGGGCGGCACGAGTTTCGACGTGGGGCTCGTAGTCAAGGATAGCGTAAGGAGCTACGACTTTCGGCCGATCATCGATCGCTGGATGGTAGGGATTACGATGATCAAAACGCTCTCGATCGGCGCCGGAGGCGGATCGATTGCGTGGCTGAATCGGTTGCTGCAAAACCAGCTGCAGGTAGGGCCAAAGAGCGCCGGTTCGATGCCGGGGCCAGCGTGCTTCAATCGCGGCGGCAAAGAGCCAACCGTGACCGATGCGGACGTCGTGCTCGGCTACATTAACCCGGAATATTACTTTGGCGGGCGAATGCGGCTGAATAAGAGCGCGTCCGTGCAGGCGATTCTCGAAAAAATCGCGAAGCCACTGGGCATGGAAGTGGAAGGGGCGGCGCAGCTGATCCGGAAAGTTGTGAACGGTAACATGGCGTCGGCGATCATGAAGGAAGTCCATCTGCGCGGGTATAGCCCTGAAGATTTCGTTTTGTTTGTCGGAGGCGGCGCCGGTGCAACGCACGTGGAGGGATATAAGGGCGATGTTCGAAAGGCAGTGATCTTCAATTTTTCGCCCGTGTTCTGCGCGTTTGGGTCCTCGACAATGGACATCATGCACGTGTACGAAGCTTCGAAGAAGATTACCCTGCTGGAGCCAGGCACGCAGACGCCTACAAGGGAATTCAACACATTCAATCGGACCGTTGAAAGTCTGGTACAGCAAGCGAAGCGGGACCTTGTCGCGGATGGCTTGGAAGTGGATAGAGCCTCCTATGTTCTTGAACTGGACATGCTGTACGGGGGACAGTTCCATGTGAAGCGCACGCTTTCCCCTCTGTTGTCGCTGGCGAGCGTTGAAGATGTTCAGAGGCTTTGCGCGGCGTTCGAGAAAGAATTCAGCGAGGCGTTCAGCCCGTTTGTGGTGAACCCCGAGGGCGGAGTGTTCATTGAGAGCTTTATTTTGAAGGCCATCGTCGCGACTAAGAAGGTCGAGTTGCCGCTAATGAAGCTGGAAGGGAACGACGCGAGCGCGTCACGGAAGGGCAAGCGGCCGATCTTGTGGCCGGGCGGAAACTCGTACCAGGAAACTGCAATTTACAGTTACGAGTCACTGCGACCTGGGAATGTGATCGATGGACCCGCCGTGGTCGAAAGTGAATATACGACGCTCGTGGTGCCGTCTTCGATGAGATTCTCGATCGACGAACACGGGCTTGGGATTTTGCAGGCGTAGATTGTTCGAAAAAGGGAAGGAAAGCGATGCCCATTCCGACGTTAGCTGAAAAGCTTGCGTGGCTGAAACCGGCGGAGGCGACGGCGTATGAGAAGAGTTGCGCAAGGGCGCTGGCGCAGGGCGACTACGAAATTGGCGTGCAAATTACGAACGATATTCTCGATGAGGCCATGGAGATTTTCATCAGGTCTTCGCGCAGCTATTTCGGGGTGTCAGGCGATTCGATGGTGGCGATTTTCACAGCGAATGGAGACTTGATCAACGCGGCCTGTGGAACCTACTTGCACGCAATTATCCAGCCCATCGTAATCAAATTCATTCTCAAGAACTATGCAGAGAATCCCGGAATCCGCGACGGGGACATCTGGTACACGAACGATGCGTTGTACGGCGGCATCCATAACCCGGATCAGGTTGCGTTGATGCCCGTTTTTCACAAAGGGAAGCTGCTCGCGTGGACTTCCGCCGCGCTGCACACAACGGAGACAGGCGCCATCGAGCCGGGCGGAATGCCCGTCAGTGCGAAGTCGCGATTTGAAGAGGGGCTCAACATGCCCCCGATCAAGATTGCAGAGAACTTCGAGATTCGAAACGACTTTTTGGAGTTTTATTCGGTTTATGGACTTCGCGCGCCGGCGATGTTCATTTCTGATTTGCGTGCGAGGTGCACGACGGCGGACCGCGTGCGGGTGCGGCTGCTCGAACTCGTGGAGAAGCGCGGCGAAGAGTACCTCATCGGCTTGCTTCGCAA
>CAZGBQ010000062.1:19330-21221 GCA_964524045.1 uncultured Acidobacteriaceae bacterium
CACATCGCGAACTTCATGTACGAGTATTTGTTTCACGATTTGCCCATCTGCAGTTCCACGTTTGCACCGATTGATTTTCTGTTCCCACCGAACATTATTCTCAATCCGGACAAAGCAGCAGCGACGAGTTGTTGTGTTTACATTGGCATGCAGTGCCGAAACGCAACACACAACAGTTTTGCCAAGATGGCGTTTTCGAGCGCGGGGCTCTGGCAACAGGTGACGGCTGCGCCCGGGAGCCAGCATACCGCTCAGATTTGTGCAGGCCTGTCGCAATGGAAGCTAGCGGTTTCAGACGTACTTTCGTTTTCTTTGAACACCCAGGGGCAAGGCGGACGAGCAGCGACCGACGGCATGGATTCCTATGGCTTCGCGTGGTGCGCCTTCGGACGCGCACCCGACTCGGAACAAGTGGAAAGCGAGTTGCCGTTGACCGTGATGCTCTCGCAGCATTGGAAGGATTCGTGCGGCCACGGCCATCATCGCGGCGGAGCAGGGGCGGTGCAACAGTGGATGATTCACAAGGTCAGCGATATGGTTTCTTTGTGCATGGGCAACGGGAGCAAGGTGCCGCTTGGACAGCCGCTCTTTGGAGGATACACGTCGCCACCAATACCTGGAATCAGCGTGCGAAAGCCCGGGTTGTTGGATGAAATGAAAAAGCCGGACTGCCATCTGACGATGGATTTGCGGGATATGCTGGAGAAAAACACGGTTTCCGGCGAATGGAAATACGAGCTCGTTGCCCGCACGCCGAGAGTTTTTCAAGAGGGCGATTTGCTCTTCGGGTTCAGCGGCGGTGGACCGGGTTACGGCGATCCCCTGGACCGGGAACCGGAATCTGTGATGGAGGATCTGAAGAAGAACATTATTTCAGATTGGACGGCGCAGAACATTTACAAGATTGCTTACGACCCGGAGCGGAGAAAAGTAGACTTGGTGCAAACGGAGAAGCTTCGCCGGGAAGAAAGACAGGCGCGGCTTGCGCGCGGAGTTCCGTATGAACAATTCCAGGAAGCGTGGAGCAAGCAGACACCGCCCAAGGAATCGCTGCAGTTCTACGGAACCTGGCCCGACGCGAAGCCCACGGGGCCGGTTTTCAGGCCTTAGGGATGGAAGGGAAGTTAACTCCTCGTCAGATTGCGAAGGAATTGCTGAACGGAGTTCTGCCGCAGCGCCCGCTCGTATTGCCAATCGTTTTTGCCCTCGGCGCAAGAATCGAAAATGTTCAGCGGGGCGAATATCTCCACAGTCCTACAAAAATTGTGAGCGCCCTGCGGCAAGTGCGAAATCACCTGCAAGTGGACGCCGTTGCTTGCTACTTCGATCCTTATCTTGAAGTGGAGGCACTTGGCGCGCGTCTAGAATACAAATCGCAGAGTGAGCCTCCCGAAGTCCATTGGAATTCTTCGACAGTGCCCGGAGAAATGCCCCGAGGGCTACGTTCGCCGGAAGAGGCGGTGCGGAATGGCAGAATTCCCGTGGCGGCGGAAGTGATTCGCAGGATGAATGCCGTCCCGAATCGCGAGTTCTTGTTGATGGCCACCGTGGCTGGACCAATGTCGCTGGCGATGAAGTTTACCCAAATAGAAGCGAACGACAGCTCCAGCGGAAGAGAACTCCCAACGGAAGCGCTGGAATTTGCAAGTTCCATGAGCACACAGACGGCCACCGCATTTCTGGAGGCAGGAGCGGACGTAATGCTCATCTATGAGGACGTGCTGGCTAATCTCTCTATCACTAAATGGGAAGAGTGGAAGAATCTTGTGGCGCCGACGATCAATGTCACAAGGTTTTACGAGGCACTCCCCGTTATTCAGGTGAGGGACGGGCCTCCTGGTCTTCTGTCTTGGGACAAAGCCCCGGGATTGGACGGTGTGCTCAGTTTGCC
>CAZGBQ010000063.1:0-20539 GCA_964524045.1 uncultured Acidobacteriaceae bacterium
TGACCTAAGCGGTCTTCGCAGAAGTCGACCCGGCGGCCGCGTCGTCTGCGAAACCCAAATACCTTTGCGCATTGCGGAAGCAAATGTCCCGCACCATGCCTCCCACGAGCTTTTCATCGCCTGGCAACTCGCCCCTTTCCACATCGCGCCCAATCAAATTGCACAGCACGCGCCGAAAATACTCATGCCGCGGAAACGACATAAACGAGCGTGAATCCGTCAGCATCCCTATGAATCGCGACAGCAGCCCTGTATTCGAAAGCGCGTTGAGTTGCCACTCGACTCCTTCCTTCTGGTCGAGGAACCACCATCCGCTGCCGAATTGGATTTTCCCCGCGACTGGCCCTTCCTGGAAACTTCCCGCCGCCGTTGCGAAAGCGTAGTTGTCAGAAGGATTGAGGTTGTAAAGAATCGTTCTGGGCAGCGCATTCTCCTGATTTAGCTTGTCCAGGAAGGCGCATAACGCTCCCGCCTGATTCCAATCCCCTATGCTGTCAAAACCCTTATCTCGCCCCATCTTCTGCATGCCGCGCGCGTTCACATTGCGCAGGGCGCCGATGTGCAGTTGCTGAGTCCAGCCTTTTTCCGCGTCCAATCGCCCGAAGAACAGCATCATATAGGAAGCAAACCGTTCTTTCTCTTCGGACGAAGCCCCTTTTCTCGAACGTACCTTCGCAAACACGGCCGACGCAGCCGCTCTCGCGCACGGCGACGCGTAACAATGCTCCAATCCGTGGTCGGAAAGCCTTCCTCCATTGGCGTGGAAATAATCATGGCGCTGCTTCAACGCAGCGAGAAAACTAGCGAAGGACGCGATGTGGATATTCGACGCCGACTCCAACCTCTCAACCCACGCGTTGAACTCTTTCGGCGTATCCGCTGCCAGCGCCATATCCGGACGAAACGTCGGTAGAACCACGCAATCCCCCGCGGCGGCTATCGCTTGGTGATGCCGGAGGTCATCGCAAGGATCATCCACGGTGCAAAGCGCGCGCACTTTGAACTTCCGCAGAATCCCCTTCGCCGTCAGCTCCGCCGATTGCAGCATCCGGTTCGCGCGCTGCCAGATGGTTTCCGCGCTGGTTTCGTCGAGGAGTTCTGCAATTCCGAAGTAGCGCTTCAACTCCAAGTGCGTCCAGTGATAGATCGGATTGCGCAAAGCTGCCGGGACCGTGCGGGCCCAGGCCAGATACTTCTCAAAGGGGGTTGCGCTTCCGGTGCAATAACGCTCCTCAACGCCATTCGCGCGCATTAACCGCCACTTGTAGTGATCCCCTTTGAGCCAGATTTCAAAGAGATTCTCAAACCGGCGGTCCGCGGCAATGTCATTGGGCGAGAGATGTGAATGATAATCGAGAATTGGTTCCGCCATGGCGTATTCGTGATAGAGACGCCGCGCGGTCTTGGTCTCTAACAGGAAATCGTCGTGGATGAATTCCATTCTCCCTCCGGGACCTTCTCGGCGCGTGATACTATGCGGCTCCCCATCCAATCACTCATGGTGTCCCACGACCATACCGAAAAGAAGGGCGATATTCCATCGCTCTCCGGCAAGCCGCGAGACTCCATTCCTTCCCATAAGCTCTCACCCTCGGGCTACTTTCGCTGGGTGATTTGCGCCCTGCTGTTTCTTGGCATGACCAAGAACTACATGGACCGGTGGGTGATTTCCGTCTTGAAAGATACGCTCCAGCAACACCTGCATTGGACGGAAATCGACTATGGAAATCTAGTGTTCGCGTTTCAGGCCGCCTACGCGGTCGGTTTGTTGGTCACGGGTCCGGTGATCGACAGGGTAGGCGCGCGAATCGGCTACGCTGTTGCCGTCGCCTTTTGGAGCCTCTCGTCGATGGCCCAAGGGCTGGTGCAATCTTTCGCAGGCTTCTACGCCTCACGCTGGGCCCTTGGGTTGAACGAAGCCGCTGTTTTCCCAGCCAGCCTCAAGGCGGTTGCGGAGTGGTTCCCCAGGAAAGAGCGGGCACTCGCTATAGGCATCATGAATGCTGGAACAAACGTCGGCGCGTTCGTGGCGTCGCTGCTCGTGCCCTGGATTACACTGCAATGGGGCTGGCGATGGGCGTTTCTTCTCGTCGGTGGCCTTGGATTCGTCTGGCTGGCAGCCTGGTTATGGATCTATCGCCGCCCGGAAAATCATCGGCGATGCTCGAGCGCTGAGCTCAATTACATCCAGAGCGACCGCGAAGAAAACGTCGAGAGAGTTCGCTGGCTTAGCTTGCTAGGGCACAGGCAAACGTGGGCTTATGCCGTCGGGAAATTCCTCATCGATCCCGTCTGGTGGTTTTATCTCTACTGGGTGCCCGATTTTCTGCTGCGGAAGCATGGTGTAACGCTCAAGCAGATTGGCTTGCCCATCTTCGTGATTTATCTCATCGCGGACGTCGGAAGCATTCTCGGCGGCTGGATATCGTCCCACATCATCGCGCGTGGCGGCAGCGTGAACGCGGGACGAAAAACCGCTCTCCTCGTCTGCGCCATCGGAGCGATTCCGATTGTTTTGGTAACCGGCGTCCAAAGCACCTGGCAAGCAGTCTTGCTGATTGGCCTCGCAGCCGCCGCACATCAGGGCTTTTCTTCCAATCTCTTCACTCTTCCGTCGGACATGTTTCCGCAAAAAGCGGTGGCCTCGGTGGTCGGGATAGGGGGAATGGCCGGCGCCGCGGCCGGAATGATTATTGCCAAGGTCGTGTCGTACACTTTACAGTTTACCGGCAGCTATAGGATTCCGTTTATCATGGCAGGTTGCACTTACCTGATCGCGCTGGCCGTGATTCACGCTCTGGCTCCCAAGTTGAAGCCAGTCGCGCTGTAGTGGCGAGTCTTTCGACCCGCTGTTCTTACTGCAGTAGCGCGGGGCACAGCCCGCAGGGCTTCTCTGAAACTATCGATCGGGCTTTTGACGGAAAAACAAAACAATGCCCCTCTCCATCAAACCGAAATCCGAATGCCGCTGGGATCTCGTCAGTCTCGGCGAAGTAATGCTGCGTTTCGATCCCGGTGAGCGTCGCATTTGGACGACTCGCAGTTTTGATGTTTACGAAGGAGGCGGCGAGTACAACGTCGCCCGGGGACTAAAGAAATGCTTTGGTCTGGACACCGCAATAGTGACGGCATTCGTTGACAATGCTGTCGGCCGTTTGCTGCAAGACTTGATCTGCCAGGGCGGGGTCGATCAATCCTTGATCAAATGGATGCCCTTCGATGGCGTGGGACGCGCGGTAAGAAACGGCCTCAATTTCACCGAACGCGGCTTTGGCGCGCGCGCGGCCCTGGGCTGCTCCGATCGCGGCCACTCCGCAGCTTCCCAACTCAAGCCGGGCGACATCGACTGGGCCGGCATCTTCGGCAAGCAAGGCGTTCGGTGGTTTCACACGGGAGGGATTTACTGCGCCCTCTCCCAGTCTGCGTGCGAAGTCGCGCGCGAAGCGATGCAGGAGGCCAAGCGCCACGGCACTGTCGTCTCCTACGACCTGAACTATCGCGAGTCCCTTTGGAAGTCGCTAGGAGGCAGCGCGCGTGCCCAAGAAGTCAATCGCGGCCTCGCACCCCTGGTCAATGTCATGCTCGGCAATGAAGAAGATTTCTCCGCGGCGCTTGGCTACAGAGTGTCCGGTGTCGATGAAAGCTATTCGGAATTCGACGTCACGGCATTCCGCTCCACGATTCAAAACGTGGTTAAGGATTACCCTTTCTCCGTAGTGGCCACAACGTTGCGCAAAGCAAAAACGGCGACTCGCAACGACTGGGGAGCCATCTGCTACTGCGATGGAAAGTTTTTCGAGGCTCCACTTCGCGAAAATGTGGAAATACTGGACCGCGTGGGCGGCGGCGATTCCTTCGCCTCTGGGTTGATCTACGGTTTCCTTGGCGGCAAAGATCCGCAATGGGCCGTCGATTGCGGCGCTGCACATGGAGCGCTCGCCATGACCACTCCCGGTGACACTTCGATGGTTACGCTGCAGGAGGTCCTGCAAGTGATGAAAGGAAAAGGAGCTCGCATTGTCCGTTGACCTTTCTAGGTGCGCACAACTTCTCGACTAGGCGAACAAATGAACAAAGAAGAGGTTAAGAAGAAAATCGAAGCCGTCGGAATTATTCCCGTGGTCCGCGCGTCTTCTTTTGAAGAAGCATGTCTCGCCGCGGAAGCCGTCCGTCAGGGCGGCATCCCCATCGTCGAAATCACCATGACCGTTCCCGACGCCCTCGAAGTCATCGCCGCGCTTGTGAAGCAATGCGGCTCGGAAGTCTTAATTGGAGCCGGCACCCTCCGCAGCCCGGATACCGCGCTCCGGTGCCTGGACGCCGGCGCACAATTCCTAGTCAGTCCGGGAACCAGAATCAACGCACAAGTGATTGAAATCGCTGCACAACGTAGCGTCGTCATGATAGCCGGGGCGTTGACCCCCACGGAAGTCGACACTGCTTGGCAACTCGGCGCCGATTTCGTCAAAGTCTTTCCGTGCAGTGCCGTCGGAGGAGCGTCGTACATCAAAGCTTTGAAAGGCCCGTTTCCCGAAATCCATTTCATTCCTACCGGGGGTGTGAACCTGCAAACCGCCGCTGATTTTCTGAAGGCTGGTTCTGTGGCTCTGGGGGTCGGTGGCGAACTCGTTCAAGCCGCTGCGTTGAAAGCAAGGAAGCCCGAAATCATCACCGAAACCGCCAGAAAATTTGTCCAAATCATACACCAGGCCCGCGGACAGAACCCCTGATTTTCTGCATCTGCGGTTCCCTCTCATTTACTGGTTCACACCACTCGCGAGAAGGCCTCCATCAACCACGAGCGTTTGCCCCGTGACGAAGCTCGCCGCTTCGGAAGCCAGAAAAACCGCGGCTCCCACCAGTTCTTCCACTTTTCCAAACCGGTGCATTGGGGTGCGCATTAGAAACTCTTGTCCGCGAGGCGTGCCATCTAGCAACGCAGCATTTAAGTCGGTTCGGAACACCCCAGGACAGATGGCGTTTACGCACACTCCTTTCATGGCCCACTCAATCGCCAGCGACCTGGTCAGCGCAACGATCGCAGCTTTGCTGGCCGTGTACGCGGTCACCTCGAAAGCCGCGACAAACGAGGTCAGCGACCCAATATTGATGATGCGCCCATAGCTGCGTTCCAGCATGTGACTGCCAAACACTTTGCATGCGCGCAATGTGCCGTTCAGATTTGTCTCCAGGATTGCGTTCCACTCGTTTTCTGGAAACTCCAGGGTGGGCATGCGTTTCGTTCGCCCGGCGCAATTTACAAGGATCTGCACGCTGCCAAACTCAGTAAGAACCACGTCGCGCAGCCGCTGAAGTTGATTCGAGTCAGTCGTGTCGCAGGGAAAAGCCACCGAGCGCCGTCCCAAAGCCTTCACGTGGTCCGCAGCAGCGCGCACAAGCTCTGCCCTTCGGCCCGTAGGCACCACGTTTGCACCGGCTTCGGCCAGTCCATCGCTAAGTGCTCGGCCTATTCCGCTGGTGCCGCCAATGACAACTGCCGTCTTGTTCGTTAAATCAAGGAGCGGATGTCCCATACTGAGCTGGTTCCTCCCTGGAAGGCGAAAGAAAGTCTAGCAGACCCAGCTGCCGAATCCTTCCTTCGCTCGTTCAGAAGGCCGCCGTGCCCTTTTAGCCACAGAAACCTCTTGCTTACATTCCTGCAATATTCGCGTAATATCGAATGTCTGACACTGAGGGCATGACCATGACCGCTGTCTTGACCCATGACTGCGGGAACACCCTGGCCACTACCAATCTTTATCGCGTAAGCCTGGCCCAAACACTCGACGATCTTCTCGAATGCCAGCGCCTGCGCTATCTGGTCTTCAACTGCGAACTCGGCGAAGGCCTGGATAGCTCTTCCTCCAGTGGGCTCGACCGGGACCGTTTTGATTTTATCTGCGACCACCTGATGGTGCGCGATGCAGCTACCGGTAAGCTCGTGGGAACTTACCGGATGCAAAGCGGATATCGCGCCAAAGGAAACCTCGGCTATTACGGCGAACAGCTATTTGACTTTGCGCCCTTCGAAGGAATTCGCGCGGAAGTGCTGGAGCTTGGGCGTGCCTGTGTTCACGAGCAATACCGAAATACCAACGTTCTGCACATGCTTTGGAAAGGGATCGCGCGGTACGCGGAAACCTGCGGCGCCCGCTACCTAATCGGATGCAGCTCGCTTACGTCTCAGAATGAAACCGAGGGGCTGGCGCTCTACGAAGTGCTGCGCGAGAAATATTTGGCTGAGCCGCCGCTGCGTACCGCGCCTAAGCCGGGATGCGAGTGCCTTTCGAACGGCAAGCCTACGGAAGCTCCGCGACCACCACGCCTGTTCCGCGCCTACCTCGAGATTTCCGCGCGGCTGTGCGGGCCGCCGGCGATCGACCGCGAATTCAAGACTATCGATTTCCTGACGCTCCTGGACCTGCAACGGATTCCCGACCGCGTTCGCACGCGTTTTTTCTAGATAGAGAATTCCCTCAGGTCAGCGGCGTTAAACAATAGTCGGGCGGCGCTTGCCGATATTTGTGGCCTGTTCGAACGCGTAAGCCATTTGCAAGGCGCCCCAATCATCATTGTGACGACCGACGATTTGAAGACCTATAGGAAGGCCGCTCTGTGAAAACGCGCAGGGGACGGCAATAGCAGGATTCCCCACGGTTGAAATGAAATATGCCGACTTCATCCACGCGATGTAATTCTCCATCTTCACACCTGCAATTTCGGTTGGATAGTGAGTCTTCACGTCAAAGGGCAAAACCTGGTTTACAGGCAAGACGAAGAATTCGTACTTTTCCATGAACACGCGCATTCGCTGGTATAACTCGGTGCGTTTGGCTTCTGCGCGCGCAAGCTGCGGTCCGGTGAGTTTACGACCCTCCTGAACATGCCAATGAACGTACTCGTTTAATTTGTCTGCGTTTGCTTCCAGAATGTCGCCGAAACCAAGTTCAACGGACCAATGGCGCCAAGTTAGGAAGCACTCATTGGCGTCTTTGAAGTCAGGTTCAGCTTCTTCAACGACGCAACCCAACGATTCAAACACTTTTCGTTGAGACCTGACAGCGTCGCGTACCGCAGGCTCCCAGGGCAGTCCCAAATCCTTGAACATCGCCACCCGAACGCCTTTGAAGTCGCGGCCGCCGAGGGGTTGCGCGAAAAGAGCGCCGGGCTGATCAATGGCAATCGGCGAGCGGCGGTCGAATCCGGCTAAAACACTCAAGAAGAAAGCACAGTCTGCAACATTTCGGGCTACTGGGCCGGAAACACTCAAAGTAAACCATCCGAGCTCTGTGGGAGGATTTGGCACGCGGCCTGGAGAAGGCCGAAGCCCAACCACGTTGCAGAAATTCGGCGGATTGCGCAGCGAGCCGCCCATGTCGCTGCCGTCGGCGAGGGGCACCATGCCGCAGGCAAGCGCTACGGCGCCTCCGCCCGTGCTTCCACCGCACGTTTTCGCAAGGTCGTAAGGATTTAGCGTCGGCCCAAAAACCGGGTTAAATGTCTGAGAACCCAAACCCCATTCCGGAACGTTCGTTTTTCCTATGACGATGGCCCCAGCCTTCTTTTCGCGTTCGACGACCAGGCAATCAAAATCCGGAATGTCATCCTTGTGTAGCGGCGAGCCATGTGTCGTGCGAATTCCTTTCGTGGGGTTTAAGTCCTTCACGCCAACCGGAAGCCCGTGCAGAGGGCCCAGCAACTTTCCTTTGGCAAGGGCTTCGTCGGCAGCCAAAGCCTGCGCCATCAACTCATCTTCGGGAACCAGAGTGACGATCGCATTGACTTTGGAATTCACTCGCGCGATTTGCTTCAGATGCGCCTGCATCACTTCCCGCGCGGAGACCTTTCTCTGCTGAATCATATCGGCCAGATCTCTAGCCCGCATGAAGCAGATGTCGTTGGCGCCAGCGGAAGACACGATGGACGATGTTGACCCGATCTGTTGGTCGGTCACGGGGCCCGCGTCCCCCGCAGTCGAGGCAATCAGTGGCGAGACCGTGGCTGTAAGAGCCGCGCTCGTGCCCAGTTTTAGAGCATGACGACGCGTGATTTTCTCGATCATCCGGCACCTCGCACGGTCCTCCGTGCAACACAAACCAGCTTGTCCAAGACAATTTCTTGTGAACAGGTTATAGCGCAGGTCTAGATGAGGAACAACTCTTCGCGCGCCACGGCCAATGCCTTTTCTACCTGAGAAGAGTCGGAGAGTTTGCCGCGAGTAAAATCGCGCGTGCCACCGCCCTTGCCGCCAAATTTCTCCTGGACACTCCTGAGAAGCGCATTCATGTCTTTTCCTGCGGAAGGATGCTGCGCGAAGAGAAGCTGGCCTCCTTCCTTTGCAGCAAGCAGGGCAACAGCTCTTTCAGTCTTGGCAATTGCCGTAGCAAAGAATCCGAGGTATTCGGCCGATGACTCATCGAGAACGCGGGCCACGATGCGCAATCCGTTGGGACCGAGCGGTGCGGACTGCAAGGCAAGCACTGCGTCCGCGAATGCCAGGCGCTCGAGTGTGGAGTGCAACGCTTTATAATTCGCGTCGCGTTCAGCAAGCGCCCGCGAAGCGGAAGAAACAACGTCCTCGGGTGCGCAACTCAATTTCTCGGCGACCTGCCGGAGTAATTGGAAATCGCGACGCGAGGCTTCTTCGGCGCGGGCGCCGCAAACAAACTCGACACGCCAATCCTGCCGGATTTTCGTGCACCGCCGCACCAGGATCATGCCGATTTGTCCTGTGCTCTTGACGTGCGTGCCGCCGCACGGCTGTAAATCTGCCGATTCAATTTCGATAGCGCGCAGAATGCCTTCGCGTTCAACTTCTTTTCGCACTCCCAGCCCCGCTAATTGTTCCGCCGTTCCATAGCGCACATTGACGGGACGATCCTCAAAAATGATTCGGTTTGCCGCGCGCTCCACGCCCTCCAGAATCTCATCGGACGGTTCGGGACCGCGCAAATCGATAGTGCAAATCTCGGCACCAAGATGGAAAGAAACCGTCGGCCGCCCGAAGCGCTCGTGAAACATGGCGGACAGCAGATGCTGCCCGGTGTGCTGCTGCATATGATCGAACCGGCGCGGCCAATGAATACATCCCTTTACATCCGGATCGTCCGGTCTGCGGTCGACAACATGAAGGATTTCCTCGCCCGCGTCGCGGACGTCCAGGACATTCGCGTCTCCGATTTTGCCCAAGTCATTCGGCTGCCCACCGGACGTAGGATAAAAAGCGGTGCGGTCGAGGACAAGGCTCCAGGCGTTTCCGGTGATTCCGGAGTTCATGTCAGGGGGAAGAACCTCGCAATAAATCACGCGCGCGGTGAACTCCGTCTGGAATGCGTCGTCGTAATAGAGGCGGCGCGTGGTCATGTCGCGACTCCCGCAGGAGCAGACTGCAACGCGCGCTGCCAAGCTTCGGAGTATTTGTAGCCCGTGCCGGTGTTGAAAAGGACCACAGTGTCGTGAGGTTTAATCCATCCGGACGTGGCGAGTTTGCGTGCGGCGCTAACGGTCGCGGCTCCTTCTGGCGCGGCAAAAACGCCTTCGAGCGATGCCAGTTCCCTTCCCGCGGCCAGCATCTCATCGTCGCTCACGGCGATGGCGGTTCCTTTGCTCCGCCGCAACATGCTGAGGATCAACTGATCGCCCAACGGTCCGGGCACACGTAAACCGGAAGCAATCGTGGCGGCATTCGGAAAAAATTGCGCCGAATTCTGGTTTGCCTCCCACGCCCGCACAATGGGCGCGCAGCCTTCCGCCTGAACCGCAACCATGCGCGGACGCTCAGAGCCAATCCAACCCATTTCCTGCATTTCGTCGAAAGCCTTGCACATTCCAATGAGCCCAACACCTCCGCCTGTGGGATAGAAAACGACATCCGGCAATTTCCCGCCGAACTGCTCCCAAAGTTCGTAGCCCATGGTTTTCTTGCCTTCCACGCGATAAGGCTCTTTCAGCGTGGAAACGTCGTACCAGCCTTCACGGTCTTTGCGCTCGGCAACGTACTTTCCACAATCGGAAATCAAACCGTCGAGCTTCACAACCGTGGCGCCAAATGCCTGGGATTCCATGACGTTTGCCGAGGGCGTATCCGCGGGCATGACGATCACTGCGGGGATGCCCGCCGCAGCGGCATAGGCAGCCAATGCACCCCCCGCGTTGCCTGCTGTCGGCGCCGCTAAAGCCTTTGCCCCCAATTGCTTAGCGCAGGTCACGGCAGTGGTCATGCCCCGCGCCTTGAAGGAGCCAGTAGGATTCAGCCCCTCGTCCTTCACGAATAGGCGTTCCAGGCCCATTGCGGCCCCAAGGCGCCCTGCGTGCAGCAACGGAGTCATTCCTTCGCCCAGAGAGACCGGGAGGCCGTCAGGAAGCACCTCGGCATAGCGCCATAGCGTTCGTGGTCTGCCCTTCAAAACCTCCAGGTTCAGTGTGCCTGCCGCTTGCCGCAGATCGTAGCGCGCGAATAGGGGCTTCCCGCAGGCGCAGAGGTGCTGCTCTACAGATGCGTCGTACTTCTCGCCGCATGCGGAACATTCCAGTCCGACCACGTTCGAGGCCTTCGACATAGTCGGGAAAGTTTAGCACAGGCCTTTTTGGCAATTCTTTCGCGACCGCTCATTCCTGTTGCCCGCAAAGCGCATCTCATTTCACGATAGAATGAGAGGATGGCGGTGCGACTCATTGCGCTGGACATCGACGGAACGCTGCTCGACAGCCGCTGGCAGGTCTCAGAGCCTAATCGCGCCGCAATCGCGGAGGCCGCCAGGCGAGGCATTGAGGTGGCGCTCGTCACCGGGCGGCGCTACGATTTTGCGATGCCCGTAGCCAGGCAGCTTGATGCCCCGTTGACCATGATCGTGAATAATGGCGCGCTGATCCGATCCACAAGCGATGGTCACACACATCTGCGGCACCTTCTTCCGCGCAGCGCGGCCAGGCAGGTGCTGCGTCTGACGCACACGTGGAGCGAAGGCGCGGTGGTGATCTTCGACCGTCCGGCTGAGAATCAGCTTATGCTCGAGAGGCTTGATCCAGACGATTCATTGCGTTATGCCTACTATTCGCGGAACCTGCAATTCATAGGGTTGGCTAATCCGCTGGAAAGCTGCCTGACGGAAGATCCTATCCAGGTGATGCTCTCGGGCAGGGTCGCACCCATGCGCGACGCGGAGCAAGCACTGCGCGACGCCCCGTTTGCGCGGGAATATGCGTTGGCGGTGACCTGCTATGAGAGCAAAGACTTCGCCATGATCGATGTGCTCAACCCCATTTGCTCCAAGGGTCATTCACTGGCCGAATGGGCGGCTGTGCGCGGCCTCGCGCGGGAAGAGGTTATGGCCATCGGCGATAATCACAACGATCTCGAGATGCTCACGTTTGCAGGCATTCCTGTGGTGATGGGGAATGGCGTGCCGGAGCTGAAAAAGTTTGGCTGGCACGAGACCGGGACCAACGACGAAAATGGTGTGGCCCGAGCGATAGAGCACTTTGCGCTGAAGGAGGCCGCGCCTTGCGCTTGAGGCTTGCCGCATTGCCGGCCTTGCTCTTTCTAGCCGCCTCGGGTGTGCGAGCGGAGTACGTGGTCCTGCGCAGCGGGCAACGTTTACATGTTACGAGCTATCAGCTCGACGGCGACCGATATCACCTGCAAATGAAGGGCGGGTCAGTCGAAGTCACTGCCCAAGACGTAGTTGCCATCGAGCCGGAAGACGTCTTCACCTCTGCGCCGGCGCCGCCGCAACCTCCGGCCGCCGATCCTTTGTTTCGAAACTTAATCGCTGAAGCCGCAGCTCGCCATGGCGTGGACGCCGAACTGATTACCAGTGTGATTGCCGCGGAGTCCAATTTTGATCCGAAAGCTGTTTCCCGCAAGAACGCGCGCGGACTGATGCAGCTGCTTCCGGAAACGGCGGCGCGCTTTGGCGTGAAAGACGTTTTCGATCCGAAGGAGAATATCGAAGCGGGCACGCGCTACCTGCGCGAACTTCTGCAAATGTACAACAACGACCTGACGCTGACGCTCGCGGCGTACAATGCCGGACCGGAGCGCATCCAGCAATACGGCCGCGTGCCGCCATTCACAGAAACCGTTTCTTATGTCCGGCGGGTGAAACGCAATTACGAAAAGAACAAGTCGGACGCAGCCGCGACAAGGGTGACAAGCGTTCGCCCGCGGAGATAACGCCGCCTCCAGCAAATGCTTCCCCCAGTCCTCCCAATCAATAGGAATTACTGCTGTTGCGGCGGTTGCTGCGGAGTCTGTTGTGGGTTTGCAGAATTCTGGCCGGGCTGCTGACCGAGAGGCTGTCCTGGAACCTGCCCCAAACCAGTGCCCGTCTGCAAGCCGGCTTGTCCAATGCCAAAGGTATCTTTGGAAGGATCCCAGATAAATTCGAACAGCCGGTAATTCTTCGCGTGATCGTAAACCTTGATCGATTTCTTGTTGATCTTGCTTCCCACGCCGATGATATTTCCTCCAACGACGTTCGGTGTGTCGCCCGAAGGAATCGGCACATTCGGGTCCGTTCCTTGATCCGCAGAAACAGGTGTGCCAGTGATCGCAGTTTGATTCGAGCTATTTGTGCCCGAACCAGATGTACCTGATTGCGTTCCCGGTTGTTGACCAGACTGACCAAACGGACTTTGCCCTCCGGCTAACCCCACATTGCCAAGGCCACTCACAGCGGTAGGTGCAGCAAGGGCATTCGCGGGCGTGCCAATCCCAGGCGCTTGGCCAAACCGAAGATTCTGCTGCGGGGGCTTCAGGCTGCCAATGAGCTGTCCCGCCGGGCCAACGTAGATGAGCCTCCAGGAGCCATCCTCCTGGTTCATGGGATCTTTGTACGCCTGGCGCATGAAGCGAAGCGAGCCAATCTTCGGCTTCGTCAGGTCGTCGATGCTGGTCGGGAACCGGCCGGTCTTCCGGTAATACAGTTTGATGCCGCGCGCGTACTGCTGCCCGCGCCAGATCATTTCTTTTTCTTTTTCCCGCTGGCCCTCGGTGCGAATATTTGGAGCGACTAGCATGGCGCCCAGAAGCAGCATCGTGGCCATAAACACTACCAGGACCAGCGCAAATCCCTCTTGGTGGAGCGCGCGAGAACGCAACTTGCGTTTGGTAATCATCCGGATGGGCCTCCCGGTGGGCTTCCCGCCTGTTCTTCAAGCGGTGCGGTTCCAATGCGTCCTGAAGAGACTTCTTCGAACTCCAGATTCGCGTTGCCGATCTTGAGGATACGAAAGCGATTCATTAATACTTCGCCTTCCGAAACCACGTAAACTTTTCCCTCACTATCCGTCAGGAACGCTCGGCGGGACGTACCATTAGGAACGACACCGTAACCGAAGAATTTCGCGGGAAGCACCGGAGGGGGCGGAAGTGGTGGTGGGCAAGGACCGGCTCCGATGAAGCCACAAGCGTTGGGTACAGGGGCGGGAGCTTGAGGACGTTTCGGGCCCGAAGGTCCAGCCGCCTGAGCAACCTCGCTGAAAATGTTGCGCCCTGAGCTTTTGTATTCGGCCTTTCGCGCCTTTTCGATTTCGTCCATTCGGATTTGCGGATTTTCAATGGGCACAGGATCCTTCCGGGCAGTTAGGGGAGGATCATCCGTACCAACCGGATTGCTGTGGCGATAACTCCACAGCCATACCGCAGCCGCAATGAGGATCAATACGAGAAGAACAGCGAGTTGTTTCTTCTGCTTCACGCCGCCGTCCGGAAAAAAGTCTTCAAGTGCAGCCCAACCTTAATCATGTTTGCAGGGCCCTGAGCCTGTTTCTCGCTGGCCAGCGTCAGGGATTCGACCTCGTAAGTATTCGTGGAACGCTGGAGCCCGTTCAGGAACATCACAACGTTCTTATAGTCTCCCTGAACAACAGCGTCCACAGCCACTTCCGTTAAGCCCCGCTCCGGAATCGCCGTGGGTTTGAACGCGAGGTCGGGAGGTTGGATCCCGCTCTTTTTTGCAATGCCGCCAAGCTCGGCCGACACCGAAGAGTAGCCGGTGCTTGCGGGCAAAAGCGATCCTTCAAACTTCTCGCAGTCCCGCTGAGTATTGGGCATCTCATCCTTGATCTTCTGTGCGCGGGCGATTCCTGCCTGAAGCAACTTGAGCTGGCGCTCCATCGCGGAAATTTGCGCTCCTGTTTGCGGAGCCGAAGAAAGCTGCAACGCGTAAGCAGCTAGAGCCACATCGGAAACGGCCAGCAATATCAATATCCCCAAAATGGCGCGTCTGCGTTTTGTAAAATCGTGTCTCATCCGGTTCCCGAATAGAAAACTGTTATCTGGACCACTCTTTGATCGCCACCCGGACTGGTTGGCACGCCTTCTCTAATCTCCTGCAAGTCCGAAAACTGCCTGGACGTCTGAAGCGCATGCATAAATTGCAGTTTGACCTCATCGCTGGTCGCGCCAAAAGTCAGTTTTACCTCGACGTGGCCGGACACCTGCTTGGGCTCAATATTGATCACGCGCGCGCCTGCCGGCAGAATGCGCTCCAAATCCATGAACATCTGCGTCCAATTGAAGCTGCGCGCCACGATGACGCCGTTGATGAACGCTGCGCGATCGTGAACGCTGGCAATATTCTTCTGGGCAAAATAGCGCTCCAGCTCTTTCTGTTGAGCGTCGGCTTTTGCAAATTCCTGGCGTATCTGTTGCGTTCGTTCGCGGACTGTCTTGGCCGCCGCTCGGATGGAGTACACATGCCAGCCCAGAACCAGAAAAACAGCCGCCCCAACGCCGATTGAAACGCTGGTGCCAACAAGGAACCGCCGGTGTGATTCAACTGGCTTTGTCGCTAGATTGAGCCGAGCTCTCATTCCACTTCTCTTCTCGATTTTGAAAATCTATTTTCAGCCGCGGTGAAGCATCCAACCAACCAGGCCTTCCAGATCGCGATCCGCGAGCTGTCGCGCATCATCTTTGATCCGCCCATCCGAGTACGCGGAACGCAGCAAAGAGTGGACTTCACAATGAAATTCCTGCTCCAGCGGTTTAGCAAACTCGGCAAGCCGCGTGCCCAGGCCAGCGATGCGGACCGAGGAAATCCCCTCATTCCAGGTATCCTGGTAATAGGCGGCAACGGGGAAGACTTCCTCCAATAGCATTTGTGGCGTGAGGTTGGCGCCCTGCGCCGGAAGTTCGGTGCAACGATAGCCGCAGAGCATGCCGGAACGCACGATGACCGTGGTCAATGCCGATCCCGAAATCCGGGCGAGCAACATGGGCTTTTGATCATCGAGCAATGCGATCGCCGCAAGCGAAGAACTCAGCACCACCCCGGGATAGAGCCCGGCTCCCTCGGCGAGAGACTCGTACTCGCGGATAATGCGCAGCCTGGCAAGCGCCGTGACGATATCCACGCCGCTCTCGCGCGGCGCCTGGCGAAAGTACGAAATGATGGTCTCGTCCGCTTCAAAGGGCACGCTTTTTTTCAGTTTCCAGCGCAGCAGAGGAATCGCTTCTTCCGGCGACCGAGGAAAATCCTCAAAATGCTGGACAAACACGCGAATAACCGGGTCGGGAAGAATCAGGGCGATGTCTTCTTCTTTCGTGCGAACCCGTTCACAGGCCTTCCTCACAGCCGATTTCACCTCAGCGGAATTCACCAAGTTGGTTTCCACCGCGGAGGGAACCACGGCGCCAGGCGAGAGTGCCTCCACCGCGAATTCATCGAGCGAGCCGGAAACGCTCCACCGAGCCACCGCGATGCGATCGGACGCAATTTCCATGGCCAGCGGCGGATGTGGGATGGCATCGAGCCAACGCGCCAAGCGGCGCACCAGACCGCTTTGGTAAATGCCCTGATGAAAACCTGCGGCGCTACTCAACGAACGTCACCTTGTTGATTTCCTTGATGGTGGTCATGCCCGCGCGGACTTTCGCCAGTCCGCTCTCGCGCAGCGTAAGCATTCCGTCTTCGCGCGCTGCGCGCTTGACTTCGGAGGTCGGCCGGCGGTCGATAATCATTTCGCGGATGCGATCGGTGAGGTCCAGCAATTCGCAAATGGCAGTCCGGCCGTGATAGCCGGTTCCCGAGCATTCCAAACATCCAACGCCCTCGAGCAGCAAGCCGTTGGACCATACGGCAGGATCGAGGCCAAGCTCTTTCAACTCCTCCGCTGAGTATTTCTTGGGTCGCTTGCAGCTTGGACAAATAACGCGCACGAGCCGCTGCGCCATGATGCAGTTCAAGGCCGAGACAAAGTTGTAGGGCTCAACACCCATATTGACGAAACGGCCGATCACGTCGGTCACATTGTTGGCGTGAACCGTGGTGAAGACTAGATGCCCTGTAAGAGCGGATTGAATGGCGATTTGCGCGGTTTCCTGGTCGCGGATTTCGCCCACCATGATCTTGTCGGGATCGTGACGCAGGATGGAGCGCAAGCCCCGCGCAAACGTCAGGCCCTTTTTTTCATTGACGGGAATCTGCGTAATGCCGCGGACCTGATATTCCACGGGATCTTCAATAGTCACAAATTTGTCTTCGTCGCTCTTGATTTCGTTGATGGCGGCGTAGAGAGTCGTAGTCTTGCCTGATCCAGTAGGTCCCGTAACGAGCACCATGCCATACGGCTCATGAATATAGCGGCGAAAACGGTGCAGCTCTTCAGCGGAAAAACCGACAACATCAAGATTTAAGTTCTGGAATTTCTCTGAGAGCGTTTCCTTGTCAAGAACACGAAGAACGGCATCCTCGCCATGGCTGGCAGGCATGATCGAGACGCGCAAATCGATATAGCGTCCCTTGTATCGCACGCGGAAACGGCCGTCCTGGGGAACGCGACGCTCGGCGATGTCCAGATCGCTCAGCACCTTGATGCGCGACAGCACCATAGCATGCCATTCCTTGGCGATGGGCTGCATAGCGTGTTGCAGAACGCCGTCGATGCGGTACTTAACGGCAACCTCGGCGTCGCGCGCTTCGATATGAATGTCACTCGCGCGCCGCTCGAGGGCGGTAAAAATGATGGTCTCCACAAGGCGAACCACCGGGCTTGCCGTACTGTCCCGCGTCAAGCGGTCGCCGGAAATCGTCTCTTCGCTCTCCTCCTCCTCTTTGGAGGGCTGCAGCGTAAACGCTTCGGTGGCCTGCTCGAGGACGCGTTGCGACTGCTCGGTACGTTTCAGCAAATCGCCGATCTGCCGGGCAGTAGCAACGCGGATCAGGAGCTTCTTGCCAAGGAGCAGCGGTAACTCGTCGCTGCTTTGAACTTGGCCGGGATCGGCCGCGGCAATCGCCAAAACGTTGTTATGCGATTCCAAGGGCACGAAGTTGTAACGGAACATCAGGTCCGCCGGAATGGCGCGGAACAATTCCGGATCGATGCGTTGCTCGCGCAAATCGATGAACGCATAGCGATAGCGCTCCGCAAGCTTTCGCGCTACCGCGCGTTCCTGCTCCTCGTCACCACCCGGCAGCCCGGGCCCAGGAGGTAATTGTTCCGTAGTGGCCATAAAGTCCTATTTCGGTGCCGCGCCGCTCATGGAGAAAGAAAAGATGGGCAGGTAGAGCGAAATCAGAATAAAGGCAACAAACAAGCCCATGAAGATCAGCAATATCGGCTCGATGACGGCAACGAGCGCGGACAGCCGCAAATTCACTTCTTCCTCGTAGAACTCCGCCACGCTATTGAGCATCGGCGAGATTGCTCCGCTCGATTCGCCCACCTCGATCATGTCCACCGCCATCTCCGGCATCACGCCTTTGGAAGTGAGGGCGCCATGCAGCGACTCGCCCTCGCGGACCATTTGCGTGGCTTCAGCAACCGTTGACCGCAGCAATCTGCTGGTGATTGCGTCCGACGCCGTTTGCAGCGCCGCGACCAAAGGGGTTCCTCCGGTAAGCAGCGTCGATAGGGTGCGCGAGAATTGCGCCACTTGGAATTTCAGCAGTGTGTCCCCGACAATCGGCAGGCGGAACTTGAACCGATCGAATGCGGTACCACCTGCCTCGCTCCGAGACCAGAGAAACACGCCAACGGCGGCCAAAGCTAACAAGCCAACGATCGCCGCAAAAACCCATCGATAATCAACCGTAAGCGCGATTAGAATGCGCGTCGGCGCAGGTAGTTCTACATTCAAATCCCGGTACAGCATTGCAAATTTGGGAATAACGCCGGTGACCAGATAAGTCACAATGATCAAGGCAACCGAAATCAGCAGCGTCGGATACACCAGTGTCGCGAGGATTCTCTTCCGCACGCCCGTACTTACCTTCTGATAGGCGATGTAGTAGTCCAGAACTCCCGGCAAGTTTCCGCTCTTTTCGCCTGCCAGAATGGCCGTGGAATACACTTTGGAAAACACGCCGACCTCTGCGACAGCTTCGGAGAGCGACTTCCCTTCGCGCACGAGATCGCGAATTTGCGCCACCAGTGGCCGAAGCTTGGGCGCTGTGGCGCGCGTTGCCAGAAGATCCAGGGCACGCAGGATCGGGAGGCCGGCTTTGACGAGCGTGTTGAATTGTTGGTTCAGAATGAGAAATTCCGAACCGCCTATCTTTCCGCCCTGCTTCCGGCGAAATAAAGAACCAAGGCGTCCTCCCCGCGTTTCCACTGCGTACACATACAAACCGCGGTCAGCCAGCTTCTGGCGTGCTTCATCGAGCGAATTGGCGGCCTCGACGTGCGAAAAGACACGTCCCTCGGAATCGGCCACTCGGCAGACAAATTCACTCATAGACTTTCAGTTTACCTCATCTAAGTGATATGCGCAGAGGCTCCTGAGGGTTGGCCGTTCCTACAAGGAAAGGGAGACGCTGCAGCCAGGCTTTTCAGGGATTTACGGCTCTTTCGCCCGCCGCTAACTCCCCATTTACAATGGCGACCCCCGGGGGAACCTGAAAACGGAAGAGTGAGTCGTCCAGGCGGGGCTCTCTTTGCCAGTTGGCAAAGCGAAACTCGATCCGAATACCGCCTGAATCTTTGACCACGATTCGAACTAGATCCCCGGAATTCGCAGCAACCTCCAGGTAAACGCTTTCGCCGGTCTCACTGGTTCCAACCTTCCGGCTCAAATCTTCCCCTTTTGGCGGGTGCCCCGTTCCGCGTAACTGGCAGTTGAGCATCGCATCCGATGGTGATCTCGGCGCTTCGTCGCTGGCATAACTGATCTTTTCACACACCTTGGAGAGCTTCATTTCCCCTGCAAGCAGGGCGAGCGGCGTTCTCCAGTCTGTGCTTTGCTTTGCGGGAACGCGTGTGACGGTGCGATCACCAGGAACGTAGAACCACGCGGTTTTGCCGTCTACCAGGAACACGTTTTTCTCGGGGGCCTCGTATTCCCAGCGCATCTTGCCTGGACGCCTGAAATAGACGGTTCCGGACTCTGCCCGGACGATTCGGCCATTTTCGCTATAGCTTTCCAGAAAAGTCGCTTGCAGCGTGCGCGCAGCGTACCGTGCCTCCAGCAGCGACACTACGGCTTTCGTCTCCGGCGCAACGGATACCGCTGCTGCCAAGGCGCTGAGGCATACACCAAGACACATCATGTTCGAAGTTTAGCAGGATTCGGTTCGCGTTCGGTCAGAAACGGCGTGCCCGGCCGCTCCAAAACACGGGCGAAGGGCAGTCGAGGGAATTGCCTAAGTGCTGAGTCAGTTGCCGACGAGTTGTAATGCTGCCGCGCAGCTTCCCGCACCGGTCCCGATGGGGGCGCCAGTGGTGTTAAATCGGATCACGCCAGTCTGATCCGAACAGAAGGCGCGCTTGCCCGTTACATCTACCAAGGCCGGGGTCGCGTTCGCTTCAAATCCGTTGTTGACCCCGTTTACAAGCGTATTCCCTACAACCGCAAAGGTGTAACCGCTCTTCGTAAAAGGAGCAACACTCAACAGCGGGTCAATCAGGCAAGCCGCAGCCGCAGTTGCAACCAGGCACGGTGAAGCCCCGCCAAGAGAGGCCAGATTCGGGGAGTATCCAGCGCCCCAGCTCGAAGAATAGGTCACCTCCGCAGTGTTGATCGTGCGAACCGCAGACACAGCAGCCGATTCGTTCGCCGCCATCTTGGAGCGCAGCAGGTTAGGAATAGCGATCGCTGCAATAATCAAGATAATTGCGACCACAATTAGCAATTCAATAAGAGAGAAACCCCGCTGCTTGTTCATGACATCACCTAGAAGGTGCCTCCTACAGGGCTCATCGCCAACAAGTTCCTTAGGTAAGGAGATGCACGCAAATTGCCAACACCAGAGCCATTCGTACTGGGCCGTTCCAAATCCGTCCTGCGTTGCGTTTCTTGATCCAGTTAGGATCTGGCCTTCGCCCACAAAAAAAGGGAGGAAGCTGCTGCTTCCTCCCCAAGGAAAGACTTACGCCGTACTATTAGTTGCCGATTGGGCCCGAAGCCGGAAGCGCGTTCGGAACCGCGGAGCAAGAGCCTGGGCCAGTTCCGATGGCCGCACCGGTCCCGAGGAACTGAATGAGCCCCGTCTGGTCCGCGCAGAACGAGCGCACACCAGTCGTCTGAACCACCGAGGGCGTGGCGTTCACTTCAAAGGTGTTGAGAGTGGTGCCGACCAAGTTGCCGCCCACGGCC
>CAZGBQ010000064.1:0-10844 GCA_964524045.1 uncultured Acidobacteriaceae bacterium
GGCGGCATGGTGTCGTTGCCGATGGCGAAGTGAATGAGCGAGCGGGCGGTTTGCGCGCCGTAGTAGCGGTCGGCGGGAACTTCGATCTTGCCCATGGAGTCGGACTCGGTCCGCGTGTGGCCTGCGGCAGCGGCTTTTGCGGCTTCAGACATAGTTCGCTCCTGAACGTTCTATTGCTGAGTTTAGCAGGGTCGAAGTAACGAAGTAAGGAAGCAGGAGGGTAAGGCAGGAGGGTTCCCAGGCGTTGCCGCAAGGAAAGTGACAAAGCGAGGAATGACGGGCTAAGGCCGGGCACTACAAGGGAAGTGCAAAGCCGTGGCGAGGGACCGTGGAGGCGATCTAGTAGGCGTTGCGGTGGATGAGGCCGGAGAGGACAGTCATGGCGATGATGCGGAGGTCCAAGGCAAAACTCCAGTTCTGAAGGTAGTAGAGGTCGTACTCGACCCGCTTGTCGATCGAAGTATCGCCGCGCCAGCCATTGACCTGCGCCCAGCCGGTGATGCCCACGCGCAGGCAGTGCCGGTTATTGTAGCGGCCGACTTCGTGAACGAATTTGTGAACGAAGTGTGGGCGCTCGGGGCGGGGCCCGACGACGCTCATGTCGCCCTTCAGGACATTGAGGAACTGCGGGAGTTCATCGAGGCTGGTCTTGCGCAGGAAGGAACCGATGGGCGTGCAGCGCGGATCGTTTGCCGTCGTCCAGCGCGTATCGCTTTCCGAAGGCGCGGCCACGCGCATGGTGCGGAACTTGTACATGGCGAACGGGCGGCCGTTCAGCCCGATGCGCTCCTGCGTGAAGAGCGCCGGCCCTCGTGAGGTAAGCCGAACGAGAAGCGCGATCAGGAGAAGAAGAGGAGAAGTCAGCAGGAGAACGAGAGCGGAGAAGGCCATGTCGAAGACGCGTTTGATCAGCGCGTAGTCGAGATAGTCGGCGGGGGTCATGGTGAGGTCGAGCATCTGCATGCGTCCAAGCTGGAAGAGCCGCTGACGCACGACGACGCCTTCGCCGAGATCCATGAGCGCGCGCGCAGGCAAACAAAGGCGGTCCAGGCAGCGGATGATTCCGGGAATCAGGGAGAACTGCTCGGGTGGAAGGGCGATAACCGCTTCGTCGATGCCGTTGGTGGCGCGCAGCTCGCATAAGTCCTCGAGCTCAATCATACGGCAATCGCGCACTGCGACGTCCTGGCCGGGAAGATGAACGAATGCGGCGACGCGGCAGGGAGCAAACGACAGCCGTTGAAGGCGCGAAGCGGCATCGACGGCAAACTGGTCGGCGCCCACGATGAGGAGACGCGTCGGCAGCGCGAGATCGAGGCGGCTGCGGCAGAGCGCGCGAAACGCACCGCGCAGCAGCACGGCGAGCAGAAGCAGCGTCAACATGCCGAGAACAAAGACGCCGCGGGGAAAATCGGCGCTGCGGCTGAAGTAGAGAATGCCGAGAAGGACCGCGGAAGTGGCGAAGCTGGCGGATAGGACGCCGCGCACGCCCGTGCGCTCGCGGAAGAGTTCGTCGACGCTCGTGACATCGTATTGCTCGGCGAAAAAAGCCCACACAAAGCAACTGAACAAGGGCACCAGCAGCCGCGGATGCGCGGAGAAATCCGCGGGGCGGCCGACCAGGCCCCAGCTAAGCGACCAAATCCCCAAGCCAAGATAAAACGCGGCGAAGGGCAAAGGATAAACCGCAAGTTTAAGCAGTAGCCGGTAAAGCTTCAGGCGCAGCAGCATGGAAGCGTGATCCTCCGGATTTGTTTCAATGGACCGCAGCGGAAAGGGAGGAACGCCAAACGAAACGAGAGGACAAAAACAAGAACAGAACTTGGAAGACCTATGCTTTTCAGAGACAACCTGCTAGTCAGCCGCAGCACTGGCAGCGGCTTTGGCGGCTTGTGCCGATTCCACGATGGGAAAGCCCAGCGCGGCAAAGAGCCGTTCGTAACTTTGCAGCACACGTTCTTTTGTGAAATGGGCCTCGGCGTACGCGCGGCCATTCCGGCCCAGACGCTGGCGCAAATCCGGAGCGCGCCGCAAAGACTCGATGCCGCCTAGGAGAGCCTCGGGATTCTCGGCGGGCACGAGCAATCCGCAGTCCGCGCGGCGCACTTGGCGCGCCGTTTCGCTCCATTCGCTGACCGCTGCGACCACCGCGCGCCCGGAGGCCATGTAGGTCAAAAGCTTCGAAGGAATCACGGCATCCTCGACAGCGGCGCGCTGATTGAGAAGCAGCGCGTCCGCAGCCGCGTACATTTGCGGAACAGCTTCCGCTGGCTGGAGGGGCAAGAGGCGGATATTGCCAAGGTTGTGACGCGCAATCTCCTGCTGGAGAGCCGTGCGCTCTTCTCCATCACCGACGAGAAGCCAGAGCAAGTCCGGATCGCTCCGGGACAACTGCGCGGCGCGAACGACATTGTTGAGATCCTGCTTTCTTCCCATGTTGCCGGTATGCATGACAAGAAACGCGCTGGAAGGAATGCCATGCGCGGAGCGGAAGCTGGCGTCGCGAGCGCCGGCAAGACCGCGAGAGGCGTTGCTCCAATCCGGAATGAGGTGGAGTTTCGTGGGCGGCACACCGCGCTCGCGCAAGCGGTCGATGAAGCCCTGACAAAGACAGACCACGGCAAGAGCTTTGGCGCAGGTAAACCGCTCGAAGGTACGCGCCAGGCGAAGGGCCCTTCTATTTTTCATGATGCCGGTGGACTGGGCGGCGTCGGAGGCCAAATCAGTGAGCTTCATGACGAAGGGCGCGCGTTTCAGAATACCGAGGACACAGGCGGCAAGAGCGACGGTCGGCGGCGGGCAGGAACAGTAGATGAGGTCGCACTTGCCAGTGAACAAACCGGCGAAGAATGCGGCGAACGTAAACGAGAGATCGTAGGTCAGGCGCTGAATAAGCCTGCTGGGTTTTCGCGGGACGAAGTGGCGCACGCGGTGAATTTCGACGCCGCGGATGAGCTCTTTGCGATGAAGCTCGCCGCGATACCCGTCCCACACGCGCCACTGGGGATAGTATGGGAAAGCGGTAACAACCGTGACGCGATGGCCCAGCGCAGCAAGATGTTCGCAGAGGCCCGTGGTGAATGGCGCGACGGAAGTTTTTTCCGGGGCGTAATTGATGCCAAGAACGAGAATGCGCATGCAAGATCTCCGATTTTCTGACTGTGCTAACCGCCTCGATTTTGTCTTCTCAGGAAAGGGATAGAGTTTTCTTGAGTAAATGATTTAGGACACTCGTTCCGGAGAGGGGCGCGAAGAAGAACGGCGCGTAACGGCTCGGCGAGAAAGCAGCGTACCCTCGTAATCGCGCAAACGGCGCTGCGCGATGGACTCCCAGCTGAAGTCGCGAGCCATTTTCTCTGCGCCAATGCGGCCCATTTCAAGGCGCGCCGCCGCACATTGCAATTCGCGGAGGGCACGCTGAAGGTCGTTCGAATCGTTGAGCTGGTAAGTCAAGCCGTTTCCTGCAATACGTTCAGGCGCGGTCATCGTGTGATTCACAACGATGGGCAGACCGCAGGCGGCAGCATCGAGCATGGATAGAGATTCCTGCGCGGGCCAGACCCCGATGTCCGCGGCACGGAAAAACGCACCGAGTTCGCGCACTGGCTCGAAAGGATGCGTGAGGCATCCGGAGCAGCGGCGGATTTCATCGTTTTGCGGACCGTTGCCGATGAACAGCGCGCGATAAGGCAAGCCTTGCCGCTGAAGCTCGGAGACGGCTCGCGCGAGCACGAGCGGGTTTTTGTCATGCGTAAAGCGGCCGGTGTAAATGCACACGATCTCGGGATCAGAGAATCCGATTCGCTCCCGCAACGCCGCGCGCGCGGCCGCGTCGTGCGGACTTCGAAGGGGGTGGAAGATCTCTGCGTCTACGCCGAGAGGACAGATTTCGATTTTGCCGCGCGGTACTCCAAAGAAACGCATGGCCACATCAGCGCAATCGGCAGTGATGGCGTAACACTTTTCTGTGATCAGGCTGACCAGCCGGCCGGGAATGGTTCGCGCCGCCAGGCATTTGAGGCGCGCAGAACTCCACGGCGGCGCGGGGTGCGTGGCCAGAGGAAAAACGGAAGCGTGGTGATGACTGCCGGTGAAGAGGCGATAGCCGAGGCCGGCCCGGAACAGGGCGGCATCGATCGCAATCCAGCCGATGGGCGTCATGGTTTGCACGACATCCGGGCGGAGCGCGCGGAGCTTCTCGCGCAACCCCACGAGCCGCATGTAGCCCAAGCTCTTCTTATGGCCGAGGATGTGCAGAGTGAAGCCGTTCATGACATGAGTGGATCCCGCTTGCCAACCGGGAACGAAACCGGTGTAGATGCCGTTGGAAGATTTCTGCCGAAAATCATGGGGCAAATCGCTGGCCACAACGTGAACTTCAGCGCCCAGGCGCGCGAGATATTTGGGCAACACATTTTCGAGGTAGCCCATGTTCTTGCAGAACACCTCGGAGATGAGCGCGACACGTAGCGTGGCGTTGGTTGTCACGGTTCTAAGAGTCCCCTCGTAATTCGCGTGTAGCTGAAACAGGCGTGTTCGAAAGCTTCCCGCGCCGGATGTGGCTGCGTTGCTCCTGAAAACAGGACACTGCGTTTTCGTAAATGACCATGAGCTGCGCGTAGTTTGCCTGTTCGGTGTACTCGCGCGCGAAAGTGCTGCGGGCGTTGGCGGACCATTGGCTCCAAAGGGTTTCTGGAGCGGCGAGTGCCGTGCCTAGCGCGCGTTGCAAAGAGTCCGCATCGCCCGCCGAGAAATGCAGACCTTCCCTGCCATCGGAAATAATCGCGGCAAACGCGCCATGATTTGGAACAATGACCGGGGTGCCCACGGAAAGCGCCTCGAGAACCGCCATGGGAAAATTCTCGTAGGCGAGCGAAGGAACCACCACAAAACGGCTGGCTGCCACAAGCTCGATCACTTTTTCGCGAGGCTGCGCGCCGCACCAGGCAACGCCGGAATTTGGCCCGCATAGAGGCTCGAGGCGCGAGCGTTCCGGGCCGTCGCCCACGAGTAGGAGCTGGTGTCCGGAAGGGCCCATGTCCTTCCAGGCCTGGAGCAGCACATGCAGACCTTTGAAGCGATACATCCCTCCCGCACACACAAGGCGCGGTAAACGCGGAAGAACAAGTTGCGCGGGGGCCGGCTGAAAATTGGGTTTCACAAACACGCGCTGTTGCGGGAGGCCGGCGCGCACCAGGCGTTCTTTCGAGAAGTCCGTCAAAGCGATGTAAGCATGGACTTTGTTGCGGTAGGTGCCGAGCCGGCGATGGAAAACGTTGCGGGCCACAACGCTGGCCGTGCGCGGCATGGAAGAGCCATAACAACGGTGGCGCAAAGCGGGCCAGGGAAAGCGGCCAATGCAGTCTTCGCAAGGCTGGTCCTTGCGGAGCAACAGCGAGTTAGCGCAAGCGAAGCGGTAATTGTGCATGGTCTGCACAACGGGAACGCCGGCGCGATGACAAGCCCAGAAAATGCTTGGGCTCAGCAGCGGAAATTCGTTGTGCACGTGGACGATGTCCGGCGAAAAGGAGCCGATGGCGCGAGTCATCGCGAAGTAGCCGCGGAAGGACCACACCGCGCCAAGACCGGCGGCGGCGAGCCGCAGGGGCCCGGCACGCTCAAGGTCTCTTGTGGAAACGCGCAAGAGCTCCACCGCATGGCCATTTTTGCGGAGCATTTCCGCTTCAAGATGCACGACGGCATCTTCACCACCGTAGCGGCGGTATTCGTTGTAGACCTGCAAGACGCGGGGAAGACGGTTCACTGCAAAGTCCTCAAGAAGAGCGCGTCGGCTTGCAAAATGGAACCGTCGCGAGGGGAGAGCAGCTGCTCCAGGTTTCCCGAATACGCAAAGCCCGCTTTCTCGAGAATGGCATGGATTTCCGCGAACGAGCCTTGTCCCTCGTAAAGCGTGCGGAAGGAAACTTCTAGGAGGACGTAGTCGGTTTTCTGCAACAATGCCGTAGCGCCGCGCAAGACCTCCGCTTCGTAGCCCTGCACGTCGATCTTTAGCAAGACTTTTGGCTCCAGTTTCATTTCGCTGTTGAATTCATCAAGAGATTTCATTGGGACGGTCAGAGGTTCCGTCTGTGCGGTCCAGGGAAAAGAATCTTTGTGCAGCTTGGCCATGGGAAGCACAGAGGATGACTTTGCATAGCTGCTCCGCCAAAGAGTGGCGGTGCCCGAGTCCCGTCCCACCACCACCGGAAAGATCTTTGCGTGCCCGTTTGAACCGAGCTTGCGGGAAAGGACGCTGCAGCAGTCCGGCAACGGTTCGAATGCATAAATCCGGGACTCAGGAACCAAGACGCGGATTGCGGAAGAGAACTCACCTTTGTGCGCGCCAACGTCGATGACGGTACGGATTCCCGATTGGCGCAGCCAAGGCCAGTTGAGCTTCAGGTACTGCCCGGGATTCACACCTCGCGCGAGGGCTGCGACCGTTCCTGGCAATTCCCGGGGGCGGCTTAGGGCATCGAGCGCAAACGACCAGGCTCTCTTTGCCAATTCGATGGGTCTGGTCATAGTCAGTGAGTGCTCATCTGCGTTGCCCGCGCGCGACGATGCAGGCGTTTCTCTGCTTTTTTAGGCAGAGTGACGCAAAGGAAGCGCGTGCGCCGAATCCCGGCGGATAAACTGCAAGATGCGTTGAATCGAAAGGTCCGAACGGCTGGCGCGGCACTGCGCCTGGATGGAGAGGCTGCCCCAAAGTGTGAACCGTTTCAGCGCCATGGCCTCGGAAGTGCGGCCCTTCAGAGGAAGGCGATTGCGCCCGGCTCGCGCCAGTAAGCCGAAATGCAAGCCGGCTTCGCGAGCTGCTTCGCAGACTGCTTCTGAGCAATTCCCGTTGGGGTAAGCGATGATCTCCGGAGTGATTCCGGTCATTTCCCGAAGACTTTGCTGGCATCCTGCAATTTGCTCGCGCGCTCCGGCGGCGGAATAGTTGGTCAGGATGGCGTGATCGCGTGTGTGATTGCCAAGAAAGACCAGGCGGTGACCGGCAAAGACCCGGAGTTCATCTACGGTGAACGGACGGTCGAGATCTCCAACAGGCCAGAGAGCGGATTTGCCGAATCGCGAGCAGATGTCCGCTTCAATTTGCGGGCCACGCATTTGTTTATAAGTGGCGATTGCGCGAGTGCGTTCTTCGCGGGGCCGGCCGCGCTTCTTCGATCCGCGATAAACGGCGTCCCACCAGAAGGCCTTTCCCTGCTTGACGTGATCCGAGGAGATGAAAAAGACCGCGGGCACATCGAATTCTTCCAGAAGGGGAATCGCCCGCTTGTTGTTGTAATAGCCGTCGTCGAACGTCAGGAGAACGTACCTGCCTTGCGGCGAGAGTTCGCGCGCCAAATCCGGCGGGGAGAGGAAGCAGTAGCCTTCGCCGCTGAAGTACGCCAGGAACTCGCGCAACATGCCGACGGTGAAAGCCTGCTGAGGATCGAGTAGGCCGCAGTGCGCTTCCGCCTCGCTCTCGAAGAGGCTGTGGATCAGGAAGCAGAGAAGCACGCCTTGTTTCTTACCTCTCGAGCGTGGGGATAGAGCGAGTCCCTCATGGAGGGAGAGGACCGCATTCCTGAGAAGCAACGATAGATTCACGGGTGAGTCCGCGCCGCCATCTTTGCCGAACGAAAGTCTCTGCTCTCCTCCACGCGTAGAAAGCTAAACTCCTCTCCGCCAGGCGACACATCGAAGATGCGGTAGCCGGCCGAGTTGAGCAGGCGCAACGCGTGCTTCGTTTTTTTTGCGCCGATTTCGGGCCAGTGATGGTGAAACTCGACAAGCAATTGCTGTGGAAAAATGCCGGAAGCGAGCAAATCGTCGATCACGGAGTATTCCGCGCCCTCGACGTCCATCTTGAGCAGGTCAATACTTTGGTGGCCAAACAGTTTCAGAATGCTGGCCAGCCGATAGACAGGAACTTCGATGGCTTGCCACGGCGATTCGCGCTCGATCAAGGTGTGCGAAACGTGGGAGGGATTCTTGGGAGGAAGGAATCGGGCGCGGCCGTCAAAGTCCGCCACGCCGTATGGGTGAAACACAAATTTTGCGGGCAGCGTCTGCTTCGAAAGCCACGCGATGGAGCGCGGCGTAGGGTCAAAAGCATGAACGCAAACGCCGAAGCGGCGAATCAGTTCCAAATCGAAGGAGATGTCTTCGCCGGCGCCGAAGGAATAAACAATACTCGACGCGGACAGTCCCTGCGCATGAACGCACCAGCCTGCTCCTTGGTTCCCTAGCCAAATCCGCTCGCAGGCCATCTGCGTGCCCTGCCACAAGTCGCGGCCGCGCAGGACGTGAAACGCTCGCTTGATCTGACGAGCGGACTGCTGCACTCCGATCACGCTTTTCCCTCGCTCGGAAGCGCTTTCGTAGCCGAAGGTAAGAGGAAAGTTTCACGGCGCCCTCGATGCGCGGCCTCCACTGGTTCTGCAGCGCCTGACGCCGGCATCACAAACAACAGAAGAATCAGGAGGGCCAGACCCCCGGAAAACAAACTCGTGAAGATCGAAATATTTGCGATGTTGTAGGCCGCATAGGTGGTCATCAAGGCGGCCAGCCGCGGATCGTGCTTCGCGGAAACAGAATCGAGAACCCAGAAGACCGCAGCGCAAAGAAGGGACACGAGAAGAATGCCGGACAGTCCCAGCCCGCCAATCCCGTCGGTGGCCCAAAAATGTGCGGTGGGGTCGGCGTCATTTGCGCCGATGTAAACCGAACCTATCTCCAGCGCCACCGTCTTCTGATACGGGTACTGCACAAACCAGTTCACGCCGTGAACGTGGGAGAAGTAGGTGTGCGGATTGGTCTGAAAATAGTTGTAATACCAGCCGGTGAGCATTCCGTTGACGCTCAACGTGCGCATCAGGACCACAAACAAAATCAGCCAGTGAAGCTCGAGCGGCGCGGGATCGTATCCCGCAAATGCAAAGGAGAGACACAATCCTCCCGCAAGAGCAAGCGCTCCAAAGACCACCTTTAACGAGAACCAACGATGGCCGTTACGGAGAAGGGCGTAAAATCCTGGAACGAATAAGATGGAAAGGATCGAGCCTTTGGTCCCGCCTACGCCATACACAAGAAGCTGCCCCAGAACTCCGGCAGCCACGAAAGCTTTGCGCTTAAAGAAGTGCCCGAAAGCCAGGAGAAAGGGATTGAGCGCGCCGGTCAGCAGCATGAAGGGATAATTAACGAGCGTTCCCTCCGAAGCTTCGCTCTGGATGTCTCGCAAATCATAAATGTCGTTGAAAGACAGGAACTGAATGTGGTTCCAGGAAGCCGCGATCAGCCAAAGCGCCAAGACAGCGCCGACACACGCGAAGCTCTTCCAAAAGAGCCTAAAGGATACGCGCGGCGGACGCAGCCGAAACAGCGGCAAGAAATGGCAGGCGCCGATAATGGCAAAGCCAACGTACAAGGCGAGCATAAGGAGGCTGATTTCACCAGGCGCGTCAAGGCCCTGATAAAGCGGCACAAACATGGAGGGAATGAACACCGTGAGGTACAGCACGCAGTACGCCAATTGCGATGGCCGGCGGAGCTCCACCGGCATCCAGAAACTGGGCGTCACGCTGAAGATCCATCCCAGGGCGAGGTAGGAGGCCGGCGGCGGATTGTAGTGAAAGCCGTAGTAGTCCCAGGTCGGATACAGATAATACTCGTACATCCATTGGAAGAGCGCGACGTAGGCGGCAACGCCAGAAATCAGCAAGATTCTTCGTCTAATTGGATAAAAGATCGAGGTCGCGTTTTGATTCGTTCGGCTCAAAGTGGAGATGGACCTCATTCCGGCCAGCGTCTGAACTCTACGAACTGGTTTTGCTCATCACTTCAACGCAAGCACTATCGGTTGCCAGTCTCCGGGAGCTAATTGCATTTCGGCTGTGCGAAAACCGGCCTGCCGCGCGACGCCCAACAGAAAATCTTCGCGATAGGCCACCGCGGCTTCGGGAACTTCCATCGATTCCACGTGGGCATTGGCAATGCGGTGTCCGAAATTGTGCCGGTCTCCGTAGGTGGGAGGGGGATGATCGAGGCTGAAGCAGGCCATCGCCATGTGGCCTCCGCGTTTGAGAACCCGGAAGCTTTCGTGGCAATAATTCGTCAGTTGCTCCTCCAGAAGGTGCGTGAACAACGACGTGGAAAAGACGAAATCGGCAGATTCGTCCTGCATTGGAAGGCGGTAGTGCGAATTGCCATTCGACACTCCGCGATACGCTTTGCTGGAATGATTCGACCGGTGAAAGGTAAATCGTTCGCCATCGTAGTGGAGCCTGCACCAATCGAGCATCTCCCGGTCAATGTCGATGCCGACGTACTTGCCCGAGAACCTCTCCGACTTGAACCGGTAGTCCCGCAAAGGATGCGCGTATCTTCCGCACCCGCAGCCGATGTCCACGATCGTCGAATCCAAGCGGCAGAGTCCAGCGTGGAAGGCGTGCATCCAAAAGTCTTTTGGCCCGGTCAGGTAAATCACTTGGTTGGCAAAAATCCGGTTTCCCACTCCCACGCGAATCCGCAGATGATTCGGTGGAATCGCCGACAATTCTTTGCATAGGAGCCTGGGAATAAAGTCGAAGGAATCGACGACCACCCTGAAGATTGGGTTGTAGGTTAGCCGCGAAGCCGACGGCCACGACCGCCGTATGGTTTTATTCAGCTTCATGACTCTCCAATGCCCGGGCGGGATTCTTTCCTGGTGACGGTTCTTGGAACGGTCTCTTCTTCGCCTGTGCTTCCGTCAAGGAAGCTCGCGCAAAAAATTCCACGCCGGAATCCGGTCTCAGCGCGCGGACATAAGAAAAGAATGCGATTCCCAGGGCGGCGGTGTAGGCAGTGGCTGA
>CAZGBQ010000064.1:10944-20263 GCA_964524045.1 uncultured Acidobacteriaceae bacterium
CGCGGACATAAGAAAAGAATGCGATTCCCAGGGCGGCGGTGTAGGCAGTGGCTGAAGAGAGAATGCCGTAAGCAGCTCCGCGAACCCCAAGGCCCAGAATGAGCGGCAGCCCAATCAAGAACGTCGCGGCGCCGCTTGCCACGTACGCATAAAAAACCGCCTGTGGCTTCTCCATGGCCTTCAACGCTGCGTTCATGGTATTACCCACGCCCATGATGACGGGAAGGAACGCCAGCACGGCCAGAAGCGGCGCAACGTCATCAAACCTTGCAGCATACAGGGTGTGCATCAGCGGCTTGCCCAACGAGACAAGGAAAACGGCGAAGGCGCTGGTGGCGAACAGCCAGCCCAAGCAGTACTTCTTCCAAAGAGGAACAAGGCCTGCCAGCCTTTGTGAAGCGAAGCGCAGGGACAGCGCGGGCAGGAGCAGAAGAGTTATAGCTACAAATACCTGATCCAGCGGCATGACCAGATTGTTCAGCGCGCGCAACTCACCTGCTTCTTTCACCGACAGAATTCCCGCGGCCAGCCAATAGTAGCCTTGCGTCAGAAACTGAAATACCAGCGCGGTCACAAAGACCCAGCGGGAATATTTCCAATGCTCGGACCAGTAGCGCGGCTGAATTTTGAGAAATTCCACCTGCGCGGTCTTGCCGGGCATACCACGCGCGGCGAAACCGCCCGCGACCGCCCAGGAGACTGCGGCAATCGCGAAAGCCCAAAAACCGTTGAGCTTTCCGGCCCGCGCGAGAAACCAAAGAAGGCCGACATTCACCAGAAAAAAAATGGCGCTCAGCCGCGCCGCCAATTCCGGTCTGCGCTGCATGTAGAACGTGCGGCGCAGGAAGCTGGCCGTCAGTAAAATGCCGCACCCCAGCGCCAGGCCCAGAAGGGTGCGCGAAGCGTAGCGCGGAGCAAATAGGGAAAGCCCGCCCCAAACAAGGGCCACCGCTGCCATCAGGCCGAAACAAAGCCAGGCGTTCGCGCGCCATAGTAATCGCGCATACGAGGGGAAATGCCGGTGATAGCGGCCGGAACCATAAATCGTGTAGGCCTCGAGCACCGCGGCGTTATGGAGTCCCGAGAGAAATGTAAACACCGAGTAGGTCAGCGCAAAAACACCGTATTCTTCTTTGCTCTGCGTGCGGGCAAGCGCGATGTTGGCAAGAAACATGCCCCCAACTGAGGCACCTTGGTCGAGGATGCTGAACGCCAGCTGGCGGATTCGCGTCCACGAGAAGGAAGCAAGCAGCGGCGAATCTTCCGGTAGCGCGATTTCCTGCAAATCACGTGGTTTCGCCGGAGCGGCATGCAAGGGAGAAGCTTGACCTTCGTGCGGCGCTCTGGTCGCGTTAATCACGAAACACGCTCGATGTCCGCGGCATCCACTTCCACCGCCGCGGAGCGCGCAATCAGCTCCAGCGACAACACCACGCGGCAAACATTTTTCCTGCGCACGAGAATTCCTTGCATCCCGGCGAGCGGTCCCCGCGCAATACGCACGCGCGAGCCGGCGGTCAGGTACGGATACGGCTCGATCCGCGGCGCGCTGTGGATCCCGCTCCTCAATGTTTCTACCTCGCTCTCCGCGAGCGGATACGGCTGTCCGTTGAAACCAACAAGCCGGACCACTCCTGGTACATCCAAAACCCGCAGGCGCTCGGGCAAAGCAAAACGCGCGAACAGGTAGCCGGGAAACAGCGGCAATTCCAAAAAAACCCGGCGATCTTTCCAGACTCTTCGCGAACGGTAGAGCGGAAGGAAATGCTCGACGCCGCGCGCGCCGAGGTGCGCGGCCACGCGCTTCTCGTGATTCGCGCAAGTGTACACTGCGAACCAAGCCGAGGAGCTGACTGCTTCGACTGGCGCGCAGGGCAAGCCGGAAAAGCTTCCTTCAACGCTATGGAGAGAAACTGTTAAGTCCATCATTGAAATTTTCGAGCTCCCCGATACAGCTTCGCCGCCTCAGCCACAGAGCTGACTCCACTACAAGCGATTTGCTTTCAACAACTTACGGCTAATTCGGCGAGGAATCCGATGGTTCCGCCGAATCCTGCGCGCGAACAAATTTCTTCCACACCATATGCGTCATGGCTTGCAGCTTCGACCCGTTGGGCGTAGCCCACGGCATGTAACCATTCACCGAATGCAATACCTCGCCGGCCAGTTGCTTCCCGGGATCGTTGGCATCAAGTTCCTCCCAGCGCGAACGCACAAACACTCCGGCGGCGGCTACGCTGAATGCAGCAAAACCTCCCAACAACGTAAAGAGCAGCCGCGGCGGATAGGATTTCTTCTCCGGCACGCTTGCAGCATCGAGAACTTTCACGCTGGGCGTCTCTTTGGCTTCCTGCACTTTGGCAAGTTCATATTGCTGCGTCAGCGTTTCGTACACCGCTTCCTGAATCTGCATGCGCCGGTACAGATCGGCGTAAGTCACGCCCAGGAGCGGGAGCTTGCTCAGAGTCGGGTACTGGCTTGCAGCGGAATCTGCGGCCTGGCCGTTCACCGTCTGCCCGGTGGGCGCCTCGCTTTTTCCGCCAAGATGATCGAGCTGGCGCCGAAGCTCGGCGATGCGCGCGCGCACCGCGCGGACGCGCACGTTATTCGCGGTGTAAATTTCTTCTAGTCCCTTCAATTCCGATTCGGAAGCGATCAACTCGCCTTCCACGGCCGCAGCGCCCTGCAGCATGGCGCGTCCCTGCTCTTTGATGTCAATCGCGCTATTCTTGCTCGCGAATTCGCTGAATTGCCGCGAAGCTTCGTCCAAGTCTCCCTTGACGGCGCTCAGCCGCTCCTCGAGGAAAATCCGCTCGCGATGTGCGGAGGAAGTGGAAAGCTGCGCCACAAGCTGGTTCAGCTCGTCCACGTAAGCTTCCGCCACGACGGCAGAGCGCCGCGCGTTGTGGTCGGTCACCGTGATCGTCAGGATGCCGCTCTTGCGGTCTTCGGAAACCGCGGTGTTGTCCGCCAGTTTGTTGCGTACATCTTCTTCGAGCCGCAGCGAATAGACTCTCTTGAGGTTGAACCGCTCCGCGAGCCGTTGCCGCACGCTCTGACTTCGCAATATGCCGGCAAAGAGCGCTCCGGAACTCTTGATCCCTAGAAGATCGCCGGCCACGCCGCCGAGACCTCCGCCGGTTTTTGCCGTGAGCGCCGCGAGCATCGCCAAGCTCGAGCCGGTCTGATTGTCCGGAGGCATCAGTTGAACCGAAGCCTGGTAGCGCGCGGGAATCAGGAAGGCCACAAGGCAACCGCCAGCCAAACCCGCAAGAAACGCTTTGGCCAGAAATCCGCGCTGTTGCAGCAGAGTGCGCGCATGCTCAACCACCCTTGCGCGGCGCTCGGTGCGTTCCAACTCCGGCGCGCCGGGCGTTTCGAGGAACGGCTCCGGCGGACTCTCTAATTGCGTTTTTGCGCCGCTTTGTGACAATTCTTCTTTCCTCGAATCCTTTCTTTCTGTGGCCGCGGCATGCATTCAGGGAATCGCCACGGCCGCAGCCAGCGCCGCAGCCTGCGCAATTTGCGCGATGGACACGGCGGTCTTCCATCCCGATCCGCCGACGACGGTTTTTTCTGGAACTACAATGGTGTCCCCGGGACCCATGACGGACGAGAGCACGCCTCCGGACCACAGATTGCTTCCGCCGCCGGTAACCGAGCCGTTGGCCCGAACGATGAAAATGTCTTTTTTGTTTGCAAACGCCGTGGCGCCCCCGGCGCGCGTCAGATACCAACCCGCATTTTTCCCGGGCGAGTAACTGATGGCGTTCGAGTTGTACACCTGGCCAACCACCACGATGAAACCCGGCTGCTTGGGGATTTGCAGCGAGTCGCCGGGACGAAGTTCGATGTCGTCAGGGGAGGTGTAGAAATCCTTCTGCCCCGGTCGCAAATGAATCACCAGGCGGCCGGAGATCGGTGCGTTGCGCAAAGCTTCAAGAACCCGCTGCCGCTGTTGAACCGCAGCTTGCTGAAGCGCGGCTTCTTCGGAGCCGGAAGTGCTCACCGTGGTTTTTACCGTGACGGATTCCTGCTCCAGCCGCTGGATCAATTCCTGACGGCTCTGCTCCTGCATCCGGCGAACCTCGGTGCGCTCCAAAACAGCCGCTTGTGGGTAGGCCGTGGAGAGCAAGCCGCCGGCCCGCCGCAAGAGCGAACTGAGCCGCTCGCCGGGCTGAATGCCATACACACCCGGTCTGGCCACTTCGCCGGTGATGCTCACGGAGGCGCCCAGGCTGTTCCATCCGGCACGCTGCGGCACCGTGAGAACGTCGCCGTCGCGCAAACTGGGGTCCTCTTCGCCCGGAGCGCCGGAAAGCGCTGCGCTGAGCTTGACGAGGTGCGACTCGCTCGGATGAACGGATGTGGCCGCGGAGCCCACTGAGGCGTAGTGCGTCAAATCGCCCGCTTCGGGATTCGCGCTACGCAAAAGCCCGCCGGCCGAACGCACCAGGTCGGACACTTTCATGTCCACGGTCAGCGGATAACGTCCGGGGCGCGCCACTTCGCCGCGCACCGTCACCGTGGGAGGATCGATGCGCGCAGGTTGCCGGTGGACCAGCAGGCGGTCGCGCGGTTCGAGCAGAATATTGTGCAGCGGGTCGCCTGCCAAAGCGTCGCGCAGAGAAACGCTAAAAACCTTCGTCGCGCCGTCCGCCATGGCCCGGAAAAGCTGCGCGGAATCCTGCAACGCCTCAGGCGTCAGCCCGCCGGCTTGATAAATGGCATCTCGCAAATGTGCCTGGCCCGAGCTGCGGTAGCGCCCCGGATTGCGCACTTCTCCATAGACCGCGAATTCCGGCATGGGCTCAAGGTCGAATCGCCCGAAGATGCGCACCGTATCCAGTGGCTGAAGCTTCGGCGCGGTTTCGGGATTCGCCAGCGCTGCGGAGAGAGAAAAGCTCTCCACTACCGGGTGACTGTCCGGCGGTTGGATGCGGATGATTTCCGCGTAGCGCCCGGAGGGCTCCGGCAGCAGCTCGCTATTCGAGCTGATCAGGTCGGTGAGCTTCATGCCCTCGCGGTAGGAATAACGGCCGGGGCGCAAAACGTGTCCTTCGAGGTACACGGACTGTGTGTTGTAAGGAGCGATCGGGAAAATATGGATTTCATCGCCGTCTTGCGCCAGAAACTTCTCGAACGCCGAGCGCAACGCGTCGCGGTCGCTCGCTTCGCCGATTTCCAGGCTCAGCATGGTGCGCTTTTCATGCGCTTCCAAACGTTGCACTTCAATGTGGCGCAGCGCCGCCGCGGGAAGAATGCCTCCCGCCAGTTCTAGCACCTCACTAAGATTCTTTTCTTCGCGCAACTCATACACGCCGGGCCGACGCACCATCCCGTCGATGGTCACGGAAGCTCCGAGCGGCGGCACTCGCAGAGAATCCCCATTCTCGAGCCGCTGCATGTTGGCGCGTATTCCGTGCAGAAGGAGGTCGTAGGCGTCCACTTCCTCAACCAGTTGATTCCCGCGATAGTGTTCGAGGTGCCGCAGCGAGCCGCGCGCGGTGACGCCTCCGGCGGCAAACAGCGCGTTGAGCGGTGTGGAGAGTGAGCTGATGTCGTAAGCGCCGGGCAAGCCAACTTCTCCCACAACATACACGCGCACGGTGCGCAGCTTCAGGAGCGACACGTCGGCGGAAACGTCGCGGAACTGCGTGCGTAGCGTGCGTTGCACGGCCGCCTGCACTTCGCCAAGCGATTTGCCGGAAACCAGCAGCGGCCCGGCTTCCGGCAGCAACAGGCGGCCTTCGCGGTCCACCACTCTAAACAGACGCTGCGAAACGCCGCCCCAGAGGTCGATCGACAGGCTATCGCCCGGACCGAGGACATACTCCGGGCCTACCGGCAGATCCATCGGAAGCGTTTCCGGATTTGCCGCGCCGTGCCGGAAGACATCCATGCCAAAACGTTCGAGGCGCTTTGCCGGTGCGCTGGCCTGCACGTATAGGTCGTACAGAGAAGGAATCTCCGCATACGGGTTGGGACGATGCACCAAGCGGACGGGTTCAAATTCGCTAGCGGAAGAGGCGTCAGCGTGTTTCGTGGTTCCCGCGTTAAGCTCGCGCCAAGCGCCTCGTGTCTCAGCCATCGTCGATGCGCGCAAGCCGGACAATTCTCCGCTCCCCGCGGCGCCGCTCTCAAGCGGGAGAGGCGAATAGACCGAGTCCGTGGCGTTCGCTGCCCGTCGGCTTGACAGCGTTGGGACTCCACGAGGATCAACGGGCGAGGAGGCCGGCAAGAGCGTCCCCAGTGCGGACTTCCCCGCCGTGTCGATACGCGGTTCGTGCGCCGGATTCGAAATCTCCGGCTGCGAGGGATAGCCGCTTTCCGGATTGGCCGGGGCCGATGGGTAGCGCTCCCGGCCTCCCGTGTTCCTTTCGCCTGCTAACTGGCCTGCCGGGCGTTGCGGCCATTCGCAATCCGACTCGCGGTAGTCGCAATCCGCTGCGAGCTCCGCCGGAACCTGTTCGCGAACCCGCGCATTTCGTTCTGCTGCGCGAGCGATTTCCTGAGCGCGCTCCTGCAAGACCAGCTTGTTCTCTTGGGCCTGTTCGGACTCGGGATTCAACTTGGGCTGCAAGTAACCGTATCTTCGCAGCAGCCGCGTGGCAATCACGCGCGTGCGCCAGTCCTGCCGCAGGCGGCCTTCGATCGCCTGATCCGTTAGATCGGACTCATCGAGAATTTGCCCGTTCTCGCCGGCATCTTCGGCGATAGATCGTTTCAATTCCACCATTAGCCCGGCATCCTGCCCGAGGATTTGCAGGATCTGCTGCGCCGCGGCGGCGACGTGGTCTAGGTTGTCCGCCACGATGTCGCGGCCGCGCCACGAAGGACGTGCCGGCGCCTTCGCCGATGCAGGCCCGTTGTTTTGCTGGGAGCGTTCGTTCGCTTCCGCTCGAGATGCTTGCTGGCCGTTGGCTTCTCCGGCAGCGACGCAAAGAATGAAAAAGAAAAATATTCCACGCCGATTCACGTCACCACTCCTCCGGGCGCGCCTCGTTTTCGAAGGGCCTCGAGCAATGCTTGTTCGCTGGTCTCCATCTTTGTCGCGTGAATTTCCAGCGAGGCCCAGTAGAAAACGCCAACGCTGGAGTTGGGCGCCACGGCGATAATGCGCAGGCTGGGAAAGTCTCGAAGCAACTGGTCGCACAGGACCGGACGTTTCTGCGATTCCTCGAGGGCGATCAGCAAAAAATCCGGTTTCGTTTCCGCAACCAGCGATGGCACATCCTGTTCGCTTTTGGCTTCTCCAACCACACGAATCCCGGCCTGCTCGGAGAGCGTCGAAAGAACCAGCTCCCGGAGCAGGCGAGGCCGGTTTGCAACCAATACTCGGACGCTTGTCTCCATGCGCTTCTCGCCCTTGGATCAGCGTAGGAGAAAAGCGGGAGAAGGGAACAGATTGGAAAGAGTACGGATGTTCCGTACCGCGAGTTTTGTGACCTAGTACCGCACCCGGCGAACGGCGAGAGTACCGTCTTGGTACTCGGCTCTCTACTGGCTCGCTGCCGACGCTGCCTTCCGCGCTTCCCGATGCAATGGCCGGATGGAGAAGAACTTATTCCGGCACGGCACGCAACGTAGCGCGGGAAATCCAAGCACGCGGCCTATGGTTGCAGTAAGACCCGGAACGTGCTCTGGCGCGATACGCTGTAGTTCCAGATTGCCGCAGATGGCGCAGTGCGCGTAGATTAAGTCCCGAAACGGCGTCCGCCTTGACCAAAACCTCTTCTCGCAGGATTCGCAGCGCCACGGCAACACTCCCACAAAACTGAGAACATAATCCGCGGGTGTCCGGCGGCGCGAACGCCGGAAATTCGAGCTGCGACATATTGGGCAAACTCTTGCCGTCGCGTGAATCTTCGAGCTCCTGAAAAGTCTTGGCCGGGAACATGCCTGAGGAAGAACAGACTCCGGCCCGGCAAGATACAATAAAAACCCCAAGGAGTAAACATGTCTGATTACACCGCCGAACACGCCCGCGCCGGAATCACCGCCAAATTGCCGGCGCTCGAGACGTGGCTTAACCAGTTCCCCGGCTACGTGATTACCACGCGATTTCCGGAGTATTCCTCGGTCTGCCCCAAAACCGGCCTTCCCGACTACGGCACCATCACCATCCAATACATGCCCAAGAAGGCGTGCCTCGAATTAAAGGCTCTGAAAATGTACCTGCTGGCTTACCGCGACCTGGGCATCTTCTACGAAAACGCCGTGAACAAAATTCTCAGTGACATCGTCGCAGCCGTCCGCCCGGAGTGGTGCCTCGTTCGCGGCGAATTCACGCCGCGCGGCGGACTGACCACCAGCGTCATCGCCCGTTGGCCTTCGTTGGAACCCAAAGCGAAGCCCCCGAAACGCCGTCTGTCTTAGGAATACGTCGTCACCTTCCCGTTCTGATCCGTCACGCTGGTGCGTCGCCCGCGGTAGTCGTAGCCAAACTGCGTGGTCGTCGTGTCCGGATAGGTGATCTTCGTCAGCCGGTCCATCGCGTCATAGGTGAACGTGGTTTGATGGTTCAGCGCGTCGGTCACCGAAGTGCGGTTCCCGTGCGCGTCGTAGCCGTAGGTGGTCACGTTGTTTTGCGCATCGGTAATCGTGTTGATCAGTCCCGCCGTGGTGTACGCCAGCGTCTTGACGTTGTTCAGCGGGTCCTTGATCGTCAGCAACTCGCCCAGCGTGTTGTAGGTGAACGTCGTCACGCTGACCGCCACACCGCCTCCTGGGGAATGGCGTCGTCACGGTCATCTCGGCCCGAGTCTCCCGGTCCCGTCAAAGAATCGCGCACCGAAATGGTTAGGAAGTTTACGCGGACGTGAGCTTCTGCATGAGGTTGACTCTAAACCCGCACACGCCCGCCTGCCGCGAGGCAGGCAAAACCGGCGTATGGCGCACCTCAAAATCGTCTCAGCCCAGCTCGGCCACCCGCCGCATCTGCGGCGCTCCTCAACGCTCTCTCAATTCTGAGAGATCGGCATCTAGTTGATCGACTAAGGAAGTTGGGAGCTGTTGTCGACTACCAGCTGCCTTTATGTGTTCGGTTGGGACCATCAGATATCTGCAGGCGTACGGGTCGGAGTTCTCACTCACGTCTAGTGGGCGAAAGCATAAGAAATAGCCAAGTTCCTCAGTGCGGAGATCCATCTCTGTCAAAAAACACCGGTGTCGAGTTCTGGCATAACCGTCTATAAGTTCAAAGAAGCTTGTTTCCTCTGGAGTCATAGGACCAGTATATTCCTGAGGCTCTGTACTTGAAAAAGCGGGTGCCGCTCGATAAGAGCGAAGGCGTTGTCAAGAGACACTTCCTCTCCGC
>CAZGBQ010000065.1:0-20031 GCA_964524045.1 uncultured Acidobacteriaceae bacterium
CGGCCATTTTTCCTGAAATGTAGGGGCGCGCTCTAGCGCGTCCCTCTTCTCCTTCGTAGGGGCACGGTGCCCTTTCTTTTGTAGCGGCGAGTTTATCTCGCCATTCTCTTCGGTCGTCCCACAACCCGATGGCGGCGTAAAGCCGCCCCTACAATCCAAACCGCCGCCAAGATTGGCGGCGCTACGAAATGTAGCCGGCTCTTCGTATTCTGCTGATCTCCGATCTTTGATCTCTTGCTTCGTTCTCTTCTCTTTCGTAGGGGCACAACGTGTCGTGCCCTCTCTTTTGTAGCGGCGAGTTTACCTCGCCATTCTTTTCGGTCGTACAACAACCCGATGGCGGCGTAAAGCCGCCTCTACAATCCAAACCGCTTCGTTTTCCCCCGTTGTCACTTTGGAACCAATCCGCGAACATTCCCTCTTGCCACTCCTACTGTTAGTGACTAAGATACCCCCTCTACAGGAGCGACCATGCCAAAAGAAAAGCCACGGGTGAACATCGGAGAAGTCATCAAGTCCTACCGCAGCCAGCGCGGATTGTCGCAGGGCGACATTGAACGCCGCACCGGCCTGCTGCGTTGCTATCTTTCGCGGGTCGAAAACGGCCACACGGTTCCGTCGCTCGAAACGCTCGCCAAGATCGCCGAAGCCATGGACATTTCGCTCGCCGACTTTTTCCCCAACACCGAAACGCCGCGCGACCGCGAAACGCAAAAAGCTCTGGGCGAACTCTCGCAAGACGAAATTCGCTTCCTTGCCGAAATCAAGAAGTACACCACCACGCTTTCCGATGGCGACAAGCGCCTGGTCCTGGCCATGATCCGCAAAATGGCGACTCTGATTCCACCACCAGCGGTGGTCAAGAAGCTCATCGCCCGCCGCCCGACTGCGTAGGGAAGTCGCAAGTTGCAAGTTTTCGCTTGTAAGTCTTTCCGCTTCAGTCCATTGAAGTGGCACTTCAAGTATTACTTTCACTTCAGACCCTGATAGCACACCCCCACCCCCCGTGTTTTGTGAAAGAGTGCGCAAGCGATTGATAGTGAAGGAATTAGGCTGCATTCTTTCGTGTACGGAAAATGAAAGAGTGCGCAAGCGGTTGAAAACAAAGGCGGAAATATTAGGGAAGGTGCAGCCCCACAGTAGTTGAGGCAAGCAGAACAATCCCCTCGAATCTGCTCGGGGTAAACCATGGCCGCTCATGGAGTGACTTAGGTACAAAAAGAGTCCTTGCCCCAACGGCCGAAATCATTATACCACAAAGTAAGATTTGTCAATGCGTAAATAAATACTGTGGATTCTATAAGTTGGAAGCAGAAGGCCGGGATTAGCTCGGGCTGACCGGGAGGCCAAACCGTCGCTGATCGGCCCTGGTGTCCTACTTTTCTAGTAAGGCCTTGAGGTTCTCCGGGGACTCCCAACCCTCCCAAGCATACGAACGTACAGCATCCAGATCCTTGGACAGCGTGTGAAGGTCAGACCGGACTTTGTCCTTCCCATCTTTGCATGCAGTCCGGGTCGTTGCGTCATCGACCGCAGTTTCGTGTGAAAGATACCATTTCCTAGCGCACCACATGAAGTCGGTTAGGTCGTCTTGGACTGACGTCCAGTCTCGGACTATCTCCGGCTTGCTCCGATGATAGAAGGACATCAATAATCCCAATTTTTCGCGCTCATCCCGCCACTGAGCGTCGCATGTGTTAAATCTTTCACGAGTGCCTTCTCTTTGCCTCATGATAACCAACTGTGGTTTCCCAGTGTACCGATCTGGGTCGAATTCGCTGCCTGTTAGAATGATTAGGTCCTCTGACGCGGATATACATTTCCCGGCCACTTCGTAAGTGCTCTTCACGACGGCCTGTTCTTCGGTTAAGTACTCCTTGTAGTAGAGGAGCGCCTGATTGCCTTGGGCTTGCATCCAGGACTGTTGGAACTCCCTTTTCTTAGCGTTCTCTTGAATCGATCCTGAGATTAGTTGCCCGAATGCGCCCCCAAGCAGAACGGTGATCAAAGCAGTACCGCCGCTGCTTTCGAGGAATCGTTGCCACGTAGGTTTCGGCACTCCGTTGTTTGCCGGTTCTCCTGCCCCACCTTCCTGTGCGTGCAATTGTAAGTCTTGTCCACCAGCAGCTTGTAGTTCTTGGGCGTCATTGGTTGCGTTATCTGGTGGCACGGGAGAACACCATCAAGTACGAGTTACTCGTAAGGCGATGAATTCCGACAAACTGGTAGTTGATCTGCGAGTCAATACGCCGCTTAAGATCACTCTCGTCGGGCCTTTGGTTCACCGGCACTACCAGATACTCTGCATCGGTCTTTGAGGGTGCGATTGCAAAAACAGCGAAGCTTCTCCTTGGCCCGAAAGAGATGAGAGAGAGCAAGTGTGCGCCCTGTTTCGCGCGTTCGTTCAGCCAGTTCTGCAGCGCAACCTCGGTACCCACGGTGACGGTAATGACCGCCGAGGCATCAGCAGGGTGCTTCTCAGTGCGGTCGGCGCTTCTAACAGATGGAATCTCTTTAACGGTAGGCTTGGACACCCCCAAACTGGAACTCCCATTTTCACCTGGCGGATCTTTCTTTGGCGGGGCTGACCTACTCGGCTTGATGTCGACATTGGGAACTTGTTCGCCCGGTGAGAGAGAGACACTAACTGGAGAGATCCCTCTGGAAGAAACTTCAACTCTTCTGACAACGGACTGAAAGCCAGGCAGAGCCACAACGACCTCGTACGGTCCGGGGGGAACTGATACGCTAAACTGACCGTTTGAATCAGTGGTTATTTCGCGGCTGCGGCCCGTGACTTCGTCGAGTATGGTGATCTTGGCCCCGGGGACGGCAGCCCCGTGGGAGTCAACCAAGGTTCCAGCGATAGTTCCGCTGTCGCCTTCCTGCCCCATTTTGTTATCGGCTAGGGGTACTGGCTCCTGCACAAGACCATAACTCGATAACCAGAAGGACAACATAAGGGGAGCAACGAGAAAAGATAGTCGGAACATGTTTATCTTCGCGGATTGTTCGACGTCCGGATTAGCGACCAACCAATGGGGGGAGTTTATTATGAGGAACGTGCTCAGTCAAGTAGCTAAAACTGCAGAGGGGCCGCGGGGACAGTGCAGCGGGAGATGTCATATCTTCTCCTCATGAAGACTCTAAGCGCTTGCCACCCAGTCACCCCTCTCCGTTCACGGGCTGAGGGTTGCACCAGGCGCCTTTTAGAGCCTGTGTTGCTTCGACAAGCGAACGACGATCTTGGTATCCGGGTGTGTAGCGAGTGCTCCTGTGCCATCGATAGTGTCGTTCTTGAATTTCCCTTCGATTAGGAGTTCAAAATTGCCCGGCATACCAAGCACGTTTGGCACACTCGCGTCGAAGTTTTTCACAGATACTTTCGCTTTAAGCAGATCACCTTTCAATTCGTAGGTACCCACATAGGTGAATCCGCTGTCCCCGCCGAGCACCTGTCCTTTCATGAATACCACCACACCCCCACCAACACCCTGAGGACCGTGATACTGCACAATCCAAAGTCCATCAAGCATTTCATTTCTCCGTAAGCATGGCCTCGAATGTGATTAGTAGTTCTATATGATCCTTCGTCGACATCGGAGCTTGTGAGAAGTAGTGATTGGCTGAGAACGGAGCCGAGATTTTGCGTTCAATCCTGATAGCTGCAGGCGTGCCCGGCTTACCGAAATCTTCGGTCCAGAATTGAATTGCAGCTACATCTAACTGGCTTTTGGAGTCGACATGCCCCTGAACTACTTCAACGAAAGATTTCAACCGAGTATTCAGGCTGGACAGAGGCTCTTCGCTTTGAAAGTCGATTTGACTCAGATAAGCGACGGTGCGCTGCTTGGGTACATTCAATTTGTGCGCTTCGCTGAGCCATGTCGCTAGGTCGTTCAAAAACTCTGTTGACTCATCGGTTGAGGATAGTGTGTCTGCCGCCCAACCATCATTGTAGATATTCAGACCAACCATTATTGGGACCCTTCGGGCTCCTATAAAGGTTCCAGCCTTGAAAGACAGGCTACGTTGATCGTCTAAATCGAGTTCGTTTTTCGGCGCTTTGGCGAATTGGTAGCGCTTTGCGATTTCTTCCACAGCGCCCCTCAGACTTATACCGGTTGGGTTGAGCAGGCTCAAGTCGAACAGCCAGATTGTTCTTGCCATGCCAACGTAAAGAACGTTCATCTCACTCTCGCTCTTTGTATCATTGATTCCTTAATGCGTCGTAAATCGTCGAGATTGTTCCTGTTGTTCCGGTTCTTGCTGTATTCGTCCTAATCCGTGAGGATTCTCCCATGTTGGGCGGAGCGCCTGCGCTGCAGAACGGAGGCTCGTTATGCTGGTCATCAACTGCTTCCGCTGTTTGTCCCGCCGCTTGCGCTCCTGACGTTGGAAGTAGATGCCGGCGCCGAATGCGACCAAGCAGAATGCGAATGCAATGAGTCTGGGAATCAAAAAGCTCACAACTCCTCTTCGCTCCCCTCCAGGATCATGCCAAGATACATCAACGCTACTGCCATGAGAAAAATCAAGCAACAGTAGATCCAGTCAAAACTCTTGTTGAAATACGCTTCCAGCGGGTAGAGTGCAGCCCACAGAACCGCTACTTCACGTAGAAAGTCTCCGATCATTTGCGATTTTTCTCTGCGGTCTGCCACAAGCGAATTCTATCTCAAAACATGGGTTACGATAAGGATACTTCCTGTGGTCGTTAAATGTGAGAATAATTCGAGCGTATAGTTGGTGTGCCTTCGGAGGATGCACATGGCGTCGGGATAACAGCCACCGAGGAAAATCAGAAAGCCCCACGCCCGCCCGCTGGGCGGCAGGCAGAATCGGTATGGGACACACGCGCGCATGAACGGAAGGCTGAAAAGTAACGCCGGCAGGTCAACACTTCATATAGAATCCAGCCAAATGGCTCAAGCTCAGGAATGGGTTTTCTACCATGCGCTCTATCACCTCGTTGCATACTGGGCCGCCTTCATGGTCGCGCTTGGCCTGCTGATTAACATTGGCGTTGCAGTGAGCACAACCGGCACACATCTGGACGGCATCCGTCGCAACTTCTGCTTGGTTGCTGTATGCACAACTCTTCTTGGGTCGTGGTTTCTGCTCTGGCGCGTTTATACTTTCAGCGTTCTAATCATGGCGATGTTGCCGTCGGATTATACTGAAAAATTAGCGCCGTTTCGCCCCAGCCCATTTTTTCATGGTGTCGCCTTTGTCGGAACTTGCTTGCTGGGTGGCTTTACTTTGGCTGTTTTGTTTTGGCCGAATAGGCAAAAACGAAAGCCGTCAGAAAACTGAAATTCGCCCACTACCTGAAGGTGCGTATCGTTTGACACTCTCCGTTAAGATAGTTCCTCTTTGGAGCAGATTGTGAAGACCGTTCTGCGCGCCCAACTACTCGTATTTCTTGGCACTGTTGCGGGACTCTGCGTTTTCGTTGTGGCGGGGCGGGGCGCGGAGTTGCCGCAGGTCAGGGTGGAAAAGGGAACAGGGCAGCTCATTGTGAACGGGCAGCCGTTTCTGATTTTGGGCGGGGAACTGGGCAATTCTTCGGCGGGGACGGCGGCGCAGGCGGATGCGATTGTGCCGAAGCTCGCGGCCATGCACGTCAATACGATCCTGATGCCGGTGGCTTGGGAGCAGATCGAGCCGAAAGAAGGCAGCTTCGATTTCAGCATCCTGGACCACTGGATCGAGACAGCGCGAAAGCACAACGTGCATCTGGTGCTGCTGTGGTTTGGGAGTTGGAAGAACGCGTTCTCGAACTATGCGCCGGCGTGGGTGAAAGCAGACGCGAAGCGCTTCCCGCGCGCGGAGTCCGCGGAGGGGCGGCCGCTGGAGATTCTGTCGACGCTATCGGCGGAGAATCGCCGATGCGACAGCCGCGCATTTGCCGCGTTGCTGCGGCATGTTCGCGAGAAGGACTCGCAGCAACAGGCCGTGCTGATGGTGCAGGTGGAAAACGAAGTTGGTTACCTGGGGCTCGGGCGAGACCGCTCGGCGGAGGCGAATCGGCTGTTTCACGGACGCGTGCCGGAGGCGTTGATGCGCGCGCTCACGGCAAAGCGGCTGCAGCTCGCGCCGGAACTGGCGGCGCACTTCAACGAGCATGGCCAAAACTGGAGCGAGGTGTTTGGAGAAGCCGCAGATGAAGTGTTCATGGCGTGGAATTATGCGGGCTATATCGAGGCGGTGGCGCGCGCCGGGAAGAGTGAATACGCGCTGCCGATGTACGTCAACGCGCAGCTTCCCGCGCCGCAGGAGCGGGCGGGCGAGTATCCCAGCGGGGGGCCGCATCCTTATTATCTGGAGGTCTGGCGCGCGGCGGCGCCGAGCATCGATTTCTACTCGCCGGATATTTACTGGCCCAATTTCGAGTATTGGGTGCAGCGTTATGAAGTGCCGGGCAATGCGATCTTCGTGCCGGAAGCGCGGCTCGAGAGCGCTCCGTACAATGCGCTTTACGCCTACGGGCAAGCGCGCGCCTTCGGGTTTTGTCCATTTGGGATTGAAAGTCTGAAGCTGCCGGAAAAAAGCGAGGACGCTGAGCCGGCGATGATGCAGGTTTACGAGTTGCTGGACAGTATGCGCGATCTCCTCCCAGGCGCGCAGGCCGCGCGAATGACGCGCGGCTTGGTGCTGCATGTCAACAGTCCACGGCCGACGCAGACGGTGGCGCTGGGAGGATACCTATTCGAGGCCACGCTGTCGCGGTCCTGGCCAGCGAGGAAGATCATTGCGGACGACGGCGCGATGTTGATCCTGCAAGCGTCGCCGGGAGAGTTCTACATTGCGGGCAGTGGACTGACCGTAAGTTTTGCCCGCGACCCTGACGTGGACGCGGGGATTGCCGGCATTGAAAGCGTGGAACAAGTTTCTCGCGCTTCGGGACAATGGACCACCGAGAGGCGGCTGAATGGCGATCAAACCAATCAGGGACGGCAACTCTTGCTTGATCCGCATCGCCCAGAGATTTATCGCGTACGGTTGTATTCGATCAATCCGGAGCAGAGCCGCTAAATGCCTGACCATGTCCGTCATTCCGAGGAGCGCAGCGACGAGGAATCTCTCTTCTCCTTGACTCTGTAGGAAGAGGGATTCATCGCGCAAAAAACGCGCGATGCCGAAGAGTACCTCGCTTCGCTCGGAATGACAGGTTTGGCTGAGTGCTTCGCACAGTAGGAGGCAACGTTGTTCATGGTGCGTTTTCGGTGCGTGTGCTTGATGCTGTTGGTTGCCGTTCTTCTCTTGGCCATGTGCGGCTTGTTCAGCGCGGGTAGTGCGGCAGCGCAAACACGGTGGGTTGGCGCGTGGGCGGCGTCTCAGCAACTCGTGGAGCCGAACAACGCGCTGAGTCCAGAAGATCTGCACGATGCGACGCTGCGGCAAATTGTGCATTTGTCGCTTGGCGGGAACGAAATCCGGCTGCGGCTCTCGAATCGCTTCGGAACCACACCACTGCATTTCACGGCAGTGCACATTGCGCAAGCAGTCGCGGCGAATTCGAGCAAGATTGTGTCCGGAAGCGACAAAGGGCTCACATTTTCTGGGTTGCCAGACGTTACGATTCCCGCGCATGCCGACTACGTTTCTGACCTGGTCGCCTTTCCGGTGAAAGCGTTCGACGATGTGGCCATCACGCTACACATCGATGCGCCGCCGAGCGAGCAGACGGGGCATCCGGGTTCGCGAGCGACGTCGTACCTGGCGCATGGAGACCTGATCTCCGCAGCGGAACTTGCAGGCGCCAAGACCATTGAGCACTGGTACTTCATCGCGGGGATTGACGTGGCGGCTCCGCGGGAAGCCGGTGCGGTGGTAGTTCTCGGCGATTCGGTCACCGATGGACGCGGCTCGACGACGAACGGGAATGACCGGTGGACGGACATTTTGGCGAAGCGGCTGCAAGCTTCAGCAAGCACACGGAACATAGCCGTTTTGAATCACGGAATTGGCGGGAACCATCTGCTCACAGATGGTTTGGGGCCGAATGCATTGTCGCGCTTCGACCATGATGTAATTGCGCAGCCGGGCGTGCGCTGGCTGATCGTTCTGGAAGGAATCAACGACATCGGCATGGTGTCACGCGAAGGCGAGGTTCCTAGCGCTGAACACGACTCGCTGGTGCGGAGGATGATTGCGGCGTATGAACAAATCATCGCGCGCGCGCACAGCCACGAAATCAAGGTTATCGGCGCGACGATTCTGCCGTTTGCGGGATCGGGCTACTATCATCCGGCTCCCGCCAATGAAGCGGACCGGCAAGCCATCAATGAATGGATTCGGGTGCCCGGGCATTTCGATGCGGTGATCGACTTCGACAAGATCACGCGCGACCAGGAACATCCCGAGCGGCTGTTGGCTGCGTTTGATTCGGGCGATCATTTGCATCCGTCCCCGGCGGGCTACGCGGCGATGGCTGAGGGGATACCGGTTTCGCTATTTGCGGCTTCGGCCGAACCGGCGCCGAAGATGGCAATTACCTTTGACGATTTGCCTGCGCACAATGCTTTACCGCCGGGAGAGACAAGGCTGGAAGTCATCACAAAGATCATCGCTGCGCTGCAGGAGGCTCATTTGCCGCCGACGTATGGATTCGTGAATGCGGGACGCCTGGAGCAGCAGCCCGAGGAAGCAGCCGTGTTGGAGAAGTGGCATGCCGCGGGAAATCCGCTCGGCAATCATAGCTGGTCGCACATGAATCTGAATCAACACGCGCTGGAAGAATTCGAGCAAGATGTGGCTCGCAATGAACCGTTATTGAAGAAGATGATGAAGGATGAAGATTGGCACTGGTTCCGCTATCCGTTTTTGGCCGAAGGAAACACGCCGGCAAAGAGAACGGGTTTTCGCGATTTCCTTCGAGAACATGGGTACAAGATCGCGGGCGTGACCATGAGCTTCGGGGACTATTTGTGGAGCGAGCCGTACGCGCGGTGCAAAGCGAAGGGCGATGCGGCAGCCATCGCGGGACTGAAAACAAGCTATCTTACCGCTGCGGATGAAAGCATCGAGTATTCGCGGAATATGTCGCGCGCGCTGTATCAGCGGGATATTCCCTATGTGCTGCTCATGCATGTAGGCGCGTTTGACGCGGAGATGTTGCCGCGTTTGCTGCAACTGTATCGCGCCAGAGGATTTCAATTTGTGACTCTTTCCGAAGCAGAGCAAGATGAGTTCTATCGAAATGCGACGGACCTCAGCGTTGCGGCGGATCCAAACACGCTCGAAGGCGCGATGAATGGGCGGGGGTTGCCGTTGCCGCGACGCACAGATTTCGCTGCGCAGCTCGATGCGGTTTGCCGATAGCGTGCCGGCGTTTCTGAAAGAAGCAAGGCGTGAGAAATCGCGGCTAGCTGGATTGGCCGCGAAGGATGCGGATGGCGTCGGGGAGGCCGGTGCCGCTGCGGCCGTTACCGCCGGATGGCGAGTCGGACGCAGCTTCATCCAGAACGGTGGTTTCGCCGGGAGCGAGGAAGAGATTGGTCTCGACGGCGTGCTGCTTGGTGTACAGGTCGTAGTAGCGGCCGCCGAGCGCATAGAGCGATTCGTGCGTGCCGCGCTCGATGATGCGGCCTGCTTCGACGACGAGGATTTGGTCTGCGCGGCGAATCGTCGAGAGCCGGTGCGCAATGACGAAAGTGGTGCGGCCGCGCATCAGATAGCGCAAGCCTTCCTGAATCAGCGCTTCGGATTCGGAGTCGAGACTCGAAGTGGCTTCATCGAGAATGAGGATGCGTGGATCGGCGAGAATCGCGCGAGCGATGGACACGCGCTGTTTTTGCCCGCCGGAAAGCTTCACGCCGCGTTCACCGACCACGGTGTCGTATTTTTGCTCGAACGATTCCGCAAATTCGTCGACGCGGGCGATGCGGCAAGCGGCGAGGATTTCTTCGTCGGTGGCGTTGGGCCGGCCGAAGGCCACATTTTCGCGAATCGTTCCATCGAACAGAAAAGTCTCTTGCAACACAACGCCGAGCTGCGTGCGATAGGAATTCAGTTTTACGGTCGCTAGGTTCACGCCATCGACAAACACCGTTCCGCTGGACGGCACGTAGAACGCTGCAATCAAGCCAATGATTGTGGACTTGCCTGCACCGGAAGGGCCGACGAGCGCGGTCACGGTTCCCGGCTCGGACTGGAAGCTGATTTCGTGCAGCACTTCTTTGCGCGATTCGTAGGCGAAGCTCACGTCTTGAAATTCCACTAGCCCGTTGACGCGCTCGAGCGACGCGGTGCGGTCCGGCGAATCGTCTTCCATTTTTTCGTTGAGAATCTCGCGTGTGCGCTCGAGACCGGTGATGGCCTCCGTGATTTGCGTGCCAATGGCGACGATCTGAAAAACCGGGGCGACGAGGAAGCCCAGGAAAATGTTGAACGCGAAGAATGTGCCGAGTGTCATTGAGCCTGAAATGATTTTGTGGGCGCCAATCTCCATGATGATGGCGCTCACCACGCCCATCAGACCCGCGGCGGAGAGACTCATGAGAGAGGTTGCAGTCAGGGTCTTAAGCACGTTGTCCAGCAGGCGCTGCACACCGCTGGAGAAGACTCGCTCCTCGCGGTCTTCTGCGTGATAGCCCTTCACAACGCGCACGCCGCTCAGCGATTCGGTCAGACGGCCAGTGACTTCGCCGGTAATTTTCGGCCGGGCGCGGAAAATCGGTCGAATCGTGGCGAACGCCTTGTTAATCCCCAGGCCGAAGACGATCAGGATGCCGAAGGCAACTCCGGTCATCACGACACTGGTATGGATCAGATAGACCAGCGCGATGGCCGCGGTCATCAGGCCGCCGACGAATTCGACGAGTCCCGTGCCAATCAAATTGCGCACGCCCTCGACATCGCTCATGATGCGCGAGACGAGCACGCCGGTTTTGTTGGCGTCGTAAAATGCAATCGGCAGCCGTCCGATATGCGCCTGCACTTTGCGGCGCAGTTCGGTAATCATTTTTTGCGCGGATTTCGAGAGCAGTTGCGTCAGCGTGAACGAAGTCAGCCCCTGAATGACCGTGGCGCCGAGAACGCCTAGGACGATCGGAGTCAGCAAGTTGATCTGCCGTTTGGTGATGACGTTGTCGACGAGATATTTCGTGGAAGCGGGCAGGACCAATCCCGAGACGCGGTTGATGGCCATCAGCCCAAAGCCCAGAGCGAGCAGTCCGCGGCGTGGCTTGATGAGCGCCCAAACGTCAGGAAGATTCTTCCAGGCGCTCTTGCGCTTTTTGTCTTTGGAGGAGTCTTTTTCTTTGGGTTCGGTGGTCATGCGTTGAGAAGCCGCTCAGGCCTCGGTATTGGATGCAGGCTGGGCCTACCCGACTACATCGAAAGGAGTCGTAACGATGGTTCGCGACCTGAGGGGGACGCGCTAAAGCGCGCCCCTACAGCGTCCGAGAAGACTGGGGCGCAGCGTGCTACGCCCCTACGCAAACCGACTGGCGCTGGAACTCGCTCAATCGCCGGAGGCGCCGGTATGGCCGATGCGCGCTCCGGCGGGGCGGTCCAGGTTCAGCACGCTGGAGATGAAATCGCTGATGGTGATGCCCAAGTGGCCCCAAAGGCGGCGCTTCAAGCTGGAATAATCCTGCGTGCCGCTGAACAGATCGCCCATTAATTGCCGGAACACCGGGCTGCGGCGAATGAACTGCACCATGCGTGTGGTAACGGCATTGCCGAGGAACGATCCGCGGTAGAAACGCCGCACAATGCGCGCGGCAAACTCGAGTTCATTGGAGAACGCGGCTTTAATACGCGCTGGGTATTTCTCGGGGCAGCCCTCGGCCAGTGAGCGCCCCAGAAGTTCACCGGAGCGAATCGCGTAAAACAAGCCCTCGCCGGTCAGCGGATCAACCCACGCGGCAGCATCTCCTACCAGTGCCCAATTCTTTCCCACAACGGTGCGCTCGGAAAGCGTGCGTTCTTGCGGTGAGGGCAGCACGTGACTGTAGAACTTCGCTCCCTCCGTCGCGATGTTTTGCTTTTCAACAAACGTCTGCAGATGGCCGCGAAGCTGCGCGCTGGTGTGGGAAGACATACTGCCGCAGATTCCCACCGACAGATGGTCATTGCGGGGAAAGGACCAGATATAGCCTTCGAACTGCGGCAAGAATTTGATGGTGATGGAATCTGCGTTCTGGGGGACAAAATAGCCCTGGGTCATTTCGAGTTCGTCGCGCTCCAGCGGGCGCGTCTCTGGAACCAATTGATTTCGGGCCCCCGCGGCCAGCACGAGAAAATCCGCTTCGTGCCATTCTCCCTCGACGCAGTAACGCGGCCTCGTCTTCTCAGTGTCCACGCTCAGGACGCGCGACCGCTGCACTTTGCAACCGGCGGCCTGCGCGCGCTCCAGTAGCAGACCGTTCAGCACCTTGCGGGAGTAAATTACGATCGGATGCGGCATCTCCAGCGTGGCGCGATGCTCCTGGCTACTGATCAGCTCGACGGAATGAACCAGCTTTTTTGGGTAGGAATTGTCGAGCAGGAAAGGGAAGCACTGGATGGCTTTGTGCGTGAGCCCTCCGCCGCACGGTTTTTCCCAAGCGAGATGCTCGTCAAAGACGTTTACTTTGTGCCCGGCGCGAGCAAGCTGCTCGCCGCACATTGCTCCCGAGGGCCCACCACCGATGATTGCAATTTCCGCCATAACGATCTTTTTTCGCTGCCGGGCGCGAATTCCTCTTTCGAGGCGAAACCCGCCGCGCGCAATTCCCTTTGCTCACAGAACTCAGATGCTGGGTTGCTCGGGTTACACGTCCTCAGGTGACGGGGAAGATCACCAGGCAAAAACCAGCCAGGAGTATAGCACCGAATACCGCGGCTGCCGCAGCGGATCCGGTTTCCTGTCGCACAGTGTCCATCCCCCTGCGCTCCAACGCGTAAACCAGAGCGAAATACGGGCCGAGCAGGACCATCAGAAATGCTCCGCTATGCAAATAGAAAACGCCGAGCGCAAGGGCACCCCAGGCCACCAGGCGGAGCGACATGCCGGAGAACCACCTTCGGCGTGCGCCGCCTTCGGAGACCGGGCCGAGGCATAACTCTTCAGCGAAATGGTAGGGAATCAGCGCGAGGAAGAGAAGAGGGAAGCGAAGCCATTTTGCGGGCGTGAGCCAGGCTTCGTAAAGCGACAGTTCCAACCACGCGGAAAAAAGAAGAAACAACAGCAAACCACCGAACAATCCTCCAACTAAACCAACCTTCATTCGCGAGAATTGTTCGCGCGCTGATTTCGAGTGCAGGAGGATTATTGCGATTCCGACAATAAGTAGAAACGCGGCGAGGTAATCGCCTTGAAACAAATGGACAATTCGCGAGGGATTCCAGAAACGCAGCAAAACGACAGCGAAAATTGCGGCCGCGGCAAATTCGGCGAGCATGCGGGCCCATCCCATAGAATTGCCTGTTTCCGTCGAGTCGTCCGTCGTTTTGCTTCCTGTCGCTTCGCGCAGAAAGGGATTGGCGAGTAAAAGCAAGCCCACGAACCCGCCTACAGCTCCCAAGAGCTGGCGGAGTGAGGGCGTCCGAGGGGAAACGTTCTGGGAAAGCGTCCTGCTCGTCCAATCCTGAACGGTGTGCACTACTCTCTTATCAAAGAGAACGCTTACATGGGTCGCCCGCGGAATCTCGACGTAATTCACAGTGCCGCCTTGATGCGAGGTCACAAGATCGATTGCATTGCCGCGCATGGATTGGGGCTCCAGCTCCCCATTGATGACCAGAAGATTTTGCGGCAGCGATTGCGGGGGATCCCGAAAAAGCAGCATTTCCGGGGAGACGCCGTGGGCAGTCCGCATTGGCGCGGGCGAAATTGCTACCACTCCTGCCACGGGAATGCGGCCACCGACGCGCAGGGCGATTGCCCCGCCCATCGAATGACCTGCGAGGATGGTTCGGTCGGGACTGGCCATGCCGCGCGCCGCCAGCCCAGCAACGAGCGCCTCGCTGCACTGCTCCGCGCGCTCCGGAGAAAACGGCCCCGGACTATGCCCGTGTCCGGGCAAGTCCGCCACGTATACACGCAAATTCTGTTCCGCGAATCCGTACGCGAGGTAGGACATGATTTTTTTGTTTGCGGAAATTCCGTGAAATAACACCACGGTACCTTGTGACGCCCCGGCCTGCTTTTCAATCACTGTCGTTTCCAACTGGCAGCCGGCGGCGGGGATCAAATAGGTTTTCTCGCGATAGGTCTTGGGAAATACCAGCAAGAATCCCAATCCGCAGAGCAGGACGCCACCAACTGCGCGCAACGTTTTTCGCGATTTCGTGTGCAATGGGGTTATGGACTCATTTTGAGGCTATTAGAGACAGGTAGAAAACACACACACCAACTGCGATGATAAAAACTCCTAGGATGCGAATGGCCCAACGGGGAAATCTTGAAATAATGTTCTCAAAGCTTGCTAGCTCATCTTTGTATTGTTGGGGCTTGAGAATGAGGTAACTTCCCACGCAAAGAAAGATAACAGTCAGCATAAGAACGCCAAGATTCTTCATGTAGCCGCCGCGGTCTCACCCCGCGCCTTTTCAATACTAATGCGCTCCCCCGGAAAATAAGTCGCTGAAATGTGGCCCCCCGCGCGTCGAACATCTTGCGCATGATAAACTGTTATTTTAACTAGCGACACTTTTTGTGTTTCTTCGCGCCGGGAGAACCATTGCGTCCCGCCATTCTGACACTTGAGGAAGCGATTGTGCGATTTGGACCAGGGAAACGCAATGGCCGCGTGGTTTTCACCAACGGTTGCTTTGACCTACTCCATCCCGGGCACATTCGCAGTTTCGAACTAGCTCGACAGATGGGGGAAGTGCTGATCGTTGGGCTGAATGGCGATTCGAGCGTGCGTCAATTAAAAGGGCCAACCCGTCCGGTGATTCCCGAGCGCGAGCGCGCAGAAATTCTGGCGGCGATGGAAGCGGTCGATGCCGTCGTGATTTTCGATGAATTGACCCCGCGCGAGGTGATTGCGCGACTGGTTCCGGATGTGCTTGTGAAAGGCGGCGATTGGCCCGGCGATCAGATTGTTGGCCGTGAAGAAGTGGAAGCCGCTGGCGGGCGCGTGGTTTCCATTCCACTGGTGACAGGCTACTCGACAACGACTATTCTCGAAAAGATTCGGGGAGGCTTCGGCCCTTCCAGGTAAACGAGAAGCCTCAGCCTAAAAGAGACAGGCGCCTCGCGCCCGGAATCCTGATCGCTCACGCATGATACTCCCGGCAGTCCGCGAAAGATTGGAGTCCTTGCTGCGCCATCCTTCGATGGAAGGCGCGTTGGCGGAATTGCGCTCGGGAGCGAACGCCGTCTCGATCACCGGGCTGCACGATGTCGCGAAAGCATTCGCCGCGGTCTATCTCACGCATGAATTGCGGCGGCCTGCGTTTTTTGTAACTGATTCCAACCGCCGCGCAGAAGCGCTTGCGGAAACACTGCGGTTCTTCGCGGGAATTTTTCCCGGAGCATCGGGCAGCGTCGCGACCCTTCCTTCCTTTGACCGGCTGCCTTGGGAATCACAAAGTCCTCACGCGGATATTCTTGAACGGCGCGCCACAACCTTATTTCGCCTGGCAGACGGTCAAGTTTCCTTAGCAATTGCACCAATTGCTGCCGCGCTGTGGCGTTATCAGGATCCGGCAGCCTATCTCTATCTCACGCGCACGCTGGCGAAAGATACGGAAATTGGCCACGAAGAACTGGTCACGCATCTTGGTTCGGTGGGCTACACGCGCACGGAAATGGTGGAGTTGCCGGGACAGTTCGCCGTGCGCGGCGGAATCATCGATGTGTTCTCACCGGAAGCGCTGCGACCGGTGCGCATCGAACTGTTGGGCGACACGGTGGAATCCGTGCGCGAATTCGACCCGCGCACGCAACGGTCCATTGCTCCTGTCGTGCGAACAACACTGTTGCCGCTGAGCGAATGGTCCGTCCCTGCACCTGAGAATTCCGCTGCACAAGAATCTTGGAATTGGGAAGCTCCTGCCTTTTTTGGCCCCTCAACGGAGCCGGGCCCCAGCGCGCTGTTCGAACTGTCCGAAAGCTCATTGCGTCCCGTGGTCTTCCTCGACGAGCCACAAAAACTGCGTGAGGCCGCCGAACAGCATCTTGCCACGGCCATGGAGATTTACGAGCGCCATGGGCGCGCGAATTCTCCTGCCCCTCCGCATTATTTCTGGACCGAAGAACAATTGAGCACCGCGCTGGGCAAAACGTCCCAGGTTCATCTCGAGCAACTTGCGCTCACCATCGGTTCCCATGCGCAATTTGAACTTTCGTCGCGCCCCAGCGCGCGCTTTCACGGGGATGTAGTTGCGTGCATGGGGGACGTGAAATCGCAACTCGCTTCCGGCGGCCACGTGTTTCTGACCGCCGCCAGCGTGGGCGAGATCGAGCGCTTCGCCGATATTTGCCGGGAGTACGAAGTGCCTTACGTGCTGGGCGAATCGGAAGAGGCCGCGGCAGGATTTACCGCCGAGGGCGCGCAGGAATCCGCTGGGCTGCTTTTGATTCGTGCGCCGTTTTCTGAAGGCGTTGCATTTCCGGAAGCGAACCTCACGATTTACGGCCACGCGGACCTGTTCGACGTTACGCCCACGGTCGAACGCCCTGGCCGCAAGATTCGCACTTCCGGCTTCTTCAGCGATTTTGCTGAACTCAAGCCCGGCGATTTTGTCGTACACGTGGACCACGGCATCGGGCAATTCGAAGGGCTTCGGCAGATCGAGTCGGATGGCCATCGCGGCGAATTCATGCTCCTACGTTATGCGGAAGATGCGCGGCTGTACGTTCCGCTCGAGCGCATGGACCTGGTGCAGAGCTATCGCGTGCTCGAAGGTGTGCATCCCCCGCTGGATCGATTGGGAGGGACCGCATGGAATTCGCGCAAGACGCGAGTCCGCAAATCCCTGGAAGATATGGCCGACCAGCTCCTAGCGCTCTATGCGCAGCGTAAGACCACTCCAGGGTTTTCGTTCTCGCCGGACTCGAACTTCCAGCGCGAATTTGAAGACGCGTTCGAATTCGAGGAGACGCCCGACCAGGTGACCGCGATTACCGATATCAAGCGCGACATGGAGCGCAGCGAGCCGATGGACCGGCTGCTCTGCGGCGACGTGGGCTATGGCAAAACGGAAGTAGCCATGCGGGCCGCGTTCAAAGCGGTGATGGACAGCAAGCAGGTAGCGCTGCTTGCGCCCACGACGGTTCTTACGTTCCAGCATTTCGAAACGTTCAAGAAGCGGCTGGCTGCGTTTCCGCTGCGTATCGAACTGCTCAGCCGGTTTCGCAGCGCCGCGGAGCAAAAGAAGACACTCGCAGACTTGGAAGCCGGGAAAGTGGACATCGTCATCGGCACGCATCGGCTGCTTTCCAAGGATGTGAAGTTCTCCGACCTCGGGTTGCTGATTGTGGATGAGGAACAGCGCTTTGGCGTGGCGCACAAAGAGCGGCTGAAAGAAATGCGCAAGAATGTGGATGCACTCGCGCTCTCGGCCACGCCGATTCCACGCACGCTGCACATGTCGCTGGTGGGGCTTCGCGACATGTCGTTGATTGAAACACCGCCGCGCGACCGCCTAGCAATCCAAACTGTTGTTGCGCCTTTCCAGGAAGAATTAGTGCGCAGCGCCATCGAGAACGAACTGGCACGTGACGGCCAGGTCTATTTCATTCACAACCGCGTGGAATCGATTTATTCGCTCGTCACTATGGTCCAGAAGCTGGCGCCGAAGGCGCGCGTGGTTGTCGGTCACGGCCAAATGGGGGAAAAAGAGCTGGAAAGCGTAATGCTGAAATTCATCCGCGACGAAGCGGATGTTCTGGTCGCTACGACCATTGTTGAAAATGGTCTGGACATTCCACGCGCCAACACGATTCTAATCAATCGCGCCGACCGGCTCGGTCTTGCAGAGCTTTACCAATTACGCGGCCGAGTTGGCCGCTCGAGCCAGCGCGCGTATGCGTATCTGCTTGTTCCGCCGGAGACCGCGCTTTCCGACATTGCTCGCAAACGTCTTGCGGCGATGAAGGAATTCAGCGAACTGGGCGCTGGCTTTCGCATTGCGGCGCTCGACCTCGAACTGCGCGGCGCCGGCAACATGCTGGGGCGCCAGCAGCATGGCCACGTCGAAGCGATTGGCTTCGACATGTATTGCCAGATGCTGGAGCGAGCCGTGGCCCGGCTCAAGGGCGAAGAGGCGGTCCCTGAGCTACGCACGACACTCAATCTGGGCCTCGACGTGCGCATTCCTCAGGACTACATTCCAAGCGAGAATCTTCGCCTGCGCACCTACAAACGCATTTCCACGATTGCGACCGAGGCGGAAAGGCAGGATGTGCGCAAGGAGCTAGAGGACCGTTTCGGAGCGCCGCCATCATCGGTGGAAAACCTTTTGGAGTATGCCGTCCTCAAATCCATTTGCGAGCGCCTGCGCACTTCCTCGGTGGAGCGCCAAGGCGCGCGCGTTGCCGTCCGCTTCCATCCGGAGACGACGCTCGATCCGGCGAAACTGGTTACGGTGGTAAGGTCGCGCGCGGGCATCAAACTCGATCCCAGTGGCGTGTTGTGGATTGAACTGAAACGCGGCGAGCCAGTCCCGACGGTCTTGAGAAACGTATTGCTCGGTCTTCAAGGGCAGAGCTAAACTGATTACACGAGGAAAATGATGCGTAAATTGACTGTAATTTTGTTCCTTTGCGCCGCCCTTCCGATTGCCGCGCAGGAAAAGCCAGCGTCGACTTCGCAGGCCAATCCGCCCGCCGCTCCGGCGCCGAAGCCTGCGGTTCCTACCGTGCCGAAACCAAAAACTTCAGCGGGCACGCAGCCCGTCGATCCCAACGCGGGCAAAACGGTGGAGGAAATCGTCGCTCGCGTGAACAATGAAATTATTACTTTGACGGAGTATGAAAAGGCGCGCCAGAGCGCGGGAGACGATGCGAAGCAGGAGTGCCAGGGGCGATGCACGCCTGAACAGTTGCGAACGAACATTGAAGAACGGCAGAAAAACACGCTCCGTGACTTAATCGACCAGTCCCTGCTGGTGCAGCGCGGGAAGGATATGGGCATCAGCGTCAAGGCGGATGTAATCAAACAACTCGACCAAATTCGTAAGCAAAACAAGCTGGAAAGCCTCGACGCGCTGGAAAAAGCCGTGAAATCGGAGGGCATGAGCTGGGAGGATTTCCAGGGCAACATCGAGAATCATCTCTTGACACAGCGCGTCATCAGCAGCGAAGTGGGCTCCCATGTCAACATCAATGACAACGACGTCGCCAAATACTATGAGGAGCATAAAGCCGATTATGTTCGTCCCGAGCAGGTGGCGCTGCGCGAGATTCAAGTGAGCACGCAGGGAAAAAGCCCTGACGAACTTCCGCCGCTCAAGAAAAAAGCGGAGACGGCGCTGAAGCGCGTGCAGGATGGAGAGGATTTCGGAGAAATCGCCAAACGCTTTTCCGACGGCTCCACGAAAGAGGAGGGCGGCATGCTGGGAGTTTATAAGCGCGGCGAGCTCTCGAAAGAGCTGGAAGACAAAGTTTTCGTGATGAAGAGGAACCAGCTCACCGATGTTCTGGAGACCAAGCAGGGCTACCTTGTCCTGCAAGTACTGGAGCACTACGACGAAGGGCAGCAGCCGATGGAAAAGGTGCGGAACGAAATTATGGACCGGCTTTACAGCACACGCATGGAGCCGGCGATGCGCGAGTATCTCAAGACGCTGCGTGAGCAAAGCTACGTGATTATCAAGCCCGGATATCAGGACGTGGCGGGCGAGGGAAGCTCGGAGATTCAGGAAGTGAGCGCCACTCCGGAAGCCAACAAGCAGAAGAAAGGCCACAAAAAGTTTTTGCTCTTCGGCAAGCGGTCCGGTTCGAACTCCGGCCAATGAAGACGCCGTTTATCTCCGAAATCAATTCCGAGCAAAACATTACGACGTTCTTTCTTGTTTGCGAGAAAGAAGTGCGCAATACGCGCGAGGGGAAGCCCTATCTGCGGCTGGAGCTGGGCGACCGCAGCG
>CAZGBQ010000066.1:0-19941 GCA_964524045.1 uncultured Acidobacteriaceae bacterium
CGAGTGCGCGCCGCGCCGCAACAGTAGCCCTTGCCGCACGCAGCGCAATTCCCGCCTGCAGGATATTTGCGTCGTAGCCTCCTTTTGCCGGATCCTCACCCCAAAGGAAAATATGCGTGTGCGAATCAATCAGGCCGGGCAAGACAGTTGAGGTCGAAAGATCGATCACCCTCGCATCAGACGGAATCTCCGCCTTGCCATCGCTCACTTTTTCAATGCGTTCCCCGCGCACGAAAATCAGCTGATTCTTCCGCGGCGTCTCGCTCAGCCCGTCGATCAGCGTCCCCGCGCGAATCACGGTCAGCGCTCCGTCCGTAGAAGCTCCGCTCTGCGCACATGCCGCGCCTCCAAACATCAGTCTTGGCGCTATCGCGCTCACGATCAAAACAGCCGCGCACAAGGTCAGTCTTCGCATCTGTGCCTCCTTCGACCGCGCGTAGCTTGCCCCAATTCCCGCTATTCATGCAACATTTCCAGCGCCGATACCGGCTTGGGCAGAATGTAGTTGGGGAACAAGGTTTCCCGCGCCCGTATCGCACGTACCAGGATCGCCAGTCGTGCTACGTGCCCAAGAGATTCGGCTGAAGGCGCGAAAACCCTTGGTCATGAGCCCAGAGGGTGTGAGGAATGGCGGCGAGGTCGTCCACGAGCGGAACGGCATGGCCATCTTTGGTCAGATCGATCGTTCGCAGATAGAACTTGCAAGTGTCGCAGGCTTCGACACGCACGTGCGCAGTCTCCTCAGCGACATACACTGGCAATTTGTCTTCTGCTTCTTCACCACACGTGGGGCAAAGAATCCGCCGGAACTCCCACTCCTGCGAGCAGAACGAGCAGAGCAGATAGCGCTTGCCTCCGTCGCCTTCGGGTCGCAACACGCCGACCAGCGGCCGCGATCCGCATAGGGGGCACAGCCGTGTGGTTCCGACAAGCGGCGCGCGGGGCAGCAGAGCGGCGCGAAACTCGGCGTACGGCTGCAAAAACGCCCGAGCAAGAAACTGCGCGAACGCCCCGACCTGCTGGTCATACCTGCCGGCATGCTGCCAATACGCTTCCAAGCTTGCGATCCATGAGTCCGACGAAAGCAAGGCCATTTGGCGCGCAGCTTCGGCGAGCGGCGGCGGCGCGTGTTGCTCGATGACGGAAAGATAGCCACGGAAGTGCGGAAGAAGAACAGTGAAATCGAGTTCCTTGCGCACTTCGCTTCGCGGTGCCCCAGTGAGCTTAACTTCATGGGCAGCAGCAATGTCTGCGCGGAGAAGTTTTTGAAACGAAGCAACGTGGTTATAGAACTCGAGAAACTCCGTAGCTGCAGAATGAGGCGAGCTCAACCGCTTGGCGCGTGCAATTCGCTCGTCGTACGGGGCCCCGCCGATTTGTTGCGGCGTCATTTCCGCGTTGAAGAAGATCCGCCGGCGATCTCTTTGTACCAGCCGGGATGGTAGCGCTTGGCGAACGCGATGCTAACGTCACCTCGAATCACCGAACCAAATGCGCCGCGCTCCGCAAATATGCCCATGTAGAGGTGGATCAGGAAAAGACCAATCGTGAAGAGCGCCGCCGCTGGATGAATCAAGACCGAAACATACCGCAGAAAACGCAAGTTCCATGGGATGTATTCCGGGAACCACAGCACCACGCCGGTGGCCAGTAATGCGACCGTGCTCCAGAAAAATCCCCAGAACAAAAATTTCTGGCCCGCGTTGTAGCGTCCCGCAGGCGGCATTTTGTCGTCCTGGTTCGTGCTGTAGTACTTCACCGCCTTCCACCAGGCGCGATCCGCGTCGGTGTGTTTCATTTGCGGCGCCCACATCACGTACATACTCCATACTGCAGCAAAAAAAATCAGCCCGGCCCAGGGGTGAAGCATTCTCGATACCGTCGCGCCGCCCAAAATCACCGCAACCCAAAAAAGCCAGGGAGACCAGAACGCCAGCCCCGTGGCCAGCAAATAAATGTATGCGGCCGCTGCCACCCAATGCGTCAATCGCTCGCGCAGGTTGTACCGGAGGACGTGGCCGTGCGGGATGATTTGTTCAGGGTGGCTCACGATTTTGTTCCTCCGGGAGCGATGTCCTCTTCTTCGCGCGCCTTCGGCCCATACCGCAAATAGTGCACGAACAAACCGATCAATCCACCGATCATGGCAACGTTCCCGAGCCACTTCAGAGGGCCTTTCCACAGTTTTACGGTCCAGGGGACGCGCGGATTCGCGGGCAAGCTGCTGTAAATCTCGGGATTCGAAGCGTCGTGCAAAACATAAATCACCCCGGTGCCGCCCACTCCGGGAGGATCGTAAACACCGGCATGTGGGAAGTTCGAATGTTCGCGGAGCTGCTTGGCGCGCTTTCCGGCCAGGTTGAGCATGTCTTCCTTGGTCCCAAAGTGCAGACAGCCGGTCGGACAGGACTTGATGCAAGCCGGCTCGAGTCCCTCACTCACGCGATCGGTGCAGAGCGTGCACTTAAACACGCGATGCGTCTTCGGGTTCATCTTGGGAATGTCGAACGGGCAGCCTGTAATGCAATAGCCGCAGCCGATGCAATTGGCTTGCTGAAAGTCCACAATGCCATTCGTATATTGGACGATCGCGCCGTCGGCGGGACACGCCGTCAAGCACCCGGGCTCGGCGCAGTGCATGCACTGATTCTTGCGCATCAGCCACATCAGCGAGCCGTCTTCGCGCTCATGTTCGTTGAAGAGGATCAAGTTCCAGTAATTCCAGCGCGTCTCCGGCATGGTTTGGTAGGTATTGCCGAAAACAGTTTCGCTGAATGGCAGGTCGTTCCACTCCATGCACGCCACTTCACACGCTTTGCAGCCTATGCACGTGGTGGTGTCGATGAGCTTGCAGACGGTGAACTCGCGCTGCGTGTTCTCTCCCGGCACGCTTCCGGCATGTCCTGAAATCTTCTGAACGCGTAGTGTGGCTTGGCTCATGGCATCGCCTACACTTTCTCGACTTTTACGAGGAAGCCTTTGAATTCCGGGGTGTAGGCATTGGGATCGATTGCTGCAGGCGACAACGAATTCGCCGGAGTCTTCGCGGTCTTGTCTTCGTCCTCGGCGATGCCGCGATAGCCCCAGTGAATCGGGATGCCGACCTGATAAGTCTTCTTCCCGTCGATCATCATGGGCTTAATGCGCTTCGTCACCATGGCCTTGGCGATGTATTCCCCGCGCGCGCTCGAGACCTTGATCCTCTCGCCGCCGCGAATCCCCATCTCGTCCGCCATTTCCGCGGCAATTTCCACGAACGGCTCCGGCACGAGCTGCACGTTCATGGGATTGTTTTTGGTCCAGTAGTGGTAGTGCTCGGTCAGTCGGTGGGTCGTGCAAATGATGTTGTAGCCATCCTTCACCGAGCCGTACTTGTCGTCCGCACTCTTGAACACCTTCGCCACGGGATTGTGTGTCTGCTTCGGGTGGAGCAAATTGTCGATGGGGCTTTCCGTCGGCTCATAATGTGTTGGGAACGGCCCATCGGCAAATGCCCCCAGCGGTGCGAAAATCCGGCCCACCCCCTCGGCATTCATGATGAAGGGGCCCATGTGATCCTTCGGCTTGGAGTCTGCCTTGAAGTCGGGGACATCGTTCCCGACCCACTTTTGTTGTGCCTCGTTCCACCAGACTTGGCGACGCGAGGCATCCCACGGCTTTCCATCAAGGTCACAGGATGCGCGGTTATAAAGGACACGGCGGTTTGCCGGCCACGACCACGCCCAATTTTGGTGGATGCCCAGTCCGGAGGGATCACTCCCGTCACGGCGCGCGGTCATGTTGCCAACTTCGGTGAACGATCCGGCATAGATCCAGTTGCCGCAGGCAGTCGTGCCGTCATCCTTGAGCCAGGCAAAGCCGGGAACTTGCTGCCCCGCCTTGAGTTGCGCCTTGGTTGCGGGATCTTCTGCATCCGCGAAAGTTTTCCCGTTGATTTCCTTCAACACCTCCGCAAGCGACGGATTCGAAGGATCGGTGTAGCTCCAAGTCAATTTCAGAATTGGATCGGGGAATTTCCCGCCCTCTTTTTTGTATAGATCGCGAACTTTGAGGAAAATCTGCGCGACGATGGCTTGGTCTAATCGGCAATCTCCCGGCATCGGCAACGCCGTGTTTTTCCATTGCAGCCAGCGCGCGGAATTAGTGAACGTGCCGTCTTTTTCGGCGAATCCTGCACAGGGCAATCTGTAAACTGTCGTCTGAATTTTCCTCTTCTCATCGTCAGTAATCCCAGGCGACATCCAGAATTCGCTGGTCTCATCGGGATAAATCTCTCCGACGACCAGCCAATCCGCCTTCTTTAAGGCATTTATGTTCTTCTTCGTGTCCGGCCCGATGGCTACGCCGTTCATGCCAAAGGCCAGCATGCCCTTGACGATGCCGTTGTACATGTTGTCCCACAATTGCACCCAGGAATAGTTCCGGTCGACCTTGGGCAAATAATCGTAGGCCCAATCATTTTGTTTTGTGGCCGCGTCGCCGTACATAGCCTTCAGCAAGCTCACCGCAAATTTCGGCGTGTTGCCCCAGTAATTGAAGGAATCCCATTGCGCCGGTTTTGAGGGTTTAGGCGTGATGCGCTTCATCCAGCCCTCGAAACTTCCATCAGCGGGCGTCGGCACCTTCAGATAGCCGGGCAAGTTATCGAAGATGCCCGCCATGTCCGTAGCGCCTTGTATATTGGAGTGCCCGCGGAGCGCATTGACGCCGCCGCCAGCGCGGCCCACGTTGCCAAGCAGGAGTTGCAGCATCGCGGCAGTTCGAATGGTTTGCGTGCCTGACGTATGCTGCGTCCACCCCACTGCGTAGATAATCGTTGCGGCTTTCTTGGTATCCCCATCTTTGCGAACCGAAGTAAATAGATCGGCGGCTTTCAGAAATTGCGCCTTTGGAACGCCGGCCACTCTTTCGACCATTTCCGGCGTATAGCGTGAGTAATGCTTTTTCAGGAGCTGGAAAACGCAGCGCGGATTCTGCAGTGTCAAGTCGTACTCAACTTTCTCCGGCAGAGGGGGCAGGGGCGCGGGGGCAGGCGGTTGCCCGGGCTTGGCCGCCGGAGGAGGTGCAGGCGCAGGAAGGTTGCCCGCGTAACTCCAACTCGACCGGTCATAGCTCGCCTTCTTGGCATCGAAGCCGGAAAACACGCCCTCGTCTTCAGGAAGCGTGAAATTGTCGCGCACAATGAAGGAGGCGTTTGTGTAGTTGAGCAAATAATCTTTCGCGATCCGATTGTTCTCAATTGCGTAATTAATGACGCCGCCGAGGAAAGCGATGTCCGTTCCGGCTCGCAACTGGCAGAAAAGATCGGCGACCGACGCAGTGCGCGTAAACCGCGGGTCGACAACAATCATCTTGGCGTTGCGATTGCGTTTTGCTTCGATGGCCCACTTGAATCCGCAAGGATGATTTTCCGCCGGATTACCGCCCATGATGAGCATCATGTCGGTGTTCTTGATGTCCACCCAGCCATTGGTCATCGCCCCGCGTCCGAAAGTTGGTCCCAAACTTGAGACCGTGGGGCCGTGTCAAACCCTGGCCTGGTTTTCCAGATGCACGACCCCCAGGGCGCGCATGGATTTGACAACGAGATAGTTGAATTCGTTGGTGTCCGTGCAGCCCCCGGTCCAGGCGATGGACTCGAGGCGGTTGACCGTGTGGCCCGCAGCATCTTTCTCGATAAACGTATCGTCGCGAGTCTTCTTGATCTTTTGAGCGATTTCGTTCAGGGCATCATCCCACGAAATGTCTTCCCATTGCGTTCCGCCGGGGCGGCGCACTTGCGGCTTGAGCAGACGGCGCTCGTTCAAAATGTCCTGTTCCAGCGAAGCACCCTTGGGGCAAAGCGTTCCACGATTGATGGGATGGTCGGGGTCTCCCTCGACGTGCACGACTTGGGGCGTAACGTTTTTTGCGCGGTCGCCGATGGTGTAGATGATGACGCCGCAGCTCACTGAGCAATAGGGGCACGTCGAGCGCGTCTCATTGGCACGCGCAATTTTCAATGTGCGAAGCTGCGCGTACGCCGGCTTTAAATCGAAGCCAAACAAAGCGGCTGCAGCTCCGCCCACGGTTGTAAGTTTGAGAAAATCACGGCGGGTAGGGTTCATACTGAGCCCCCTCCGCAAGAGATAAGGTAGGGAACGCCTTGCGGAGACATCTTCATAAGACCTGGCTTGCCGCCTGTCAAGCACTCATTTTTTCGAAAGGAAAGGCGTTTTGCCCACCGGGTCAAGCCATTCGCTTGGGCCCCTCCGACAAGAGATCTCTAACCTCCCCCGCTCTGCGAAGTCTATACTCTCGACCGGGCAACTTGAGGAAACCGGAACTTCTTCACGATTGGGCTCGTTTCTGCCAGCGGAGGACGCCTTATGAACTTAATCCACAACCTTCGAAAGCTGGAGCGGGTTCGCAACGCGGCGGCTGTTGTGACGCTAGGGATTGGGCTGGTGTGCACGTTGACAGTGGTTTTGAGGCAGGAGCGCGCGGTCGCGACCCCGAGGTCCGGCGCTGATGCCGAGGCGCAGGCGGCAGTTCAACAGGAGCGAATCAGAAAAATTGAAGCGACGGCTGTGGATATCCCCATGGGCGACAAGGAACTGCCTCTCCGGTTGAGCTTGGTCGAGCTAATGAAGTTGTACAACGTGCCGGGCCTGAGCATCGCGGTAATTGAAGACTACAAGATTGCCTGGGCTAAGGCATACGGCACGATTGGCACGGGGTCGAGCACGCCGGTGAGCCCGAGGACGCTTTTTCAGGCAGGCTCGATCAGCAAGCCGGTTGCGGCTACGGGGATGCTGGCGCTCGTGCAGGAAGGAAAGCTTTCGCTGGATGAAGATGTGAATGTGAAGTTGAAAACGTGGAAGGTTCCGGAGAATGAATTCACCAAAGAGCAGAAGGTAACCCTGCGGCGGCTCGCAAGCCATACCGCAGGGCTGACGGTTCACGGATTTCCAGGCTATGACGTGGACGAGCCACTGCCGACGCTCGTGCAGATTTTCAACGGCGCGAAGCCCGCGAACACGGCGCCGATCCGAGTGGACGTTTTACCCGGTACGCAGGAACGTTATTCCGGCGGCGGCATCACCATCGAACAGCAGTTGATGATAGACGTGACGGGGAAGGCTTTTCCCGAGCTGATGCGTGAAACCGTTCTGGACAAGATCGGAATGACAGACAGCAGTTACGAGCAGCCACTGCCTCCGGCGCGCGCCACACTGACGGCAACTGGAACCTATGCTGATGGTAAGCCGGTGCATGGAAGGTGGCACGTTTATCCAGAGATGGCTGCCGCGGGACTTTGGACGACCCCGACGGACCTGGCAAAATTTGCGATTGAAATCGCGCATTCACGGCACGGAAAAGCAAACCGGGTGCTATCTCAGAAGACGACCGAAGAGATGCTGACGCCGGTAAAGGAAGAGGCGGGACTGGGGTTCTTTCTAGACAAGGCCAATCCGGGGCAGTTTGGGCACGACGGAGCCGACGAAGGGTTTCAAGCGTTGTTGTCCATGAATTCCGAGACGGGCAAAGGCATAGCGATCATGGCGAATTCGGACAATGGAATCAATGTTGCGAACTTTGTTTTGCGAGTCGTGGCGAAAGAATATGCGTGGAATTACAAGTTTGGCGGCGAAATGCCGGCGCTCGTACTCATCGCGAGGGCTCGCGGCGTGCAAGCTGCGCTCGACCACTATGCGAGACGGAAGAAAGCCGGCGAGTTTCAGAGCGAACGCGCTGAGGGCACGATAAATCAATTGGGCTACTCGCTGCTCTATTCGGGTCATGAGCAGGACGCGATTCGCGTGTTTCATCAGAACGTGCAGGAGTTCCCGCAATCATCGAATGTTTACGACAGTCTGGGGGAAGCCTATATGAAAGTTGGAGAGAAGGATTTGGCCATCGCGAATTACGAAAAGTCTCTCCAATTGGACCCCAAGAATCAAAACGCCGTGGAGCAACTGAAGAAATTGCGCGCGCCCAAGTAGCAGAGCCTTAGTGCATTTTGGCAGAGCCGAGTCCTTTGCGCTTCAAAGGCTTCAAGACGTGGTCGCCGCGGAAGTACTGCCACAGTCCCTGCAGGCGCCAAGGGAAATGCTCGAGGAAGCAGTAGCTCAGTAGGCGACTTCGTCCTGCGCCCAGGCTCGCGCCCCCACGAACTGCGCCGCTAGCAAACCCAAGATGGCCAGCAAGTTCGCCGCAGAGCTTTTCCTCCCATTCCTCATCGCAGGGGACCGGCGAGACTTCTTCGCACACACCACCATGCATCGGATGACAGCAAGAGAAACGCCAATTTCCCATTCAAAATGTCCGGCGTTGCCAAGCGTAAGTTTTTTGTTCTTAGTGACATACGGGCATGTAGTCCGTGTAGAAGCAGCATGCGGGCCGGCGGCCTTCCCGCTCCGGACCTTTGGCTATGCGCGACACCGAATCGGTTCCAGGTGGTCATCAGACAAGGGGGAAGTGAAACTGGCAGACACTCGACGCCCGTTGTACTCTGGCAATCAAAACGATGGATGGTCGCCAATTGGAAACACTTCTTGCTGCCATGCTGCGCGGGTCCTAAGCAGCGTCGGAGATCATCCCCCAAGGGTTACAATGCATGTGTCCCCCATAGGGCCTTGTGCATCTGTTATCTTACGAAGGCGCCAAGCGTAAACTATGGGTGTACCGAAACGCCTTTTTTGAGAGCAGGGAGACTTTGTGGCAACGCCAGTAGCATCGTCAAAACCTGACCTCGGTTCTCTGCGCATTCAGGATGGCCAGCGCAGCAAGTCCGGCGTAGGCAAGAGAGCGTTTTACGCAGCGATCCCCGTCGTCATCTTCGCCCTCATTGTCGCTACGGCGTACGCGTTGCGGAACCAGAAGCCGGTTGTGGAAGTCGCCACGGTGCCCAAGCCCGAACTTGAGGGCCAGTTGACCGCCCTGAACGCCAGCGGCTACGTCACTCCGCGCCGTCGCGCCACGATTGCCGCCAAGATTACCAGTCGCGTCACCAGCGTACTGTTCGACGAGGGTACGCGCGTGAAGGAGGGCCAACTTCTGGCCACTCTGGATGATTCGGACTACAGGCGCTCCCTGGACTCCGCGAAAGCCGATCGCGAAGCTTCACAAGCAGCGATTGCCGATTTGCAAGTGCAGCTTCGCAACGCGGAAATCCAGCTGAAGCGCGCGCAGCAGTTGCGTGACTCCGGAATTCAAACGCAGGAGGCTCTCGACAACGCGCTCACCACTGCGGATAGTCTGCGGGCAAAGATCGCTCTTACCAAGCAGCAGGTGGCGGCCGCCGAGTCGCGCATCGCAGTGGCGCAGCAGGCTGTCGACAACTGCGTCATCCGCGCGCCGTTTCCGGGAATTGTCGTTTCCAAGGACGCACAAGTCGGCGAGATGGTGTCCCCAATTTCTGCGGGCGGCGGATTCACGCGGACGGGCATCGCGACCATTGTGGACATGAAGTCCAACGAAATCGAAGTCGACGTCAACGAATCCTACATCGCCAAAGTAAAAGAAGGGCAGCCGGTGAAGGCCACGCTGGACGCGTTTCCTAACGACCCCTACGACGCGAAAGTTCGCACGGTCATTCCCACAGCCGACCGCCAGAAAGCCACCGTCAAGGTGCGCATTTCCTTTGTGAAGCTGGACGACAAGATTCTCCCCGACATGGGCGTAAAAGTCGCCTTTCTCGAACAGGAAAAGCCCGCGGTGGCAGGGAAAGGCAAGGAAAAGCCTGTGCCACCGCTTGCCTATATTCCTAAGACCGCGGTGCGCTCAGATGCCAGCGCGTCGTTCGTGTACATGCTTCGCGACGGCAAGGTCGAACGCCACGCCGTCAAGCTGGGAATGGATCGGGGAACTGATGTTGCCGTGTTAGCGGGCGTCAGCCCCGGTGACTCTGTGGTTGTCAAAGGCCCGGAGAGTTTGCGCGACGGCGATAGGGTCGAAATCCACCCATAGGAGCCTAGGATGATTCGTGTCGATGGACGTAGCGATTCGCAAAGCTTGATCCGGGCTCGCGGCCTGAACAAGACCTACGCGCGCGCCGGCGAGAAGATTCAGGTTTTGCAAGGGCTGAATCTGGACGTTGATAAAGGAGACTTTGTCGCGTTCATGGGGCCCAGCGGCTCGGGCAAGACCACGCTGCTCAATCTGCTGGGCGGCCTCGATGTACCCTCCGCCGGCAGTGTCATCGTGGATGGCGACGAGATCACCCACATGTCCGGCAGCAAGCTCACGCAATGGCGCGCGCGGCACGTCGGCTTCATCTTTCAGATGTACAACCTAATTCCCGTTTTGACCGCATATCAGAACGTTGAGTTGCCCCTGCTTCTGACCAAGCTCTCCGGCGCCGAACGCCGCAAGCATGTCGAGACGGCTCTTGGCGTCGTCGGCCTTTCCGATCGCATGCACCATTATCCGCGCCAACTCTCCGGAGGCCAGGAACAGCGCGTCACCATTGCCCGCGCGATTGTTTCCGATCCTACTTTTTTGCTGTGCGACGAGCCTACGGGCGACCTGGACCGCAAGAGCGCCGACGAAATCATGGTGCTTATCGAGGAGCTTGTCGGGAAATACGGAAAAACAGTATTGATGGTTACGCATGACCCATTGATTGCGGCGCGCGCACACACGACGCTCCATCTGGACAAGGGTGTGCTGGTCGAGGCTTCCGAGCTTCAGCAGCGCGTTCTCGCGGGAGGTGCGGCATGAAATTCCGGCGGCTCATTTTCGCCAATCTTTTCCGCAAGAAGGCTCGTCTGGTCTTGACCATCGGTTCTTTTGCGATCGCTCTGGTTCTCTTTACGTTTCTTGCGGTGGTGAAGAGCGCTTTCAATCGCGGCATCGAGGTTGCCGGTGCCGACCGGCTGATTGTCGTCAGCCGTGTTGGCTTGATGCAGCTCATGCCTGTTTCCTACGATGAGAAAATCGCAGCGATTCCCGGTGTGAAATACGTCACGCACGATCACTGGTTCGGCGGTGTCTACCAGGATGAGAAGAATTTCTTTCCGCAATTTGTAATTGACGTCGAGAACCATCGCAAGGTATATCCGGAATTCAAAGTTCCTGATGACCAGTGGAATAACTTCGTCAAGGATCGTCAGGGCGCGATCGCAGGCGCCCGCACTGCGGCGCGCTTTCACTGGAAGATCGGCGACCGCATTCCCATCAAAACCTCTATCTATGGAGGACAGGTCTGGGAGTTCAATCTCGATGGCATCTATCACACCGAGAAAGAAGGCGGGGATGAGAGCCAATTCTGGCTCCAATGGAAGTATTTCGATGAAACCACCCCCAGCGCCATAAAAAGTACTGCCGGGTGGTACATCCTGAAGCTCAATAGCCCGGATGATGCCGTGCGCGTGGCCAAGGCCATCGATGAGAAGTTCGCGAACTCTTCTTACGAGACCAAAACCGAAACGGAGTCCGCCTTCGCCGCCGGCTTTGCCAAGCAGTTCGGCAACATCGAGTTTCTCATCCTGACGATCGGCAGCGTTGTTTTCTTCACCCTGCTACTCGTCACTGGAAACACCATGGCCATTTCTGTCCGTGAGCGCATCAGCGAACTCGCCGTTCTGAAAGCCATTGGTTTCACGGATCGCTCGGTTCTCTTTCTTGTTCTTGCAGAATCGGTGGTCATCGCCTCTATCGGCGGTGGGCTGGGTCTGCTTTTGGCGTTGGTTCTTATTCCTGGGATCAGCGTGGCGCTTACAGGCTTGCTGCCGCCGCTTCTTCTGTCCAAGCCTTTGCTCGCCCTCGGGCTCGGTTTTGCGCTTTTTGTCGGCGCGGCCAGCGGACTGCTTCCAGGAATTGGTGCCATGCGCATGCGCGTCGTGAACGCGCTGCGGAGGGTCTAAAATGGCCATCCCGATTGTCTACAATCTCCGCAGTGTCCGGGCGCGTTGGACGTCCGCCATTGTTGCCGTCGCCGGGATCGCTGGCACTGTTGGAGTCTTCGTCGCCATGCTTTCGCTGGCGCGTGGTTTTAGGGCCACCCTGGTGTCTTCAGGCTCGGAGGACAACGCATTGATCGTTCGCGCGGGCGCGACCTCGGAAATGACGAGTGGAGTTGCACTTGATGCTGTAAAGATCATTCAAGATGCTCCCGGTATCGCTCGCGGAACAAATGGCCCGCTGGTGACTGCGGAGGCGGTGCTCATGGCGCCGATTCCGCTGATCTCCACCGCCACGGACGCGAATGTGGAACTACGCGGGGTCTCTCCCAACGTCTTACAGATACGCAAGCAAGTGAAGATCGTCCAGGGGCGTATGTTCCAGCCTGGCCTCACCGAAGTGGTTGTGGGTAAAAATGCGAATACTACCTACTCCGGGTTGACCCTCAACAACACGATTTGGCTGGGCACCATGCAGTGGAAAGTTGTCGGAATTTTCGATGCCGGCGGCAGCTCTTTCGATTCTGAAGTTTGGGGAGACTCGCGGCTGCTCGCTGAGGCTTACAAGCGACCCGATACCTTTTTTCAATCCGCCACGGTTCACCTCACATCTCCGGAAGCTCTGACGCAATTGAAGGATGCCCTCACCACCGACCCTCGGCTTAGCGTGGATGTCACGCGCGAAGTCGAGTACTACGCCAAGCAATCAACGCGAATGACCACGCTCATCACGAGACTAGGAGGTTTCGTCGCGTTCGTTATGGCGATTGGAGCGGTTTTCGGCGCTCTCAACACGATGTATTCCGCCGTCGCCGATCGCGGCCGGGAAATCGCCACTATGCGCGCGCTGGGCTTTGGCGGTCCATCGGTTGTTTTCTCATTCCTTTTGGAAGCCTTGTTTATTTCTTTTGTGGGTGGTGTCCTCGGATGCCTCGCGGTCCTGAAGTTGAACGGGGTGACCACCAGCACTATCAATTTTCAGACCTTCTCGAATCTCGCCTTCGCCTTCAAGATCACTCCCGAATTGCTTGTGAAAGGAGTGATTTTTGCTCTTGTGATGGGCGTTTTGGGGGGCTTTTTTCCGGCCGTGCGGGCCGCGCGGCTTCCCGTTGCAACTGCCCTTCGCGAACTGTAAGGGGAGGGTTTCGATTCCCACGGATAAGAGCGTGCCGGTCGAGGGATCCTAGCTGCAACAAGACATTTTTGCGGGAGGTGCGGCCAAGAACCAAGCCGCTGGCCGCACCGAAGGCCGCAGCATTTCGGGTTCCTGCCTCAGGAAGTTATCCATGATTAAACGACCTCTGGGGAGCACTGTTGCCGCCTTCATCACCCGCACTCTTGACCTCGCGCCAACCTCTCTTTAGCCTGAAGGGAGGGGACAAGACAGGCGCCCTCATGAGCGCTTTTGGAAATCAAGCCGTGGAGACGCGGCAGTGTGCCTTCTGCGGTAAGCGCATTCCCGCGCGGCTGAATCAGTGTCCCTTCTGCCGCGAGATGGTTCCTGAAGTGCACCTATCGCGATCCTCCGGTTCCGCCGGGCGCCGCCACATTCGCCGCGGACTGCTCTACATGCTGCTCGCCGGGGTGATTTATTATTTCGCGGCGGGATACGCAAAACCTCTGCAGCTGCCAGTGGTCGTGCAGCCGGTTGTTTTCAATTACCTCGCGCCGCTCCTCTTTCTAGGCGGCCTGGGGCTAACTATCTACGGTCTTATTCTTCGTGCCAAAGGCTGACTTGGTCTAGCCCCCCTGTCCCCTTCAGGACTTCCGCGATTCTTACATCGCCAACGGGGTTTTCTTGGGCGCGCCTGCCAGGCCCCACCTGTACCGACGGACAGCGTGACCGATTCGGGGAGTACTCCTCAGCGAAACGGTCGCCCGTCACCGCGCTGTGGCCTACTGGAAGCGAGGCTGGATGCGGCTGCCTCTCTCCGTATCCCAAAAAATCCTCCCGAGGTAATCATGACAAGGAAGGTCTTAGAAGTTTCGATCGTGGCCCTGGGATTGTCGGTGTTCCTTACACTAGGCGCGAACCGCGCACCAGCGCAAGGGCCCGCCGGCGCCGGCGCATCTGAAGCCGCCAAGCCAAGTTCGCACAGCTCTCATTCTCTGAATCCAATCAAATGGGTAAAGAAAGATTCAAAGAATTCCGTGGATTCGAATGGCAGCCGCAGCGATATCGAAAGCAAATTGACGCCCAAGCTGCAGGCACAGGGCGTCCTGTCGGCCGGTTCGAACGCCACGAGCGCCTGCACTTCCTTTACCGCGCTCAATGAATGCCTTGCCGCGCTCCACGCCAGCCACAATCTTGGTCTGGACTTCACCTGTCTCAGCGCCAGCATGACCGGCGTCCATACCACTGCGGATGTCTCTGGTTGCAAAATTGCCGATGGAGAGAAGGCTCTCCCATTGAACAAAGCCATCCACGCTCTAAATCCGAGCGCGGATGCCAAGGGCGCCACCAAGAATGCTGAGCAGCAAGCTAAAGACGACTTGAAGAATCTCGGTTCGTAACGGCGCAGTTAGGGCCGGCCTTCACATCGGATCACAATGGGTTTGATATCGGGCGAGGAGAAGCCGCATACTCCTCGCCCTTCTTTTTGGAGTTACCTTTAGCCCGGAGGAAAAATGCTCAAGAAGCCGCCCGGATGGAAGAGACTGCGGCAGAAGCGGCGGGCGCGGAGTCGGAAGCGGAAGAAGGCGCATCCGTGTCCGTGGTGACAGCGGCTGCTGTTGCGCGGTAGCGCAGGATCAAGAGCGTCAGGTCGTCCGCCTGCCGCGCGCCACGCGTGAAATTCTCGACGGCTTCGAGAACGCATTTTTGAAGTTGTTCCAGCGGGCACTCGAGCTGGCCCGTAAGCAAGGTTTTGAGGCGCGGGATTCCGAAGAGCTGCTCGTCGGGATCCATCGCTTCCGTGACGCCATCGGTGAACAGCACCAGAGTGTCACCCGGTTCGAGTTTGAGGCAGGCGGCGGTATATTCCGCCTCCGGCACGAGGCCAACCGGGTACGAACCCTCGGTAAAAGCTTCTTCTGCCGTGCCACGCCGGATGAGAAATGGCGAGGGATGTCCCGCATTGATAAATTCGAGGTGGCCGGCATTATCCAGAATTCCAAAGAACACCGTGGCGTAGCGTCCAACTTCCGAATGATCGCAAAGAAAACGGTTCACATGATTGAAGACACGCGCGGGGTCGGTGCCCAGGGTCATGCCGGAAAGCGCGCCCTGCAGCATAGTGGTTAGAATGGCGGCGCCCAGTCCTTTTCCGGAAACGTCCGCAATCACAAATGCGGTGCGGCCGTCGCTGAGGGGGAAAACGTCGAAATAATCGCCACCAACGGAAAGGCAGGGAAAATTCACACCCGTCACGATGAAGTTGGGAGTGTCCGGGAAATTGCGGGGAAGCAGGGCTTGCTGAATGTCCCGCGCGATATTGATTTCCTGTTCCAGGCGCTGCCGCTCGCGTTCGCGCTCGACAAGACGGGCATTGTGCAGGATGGTAGCCGCGTCTGTGGCAAGGGCGTCGAGAATTTGCCGGTCCAGCTTGGAGAATGCCGCAGGGCGCCGCGAATCGAGATACAGGACGCCGAGAAATTCGCCGGGCTTGATGTTGATCATCGATTCCTGCGTGTTGGCGCGGGACATGGCCCAGAGCGGAATCACCACGACAGCGCGCAAGCGCTGCGCAACGATGCTTTGCGCAGCTTGCAGATCCATGTTGGCTTGCGCGAGATCTTCCGTGATCACTGGAGAATGCTGTTTCAGCGCTAGTTGAATGGCGGTCTGACTCGGCGTCAGGCTCTCGGGCGGAAGCCGCAGGCCGCCGCTGCGCCGCGCCAGTTTCACTTTGAGCGTGCCGGTCGCGTCGGCTTCCAGGAGCAGGCCGCGGTCCGCGTCGGTGATGGCAACGGCGTGATCCAGCATTGTGCCTAAAACCGAATCGAGCGGAAGCTGCGAGTGCAAGAGCGAAGTGGCTTCCAGGAGAAGGTTCAGCTTGCGAAGGCCCCCACCGCTGGGCTCGGAGCTCGTGATGTGCTCGATGCGTGTGAGAAGTTGCGGGATGGATTCTTCGCCTGAGCCGCTGGAGAAGCGGAAGAAAATCTCGTAGGAATCATCCAGGCCAAAGGTGATGACATCGCCGTTCTTGAGTTCGCGACTCTCCACCTTTTCGCCGTTGACGAACAAGCCCCGGCGCTGGCCGCGGTCCTCGACGTAGAAGCGATTGGCCTCCACAACGACAGCGGCGCAATTGCGGGAAATGCGCCGGTCGGAGAGCTGCAGATGGTTGCCGGTTTCCGCTCCGCGGCCCATCAGAAATGGTGACTGCGTGACACGGACATAGCGGCGCGCGCCGTCCGGAGAAACGACTTCCAGGACCGCATCTTCCCCACCTGGAATAACAGTATCGGGCATGGACGATTCCAGTACGGGGATTGTAGCACGCGCGAGCGAGCAAAGGGCCGCTGCACAGGTTTGTCCCAAGGGCTAGGCGGCCGCAGGCTTCGGTTGATGGACTTTTGCCGGGCCGAGGTCGGGCAGAAACGCAGTCAAAATTCCTATGGCTGGAAGATACGCACAAACGTGGTAGACGAAGTCGATGCTGGTGCGATCGGCGAGCTTGCCCAAAATCGCAGCTCCCACTCCGCCCATTCCAAACGCTAAACCGAAGAATAAGCCGGAGACCATGCCAATCCTTCCCGGCATCAGCTCTTGCGCGTACACCAGAATCGCCGAGAAAGCAGACGCGAGGATCAATCCGATAATTACGCTGAGAGCGCTGGTCCAGAACAAATTCACGTAAGGCAGAACCAGCGTGAACGGCAAGACGCCCAGGATGGAGCACCAAATGACCAGTTTGCGGCCAAGTCTGTCGCCAACCGGTCCCCCGAAGAAAGTTCCGGCGGCAACGGCCCCGAGGAACAAAGCCAGGTGGAGCTGCGCGCTCTCCACGGAAACACGGAAGCGGCTCATCAGATAGAACGTGAAATAACTAATGAGACTGGCAAGATAGAAGAATTTGGAAAACATCAGAGCCACCAGGATAGCGAGACTGACGGCCACTTTTTTGTTTGACAGAGGCGCGCGGCGGGCTTCATGCGAGGGAACCGCTGCGAGCCGCGCAGGATCAATCGTGATCGATCTGGGTTTGTCGAAATGATGCTCCTTCACCCACATTCCGATCTTGGTCAAAAGGATCATGGCGAGCAAAGCCAGCAGAGAAAACCAGGCAATACGGGGCTGCCTGTTTCGCAGAACATACCGGGCCAGTAGCGGGCCAAGTGCAGTTCCTGCGTTTCCACCCAACTGAAAGAGCGACTGTGCTTTGCCATGTTGCCCCCCAGAGGCTAGACGAGCGACGCGAGATGACTCCGGGTGAAATATTGCGGACCCAATGCCCACGAGCGCGGCTGCCGCAAGAACTGTCCCGTATGTCGGCGCAATGGCGAAACAAATCAGCCCGAGTAGAGTCACTCCCATTCCCACGGCCAAAGAATAGGGTTGCGGCAGCCGGTCTGTGTAAAGGCCGACAAGCGGCTGCAGGATGGAGGCGGTGAACTGGGAAGTGAGGGCTATGATTCCGACTTGGCCGAGATCCAATCCCAAAGCTTGTTTCAGCAAAGGATACACAGCGGGAATTAGTGATTGGACCGTGTCATTCAAGAGGTGACAAAAGCTGATGGAAAGTAGGATCGGGAACAAAGACTTCAGCGCCGCGTCGGCGCGCGTTTGCGCATGCATGGCGCCCAGGTTCGTCTCGCTTACCATCTAATCCTGCAATTCCGAAGGGAAGTTCACGCGATTTGCGGCCATGATTTCATCGGACGGCGGAGGCAAGCCGGCGAGTGACGTATTCAGCTACATAGGCGTCGAATATTTCATTCAGGCGATGACAGACGGGGCCCGGCGCGGGGATCGCGTGTCCTGCGACCTCGCCGACACTGATCAAGTTGCGATTGGTCGAGGAAATAAAAACTTCTTCGGCGGAGTAAAGATCCTCGGGCTGCAGCGACTGCTGGACGACTGAGAGCCCGGCTTCCGGCGCTATTTCGAGAAGGATGCCGCGGGTGACTCCTTCCAGGCAGCCGGAACTGAGCGGCGGAGTGAGAATCTTCCCGTCCCTTAGCGCGAAAATGTTCGCCGAAGTGCACTCCGCCACTTCGCCACGCTCGTTGAGCATGACGACCTCGTCGAAGCCTTCTTTGTTGGCTTCCGAGATGGACCAGACATTGTTGAGCCACGAAATCGTCTTCACGCCGGCCAGGGGAGAAGCAGCGTGGCGGCCGTGCTCGCGGAGCGCCAGGCGAACGACCTCGCGATGTTCGGGCAGGCCCGCACTATAGATGATGAGGTCAACCGGAGGGCGTTCTTCGGCGCTCTGCCAAAAACCAACGGAATTGTTGACGAAATAGATGCGCGCGCACCCCTCGTTGATCTTGTTGGCGCGAATCAGCTCGTGGAGATGCACGCGCACCTTTGCGGCCGTATAGGGCATGGGCAGGCGAATGATGGCAGCGTCTTTTTCCAGGCGCCGCCAGTGACGTTCGTAAGCGAAGGCTTCCCCACGGGCAATGCGAACCGTAGTGAAGATGCCCCAGCCGCAGATGAGGCCTGCCTGCCCGGGAGAAAGGCGGGCTTTCTCAACGGGCAAAAGACTCTCATTGTGAAAAACGAAAGGATGAATCACCTGCGGCCTCCGGACCGGAACGGAAAGATCATTGTAACCGAACTAGCAACGAAGGCCAGAGCGCCTAAGAAACTTAGGACTTGAGCTGGACAGAATTACAAGTCATTCCGGCACGACGCAGGGAGGAGAAGCGCGTCGCCTTCGTGAATAAGGTTGGCGTCGCGGATGTTGGGGTTGGCGTGAGCGATGCACGGCCAGGAAGCACCATGACCGAAGTGAGCCCTCGCGATGGTCCAGAGCGCGTCGCCATGCCGGACGGTGTATGGCGTCGCCGTGCGTGCCGGAGCGACTGAGGCGGGAAGAACAATCTCCGAACCAGCCTTGATGAGATCAGGGTTATGAAGGCCGGGGTTAAGGGCGAGCAATTCCTGCCAGCGGCGTCCATTGCCAAGGCGTTCTGCGGCGAGCTTCCAGAGTGAATCGCCGGATCTCACGGTGACAAGAGCCGGTTTGGCAGAGACGGCTGGGGCGACTCGCGCGGGAGGTGCAGGAAGCGTCCGGGATGAAGGGACCGCGGGCGTGAGTGCGCGTGGTCTACCAGGAGCAGGGGTTGCGGTAGAAGGAACGGGAGACACAGGCGGCGGAACAAGAACGTGTGGCCCCGGAGTTGGCGAAAGAGGAGCGGAAACGGCTGGAGACGGTGCTAGGAAGCGCGGACGCTCGAACGGCGAACGCTTTGTATGGTATGGCAAAGGCGCGGGCCCGGTCGCAGCAGCAGGTGGGCGCAAGGGCTGGGCCGGAGGTCTGGGCGAAGCGAGCACAGGCGTGTCCGAGAAAGGCAGATGAAATTCTGCTGAGCGCTCGAGTTTTTGCGACTCTTTCTGCTTTCGCAAACGTCGCGCGACTTCGCCAAGGGGGGCATTGTCCGGAAGTGGCGAAGTACTTGCGTCATGCGCGGCGGCAGAGGCATTGGCGGCATCTCGCGCCTTCTGCCCATCTGCCGGAGCCGGCTGGTTCTTCTTTGCATCCAACTGCGCGCGATCTTCCGGGGTAAGGATGTGTTCGCGTTTCAGATCTTCCGCGGTGTAAACGTATTTGTTTTTTTTCTGCTGGCTCTGCTTGCGAGTACGTTCCTGGCGAGCCGCTTCAGCAACGTCCTGATCCTGAGCGTAACACTTCGCGGCGCCGAAGATGGAGAACGTTAAGGCCAGAACGATAGGGAGGCTGCCGTGCAAGGGAACCCTAAAGCAGCCGGCGTTGCGTGAATGCCTGAGCGAAGCTGGTGCTTCGAGATCCAAAGTGCCAATCCGATCCGACCGACAAGGAAACAACAACTTGGCGATACTATACCCAGACTCCATCTTTCCGGCTATTGAAATCTTGAGCAAATGCTCAACGCGCCGTGTCTTTCGCGCTTTCCTGCATGCCCC
>CAZGBQ010000067.1:0-19851 GCA_964524045.1 uncultured Acidobacteriaceae bacterium
AATCCAACGAGCAGGTTGAGGAAGTCTGGACCGGCACCACGTTCGGCCTCGCCGCGCTTATGCTCGGCGAAGGCCTGAAAGACGAAGCATTTCGCACAGCCTGGGGTGTCTATCACACGACCTACGAAACCAAGGGCTACTGGTTCCGCACTCCCGAAGCCTGGGACATTTCCGGAAACTATCGCGCGTCCATGTATATGCGTCCCGCTGCAATCTGGGCCATGGAAATGACTCGTCCTCCCGCCAAATGAAATCGCTCAAGATTCTTGTAAGCATCGCCGTGCCGTTCCTCCAAGGGCGGGGATTTCCTTTCACGAGACTTTCCTGATAGTTTGCCGATTGCAGTGCATGCTTCAGAGTATTCTAGGTTCTCAAGCGCCTATGGTCTTGAAACCAGCATGAAAAAGCTGCGTTTTCTTGTCTCGCTCACGACCAACGACAACGATTATCAAATCGAGCAGGCACAGTCCGCCGAAGATGCCGCTCGCAAACTTGGCGTTGAACTTCAAGTCATTTACGCCGACAACGACGCCGTCACCCAGAGCACACAACTTCTCAAGGCCATCCAAGCCGAAGAGTCGCACCGTCCCGACGCCATCATCTTTGAACCCGTCGGCGGCACCGCTCTCCCTCAAGTCGCTCGCGCCGCTGCCTCCGCGGGCATCGGCTGGGCTGTTCTCAATCGCGACGCCAATTACGTCCCCGAACTTCGCAAATCCTCATCCGCACCCGTTTTCATTGTCACATCCGACCATTTCGAGATCGGTCGTATCCAGGGCCGCCAAATCGCTGCACTCGTACCTCATGGCGGCAACATTCTCTGCATTCAAGGGCCGGCCGAGAATTCCGCCGCCAAGGATCGAACTGCAGGCATGACCGAAACCAAGCCTGCAAACGTGCACGCCACATTTCTTCGTGCCCATTGGACCGAGGAAAGCTCACAAAAGGCTGTCCGCTCCTGGTTGAAGCTCACGACTTCTCGCAAAGCGGCCATCGACCTCGTCGCCGCCCAGGACGACTCCATGGCAATCGGCGCTCGCAAGGCCATTGAGGAATTACCCGACGAAACCGAGATGAAACGCTGGCTTACCTTGCCGTTCCTTGGATGCGACGGCTTGCCCAAGACCGGTCAAGCTTGGGTTAAGAGCGGACTCCTTGCCGCCACGATTTTTGTCCCGCCCAACACTGGCCAGGCCATAGAAATGTTCGTGGAAGCTTTGCAGCGTGGCAAGCAGCAGCCCGAACGCGCCCTCACCGTCGCCGTTTCTATTCCTCCCCTCAATCAACTCAAGCGCAGCTGACGATTTGAATCTGCTTAATCTAGACCTTCCGCTCTCCTAACAAAGCGTCCTTTAGAAAAACGATTTTCGCCGCTTGCTTGCCGGTTATACGGGCGTATAATTTCGCCGCACACGGATTGATGACTTGAATCTTGCGTTCGCTGAGGTGACGCGCATGAAGCGTTGCGCCAAAGATTCCGCGATTGACCGCAGGCAATTTCTCGCCGCCTCTGGCGGAGTGCTCGCGGCGGCAGTTCCAGGCAGCGCCATGCTTTCGCCGGTGGCTGACTCCGCCACCTCTTCATCCCCATCTCTTGTTCCTAAACCCGCTGGAAACTTGCGCAAGATTCCGCTCGGCGTTTTCGATCCCGCCTACAAGGACCTCTCGCTCGAGGCCATGCTCGACAAAGTCACTGCGCTCGGCCTGGAAGTCATGGAAATCGGCACGGGCGGCTATCCCGAAAACCGTCATTGTCCCCTCGATGAGCTCGTCGCCGACCGCTCTAAAGCCAAAGCCTGGCGCAAGAAATTCGAAGATCGCGGCATTCGCGTAGCCACGCTCAGTTGCCACGGCAACCCGATTCATCCAGACGCCGCTCTCGCGAAAAAGGACATCGACACGTTCCGCAAAACGGTTCTTCTTGCGGAAATGCTTGACGTCAAAGTCATCGTCGGTTTTTCCGGCTGCCCGGGCGGCGCGCCTCAGGATACGCAGCCCAACTGGATCACCTATCGCTGGCCGCCCGAGTACGCCAAAATGCAGGACTGGCAATGGAAAGAAAAAGTCGTTCCTTACTGGAAGGAAGCGGCGAAATACGCTCGCGAGCACGGCATCAAGCGCCTCGCCCTCGAGATGCATCCCAACTTCGTTGTTTACAATCCACGCACGCTCCTGAAGCTCCGCGAAGCCGTTGGTGAAGAAATTGGCGCTAACAACGACCTCAGCCATCTTTACTGGCAGGGCTGTGATCCCATCGAGGTGATTCATTTTCTCGGCAAGCAGGGTGCCATCTACCACGCGCATATGAAGGACACCGCCTTTTTGCCGGAAAACGTCAACAAATACGGCGTTCTCAATTTTGCTTTCGAGAAAGACGAACTCGAGCTGGCATCGGAAACTTTCCGCGCCGTCGGCTACGGCCACAGCGCCACTCTTTGGAAATCCATCGTCAAGGCTTACATGGACGTTGGGTACGAAGGTATCCTGAGCATCGAGAATGAAGATCCGATCCTTACCGGGGAAGTCGGCGTCGAACGCGCTGCCTATGTCTTGAAAAACGTCCGCAGTGAATTGCTGGGTGCCTGAAATGCGCCGCCGCGAATTCGTGAGCGCCTGCGTTGGTTCGGCCTTAGCCAGTGCCGCACCGGCTTTTTCTGGCGCAGCACTCCCGGATCTTGCCGCCGCGGGCGAGTCCGAAGGTGTACCTTTTTCTATCTCCGTGATGCTATGGACTGTCTTCCGCGATCTTCCGTTTCCCCAGCGCCTCGAAAAAGTCGCCGAAGCCGGCTATCACGCTGTCGAACTCGTTGATGAATTCAAGAATTGGAAGAAGCAGGACTTCGCCGAAGCCCGCCGCAAGAAGCGCGAGCTCCATATTGAATTCGATGCTACCGCGGGAGTCTGGCATTCCCTAGTGGACCCGGCCGAGCGGGAAGCATTCCTTAAGGCCCTTGTCGACTTTGTTCCCATCCTGAATGAGCTCGAATGCCGCCACCTGATCTTGCAAACCGGAAATAAAGTGCCCGGCCTTACCCAGAAGGAAATGTTCGCCAACTTCATCGAGACCGTCCAATTAGCTGGGAAAGCCGCTGCCGCAAATAACATCGAGTTGCTCATTGAGAATATCGATCCCGAAGAAAATCCGAAGTACTTCCTGACCTCTTCTGCAGATGGATTCGAATTGATTCGCGCGGTGGGCAATCCGCACGTAAGGTTTCTCTATGATTTTTTTCACGAGCAGATTGCAGAAGGAAACCTCATCGCCAAGCTCGAGAAGAACATCGATCTCATCGCGCTTGTTCATGTTGCCGACGTTCCGGGGCGCCACCATCCCGGAACGGGCGAAGTCAACTACGCGACTATCTTTCGCAAGCTTGCGGAGCTGCATTATTCCGGCTTCGTCGCCATGGAATTCAAGCCGCTTGCCGACCCCGTAAAGGAGTTGCGCGAGGCACGCGAACTGGCTATCGCAAGCGCGCGCTCCGCCAGTGCCGCTCGTGCGTTCGAATCACGGAGGACCAATGAACCGGCGTGACGCGCTTCGTATGCTCACTGCGGGCGCGGTTGTCCCGGCGCTGACTCCGGAACTCTTCGCTTTCTACCGCCAGGCCCACCCCGAATCGTCGTACGCCCTTCGCACGCTGAATCCTCATCAGAACGACACCGTTGTCGCCATGATCGATCAGATTATCCCGGCCACTGACACGCCAGGCGCCAAAGCGGCCCGCGTCAATGAATTCATCGACGTTATTCTTACCGAATGGGCCGGCGACGAAGAGCGGCGCAATTTTCTTGACGGTTTGGCCGGTGTCGACAAGCAGAGCAACGAGCTTTTCGGCAAAGATTTTGCCGCCGCCTCGCCGTCTCAACAACTTGCCCTTTTACGCGCTATGGACGACATCGCTTCGGAGGCGCGCGCGGAAATGCAGCGCAAAGCCGCGAATACTCCCGACGAAGAGCGCGACACCCAACTAAAGGGCGATTTTTTCATCGTCTTCAAGAACATAACGCTTCACGGCTATTACACATCCGAGATCGGATTCAAGCAGGAACTAAGTTTGGAAATCATTCCCGGTGCCTATCACGGTTGTTCGACGTTACCGGCCCAGAGAAAGGGATAGCGCGGAACCTCATGGCGCCGAATGCAAATACCTACGACGCAGTCGTGATCGGCTCGGGAATCACGGGCGGATGGGCCGCAAAAGAACTCACGGAAAAGGGACTCAACACCTTGGTCTTGGAAGCCGGGCGCACAATTGTGCCCGAACGAGACTATGTCGAGCACGTTCCTGTCTGGGAGCTTAAATACCGTGGCTGGGATAATCGCGTCGAGCGCGAACGCACCCAGCACATTCAACGCGAATGCTATTACGCCTGTGACGAGTTCTCTCACCAATTTTTTGTTAATGACGTCGAAAATCCGTATTCCACCGATCCGGGAAAACACTTTTCCTGGATTCGTGGACGTCAGGTCGGCGGAAAATCCATCACCTGGGGCCGCCAAAGCTATCGCTGGAGCGATCTCGATTTCGAGGCCAATCTGAAAGACGGAATCGCTGTTGATTGGCCGATTCGTTACGCCGAAATCGCTCCCTGGTATGACTATGTTGAGGAATTCGCCGGCATCAGCGGGCAGGCCGAGGGTCTGCCGCAGCTTCCCGATGGCAAATTCCTTCCTCCGATGGAAATGAGCTGCGTCGAGGTTGATTTCAAAAACGCGCTCGCCAAACACTTCGACGACCGCATCATGACCATCGGCCGCGCGGCCGTGCTCACACGCGTGCATAAAGGCCGCGCCGCTTGCCACTATTGCGGGATCTGCCACCGCGGTTGCATCACGCAATCTTATTTCAGCAGCCTGAATTCCACGCTTCCTGCCGCGCAGAAAACGGGCCGCCTCACCATCCGCCCCTTTAGTGTCGTTCACAGCCTCGTCTTCGATTCGAAAACGCGCCGCGTCACGGGCGTGCGCGTCATCGACGCGCAATCGAAGAGTGCCATCGAGTTCAAAGGCCGCGTCTTCTTTCTCTGCGCCTCGACTCTCGAGTCCACGCGCATTCTTCTCAATTCCCCGACGCCGGAATTTCCCAATGGACTTGCCAATTCGAGCGGCGAGCTCGGCCACAATCTTATGGACCACCACATGGGCGGTGGCGCCAACGGCATGATGCCCGGCCACGAAGACAAAATGCCTTTCGGCAATCGCCCGAATGGAATTTACATCCCGCGCTTTCGCAATGTGAATACGAAGCAAAAGGATTTTATCCGCGGCTACGGCTATCAAGGCGGCGGGCACCGCGAAGGCTGGTCACGCGGCATGTGGATGACCGGTGTCGGCGCTGATTTCAAGCATGCGCTCAGGCAGCCGGGCCCCTGGCGTTTTGGCGTGGGCGGATTCGGCGAGTGTTTGCCCAATCACGCCAACTACGTTGAAGTTGACAAAGAAAAGCTCGACGCTTGGGCGATTCCCACGCTCAAGATCCATTGTGAATGGAGCGAAAACGAGCGCGCCATGTCCAAAGACGTCGCCATTCAGGCGGCAGAAATGCTCGGTGCCGCCGGCGCCAAAGACATCCAGGTTTATCAGGACATTAGCGCTCCGGGCCTGGCTATCCATGAAATGGGCACCGCCCGCATGGGCCGCGATCCTCGGACGTCCGTTCTTAACGCGCACAATCAGGCGCACGACGCCAAGAATCTTTTCATGACCGACGGCGCGTGCATGACTTCTTCTTCGTGTGTCAACCCGTCGCTGACCTACATGGCGCTCACCGCCCGCGCCTGCGATTTTGCCGTTTCCGAAATGAAGAAGAACAATTTGTAGTGGCCGAATTCAAGGAGCAGTTTCAAAATGGCTCAGGTCATTCGTTCACCGAAGCAATACGACGTCTGCATTATCGGTTCCGGCGCCGGCGGAGGCATGGCCGCGAAAATCCTCACCGAAGGCGGCCTGAGCTGCGTTCTTCTTGAAGCCGGCCCTAACGTCGTCCCCGAAAAAGACTTCAAAATGTTTACCTGGCCCTACGAACTTGCGCATCGCGGCGCGGGCGTTGGCGGCCACGCTCGCGAGAATTTCGGCGAATTCCTTGCCCCCAACGGTGCCTGGCAAATCGATGGCGAGCCGTACACCTCCGCTCCCGGCTCGAACTTCCAGTGGTTTCGCTCCCGCATCGTTGGCGGCCGCACCAATCATTGGGGCCGCATCGCTTTGCGCTTCGCTCCTGTCGATTTCAAATCCAAAACGCGCGACGGCCTCGGCGACGATTGGCCTATCACTTACGAAGACATAGCGCCCTACTACGACAAAGTGGAGTCCTACATCGGCGTCTTCGGCACCAAAGAAAACGTGTCCAGCGCGCCCGACGGGGTCTTTCTTCCTCCGCCCAAGCCTCGCTGCACCGAACTAATGGTCAAGAAAGCCTGCGACAAACTCAACGTTACCTGTATTCCTTCGCGCCTTGCGATCCTCACAGAATCCGTCAATGGCCGTACCCCCTGCCACTATTGCGGACAATGTGGCCGCGGCTGCATCACCGCGTCGAACTTCAGCTCCAGCCAGGTTCTTCTCCCGCCCGCACTAAAAACGGGCAAGCTCACGCTTGTCACTGGCGCGATGGCTCGCGAAATCCTCGTCGACAAAGACGGTAAGGCCACCGGCGTCTCCTACGTCGACAAAGCGTCACGCTCCGAAAAGCGCGTCAACGCGCGCGCCATCGTCGTTGCGGCCAGCGCTTGCGAATCCACGCGCCTGCTGCTGAATTCCAAATCCACGCTATTTCCCGCCGGTCTCGCCAACTCTTCCGGCGCGCTCGGCAAATACCTCATGGATTCGGTCGGCAGCGGCGGCTACGGCTACTTTCCGCAGCTCGAAAAAACTCCTCCTCACAATCACGACGGCGTCGGCGGCATGCACATGTACATGCCCTGGTGGAAATTTGACCGCAAGAACGATTTCCCGCGTGGCTATCACATCGAGTTTGGCGGCGGCCGCGACATGCCCGGCGTCGGCATGTTCAACGATCTCAATCACGAAGAAGAAGGCTACGGCCTTTCGCTAAAGCAGCGCGCGCGCAAGGTCTACGGCTGCTACATTGGCTTCGCCGGCCGTGGCGAAATGCTTCCCAATCCCGATACCTATTGCGAAATTGATCCCGATGTCGTCGATCAATGGGGCATTCCGGTTCTGCGCTTTCATTTCAAATGGTCCGATTACGAGCTGCTCCAGGCCAAGGATATGCAGGAAACCTTTCGCTCCATCGTCGAAACCATGGGCGGCGAATACCGCACTAAGACTTCCATCCATGGCGATCTGCCCTTTGGCATTGAACCTGGCGGCAAGATCATTCACGAGGTTGGCACCGCCCGCATGGGCGCCGATCCCAAGACCTCCGTTCTCAACGGCTTTTGCCAGGCCCACGATGTCAAGAATCTCTTTGTTACCGATGGCGCGTCCCTTGTCACGAATCCCGACAAGAATCCCACGCTCACCATCATGGCGCTTTCGTGGCGGACCTCCGAATACCTCCTTGACGAAGCCAGAAAGGGCAACCTCTGATGCCTAACGAATCCATCTCTCGCCGCGACATTCTTCGCACCCTTGCCGTTGGTGCCGCTGTCGGCTCCGTGCTTCAAGTCATCCCCGCCGAAGCCGCCGCCTACGTCCACCAGATGGTCCAGAAAGAAAAGTCTTCGTCCTCAACAGGGAAGTACGCTCCCAAATATTTCTCCGCGCCGCAATACGCTTTGCTCGTCGCCCTTTGCGACATCATCCTTCCCAAGGACGAGAAGTCCGGCGGCGCCGTCGAAGCCGGCGCTCCCGAATTCATCGACCTCCTCACCAGCGAAAACGAAAAGTTTCAATTGCGGCTCGGCGGCGGCCTCTCCTGGCTCGACAATTCCTGTGTCGACCGTTACGGCAAGGTTTTTCTCGAGTGCGCTCCGGAACAAAAGAAAGAAGTCCTCGACCTCATTGCCTTCCGCAAAAACGCCAAGCAGGATCCTTCACTCGGCCCTGGCGTTTCTTTCTTTGCTTTTCTCCGCAATCTCACGTGCGATGGCTACTACACCAGCAAAATCGGCATCGCCGATCTTGGCTACATCGGCAACACGTCTCAGCACGAATTTCCCGGCTGCCCGCCGATTCCTCAGTAATGTCTTCCGCGCCGCTCCACGATGACTCTGCTCCGCGGCTTTCCCTATCGCCGTGGGTCTACCTCATCGCGTTCGTTTACTTCGCGCTGCACCTGGCTACCGCCGCACGCTATGGCTACTTCCGCGATGCGCTGTATTACCTTGCTTGCGCCGACCATCTCGCCTTCGGCTACGTTGATTTGCCGCCACTCTTCCCGCTCATCGCTTGGATCGGCCGTCACACGCTCGGCACATCGCTCCCCGCGTTGATTTTCTGGCCCGCGCTGGCAGGCGTCGCGCGCATCACCTTGATCGCCGCACTCGCCCGCGAACTTGGTGCCCAGCGTTTTGGCACTGCGCTCGCCGCATTGCTCGCCGCTACTCCCGCGGTCTGGTGGGTCATCGATCATCAATTCGCGATGAACGCCTTCGAGCCTTTGTTCTGGACTGGCTGTGCTTACGTGATCCTCCGCATGATCAAGACGCAAAATCCGAGATTGTGGCTTGCCTTCGGCGCCATCGCTGGCCTTGGACTCGAAAACAAGTACTCCACGTCCATCTTTGCGTTCTCCCTTCTTCTTGGCCTGCTTCTCACCTCTCAGCGTAAACTTCTCTTCGCACCCTGGCTTCTCGCGGGCGGTGCCGTCGCGTTGCTGATCTTTCTTCCTAACCTGATCTGGAACATCCAGCATCATTGGCCCTTTCTCGAACTGATGCACAATATTCGCGTCACCGGCAAAGACATCGCCTACCCGTTCGTCCCCTATTTCGCTCAGCAAATTGTGATGATGAATCCATTTACGCTGCCGTTCTGGCTGGCCGGACTGCTCTTTCTTCTCTTCTCCCGCACGCTCGCGCCCTATCGCGTGTTCGCCTGGACTTTCCTCATCGTTATCGCGTTTTTCTTCCTTTCACACGGGAAGGATTACTACTCGGCACCTGCCTATACGATAATTCTCGCGGCGGGCGGCGTCGCTTTCGAGCGCTTGCTTGCTTCACGCCGCTCCTCGCCGCCCGCAACATCCCTTCAAGTCGAACCGCGCGCAAAACTCTTCGCGATTTTCAAGCCAATTTGCTTTGCCTGGCTCGTAATCGGAATCGCTCTCGTGCTGCCCCTAGTCATCCCTGTTTTGCCTCTCGATGCCTTTGTGCGTTTCCAGTCGCATTCCCCGCTGCAGCCGAAACCCACCGAACGCAGTTTCGTTGGCACGCCACTCCCGCAGTACTACGCCGACGAACTTCCCTGGCAAGAGCAGGTTGCCGCGATCGCTCGCGTCTACCATTCGCTCACTCCAGCAGAGCAAGCGAAGGCTGCGATCTTCTGCAACAACTATGGACAGGCGGGCGCCGTCGATTTCTTCGGCGCGCGCTACGGCTTGCCCAAGGCCATCAGCGGCCACCAAAACTACTTTTTGTGGGGTCCTGGTAGTTACACTGGGGAGGTTGCAATTCTCGTTGGCGTGCCTGAGGCCGACGCCCGCAGATTCTTCGCTTCCGTCGAAGTCGCCGCGGCCGTTGACGTTCCGTACGCTTATTTCTATGAGACGCGCCCCATTCTTCTCTGCCGCGGTGTGCACGGCAACCTGCAGACTCTCTGGCCGGGCGTCAAAAACTGGCGCTGAACTGAAAACTGAAAACTGACATCACTCCGCGCGGACGGCCAGGATGTCTTTGCCGCGCACTTGGATCTCAACGCCGAGCGGCGGGCGCAAGTCGGATCCCTGCACGATGCCTCCGCGCGCGAACACATTCCCGGGGAGACTGCTCATCTTCAGCGGATCGAACACCGTCCGGCTGCACGGGTTGCCGACCATAGGATGGGCCGCGCGAAAGCCGTAATCGGTTTGCAGTTTCCGCAAGTCCGTGACGTATTCGAGCTTGCAATTTCCAAACGGCGAGTTCAGAGAAATCGCCCAATAGCCGGTGGCTTGCGCCGCGGACCCGCTCGGCAGGCGGATCAGCACAGCAGGAGTGTCCCCGCCGGAGGTTTTCCCTCGAAAGTAGAATTCTTTGGAAGACCAAGGTTTGGCCATTTCGTCGACCCCAGCAATGGCTGGATCGGTTTCCGTGGCGTGCGGCATCAGCGTGCTCGGGTCAGGAGCAGGAGAAGGCACTTCGATTTGCGGTTGTTGGTCCGCGGCTTTAGGTTCGACGTGTTTCGGGCGGAGCGCCCAGCGCGCTCCCACGAATACCACCAGCAGCACGGCGAGAAGTCCGATGACCAGTTTGGCGGCGGGACTGACGGTCGTAGACACGTGCTCGCCAGGCGAAGAAACGCCCGGAATTTGCGGCATCTCCGTCTTGAAGCGATCCGATGGGGGCTGGTCGGTCATAGTGCTTCGTCCTGATTCTACTCTCAAAACGCAAGGAGATGGACACCTCGTGACGCCTCGGTGACCTGCGATGGTGACCTGCGGTAGTGACTCGTAACTGGCATGACTTGTGATTGGCGAAAAAATCGTCTGAACGTTGCACCTTGGAAGGTTTGAAGCTTGGAACGTTTTGAAGAGGGGAAGAGAAGAGTTTGACGGCCAGCGGCTGAGAGTTGAGAGTTGGTATCGGGGCTCGGCCCATGCCCCACCCGCCCGTGGTTCTACGGTTGCTTTAGTTCGGCTGCGCGTGCTCCAAACCTAAACCGTTTCCGTGGTTCAACCGAAGCAAGGGGTTCGCAAAGAGGCCGTAAATCATCAATGATGCTTTTGAAATCGACAGCGCTGAGAAATGTACGAAAAGAAACGAAATTCGTCCCAACAGAATCACGAGAATACCGAATCTGGATGTCTTTCGGGGAGGCTTCCAGGTCTATTGAGTCCAGAAATTTCTCACGGACGTACTTTGTTGAAAATTTCAGCGATTGAATGTCGGAAGGTGTCCTTTCACTAAAGATCGAGCGCAGAGAACTATCAAAGCTTTGACTTCGCAACAGGCTCACAGTATTTTCTGGGGAAAAGCTGAGAAATAGTCTGACTCCATAACTGTCAATCGTGAATGGTCCCTTAATCTTGTACGCCGATTCCATTAATTGACCAAAACCTACAAAATCCTCTCCCGGTTCTGAAAGACCTTTTACATTTGTCAACCAGCCACCTGCTAGGACTCCGTTAGGAGTGATGAACAAAGTTCCGTAATGCTCGGTCTTAGCGTCTATATCACCATCGCTATCAATCGCTATTTCCCTTATGTGTGAACCTAATTCAGCACGCACTCGGTTGGCTATTTCACCGTTGTTCTTATAAAAGGCGAAGTCCCACTCGTGGTTGAGGCGACCAGATACACTGACAATCCAATTGTCGAGGTCTATGTTTGGCATCGAAGTTTAATGAATGGTCTGATTCTCTGCTGCTTGAAGCTTATCGGCATCCGATTCTTGTGGTTCCAAGGCCGATTGCACGGATTGAACCTCCAATTGCCTAATTCTCTTTTCTTGCTCTTCCACGGTTCGACCTAGTTCAGCAACTTTTTTTTCGAGTGAAGCGTCGTGTTCTGCCGAAGGGTGATCTTGGGAAGGGAGACTGAGTTGAGAATAGTGCCACCCTCTTCTGCCCCACTCGATTCTTTCCCCTCCATAAGACCTGGTTTTAATAACAACAGATTTCGGTTTCAAACTTTTCTGAGAAACAAGGAGTCGAACCGTATTTTCGGAAACACCGAAATGCTGTGCAATTTGCTCTGTATCCGAACAACCCTCTGCTAATAGTGCAAATCGTTCGAAGGCGTAGTTCTCTTCTTCATCAACTGTTCGAGGCGTACTTATGCGTCGAACAATGTCGATTGGATAGACACGACTACGAGCAATCTTGTACGAGAAGATCGCCACGGTCAAAATTCCTGCCGCCGTCAAACAAAAAAGAAATAGATCGTATCCCATGTTTATCCTGCCCCTGATTCGCTGCTGATACGGGCCTTTTCAACCTGCTTGACTATTAAGGGTTCGTAGCGAACGAAGTGTCCTAGACCAGCAGCGGACGAAAGAATTGCACAAAGATAAGCATACCAAAAATCCTTGTTTCGCATGAGAGAACCCAAACCAGTATAGCGACTTGACGATACGAATCTTCCGAGGTTATGAGATGTGATAGCTGATACTACCCATAACACGGTCACCCCCATGATGAGATAAAGAGGGTAGTATCTATTCTCCACGACGTAAATATGGGAGAACGAATAGAAAAGAACGACGACGCCCCAAAACGCTATCGATGGAGCCAAGAGTGGAGCGGGGTTGTCCCCCCAATAGAGCCACACTCCTATTATCGTAAACAGCACTGGATATGCCGGGAGTGCAATTTTGAACCAGCTTTCGGGGGTCATGTGCGATTACTTATATTCTCGGTTACTCCATACTGTCAAGCAAAGTGCTGTGCCCACAGTGTAATCCACGGAAAGTCAGATCCAGAGGATCTCGCTCTCGGGCCGGCGGCGTGCTCGAAAAAGGCCCTGGCGCCTGGATCCTGCTTAGAGGGCTGTCGGAGCGCTTCGACGTTCGGCGATTTGGAATCCACTAGTGTACTCCAGAGATGGGTGAGCGCGGGCTTGACCGACAGGGAATTGCAGAGGATGGAGCGCAATTGCCTCAATGGTGGCTTCGACGGCCAATGCGAAACGCTCGCCAAGGTCCGTGCTTATCCTGTCGTACCAGGCGCGCGCTTCCAACAAATCCGCGTCTGCTTCGGGCAGCCAGACGACCGGCAACATCACGGTCTCTTAAAAAGGTTGGCTTTGACTTTATCCCAGGGGATGACATCGGAAGGATTTTGCTCATGACGCGCGATGCGGTGATCCAGTTCAGCGCGTTGCGCTTCGGTGGGCGACAACGCGTCCGCCTCCAGGCTTTCCCAGACCACCTCCAACAATTCCGCCTTCTGAGCCTTAGAGAGGCCGTCTATTTCATCTCGTAAATCGCTCATTGCTCAACGCTATCGCGATTTAGCCTATATCGCAAGGGCACCCGCCGCAGGGGGACTAAACGCGAAGTGTTTCCAAGGGGGCTGTAAATCTGTTATTGAGAAGGGTACAGCGGAAGAGGGATTAGTGGTTGGTGAGTAGAGATTAGGGATTAGGATTAGGCAAGGGAGATATCCTTCGGCTCGCTGCGCTCGCTCAGGATGGCTATCCTTGTAGGATGGCCAGTTAGAGGGTTGGGGAAAGAATTAGAGCGGAGAGGGCGTAGGGCCCAAAACGTTTGAATGTTAAAGCGTTAGAGGATTGCAGAAGGAAAGAGAAACGTTAGAACGTTGGGATTGGCATGAGTCCTGAAATGCATGGCGGGGCGCGGGCGTTTGTCCGCAGCCTGAACATTCTGCTGAAATTTGCGCGGCTGTACGAGTTTGGCCACGTGAAAACGGCGCAGCAGTTTGAAACCGCGTGGAAAGAGCTGCGCCAGGCGCTGCAAGACAGTGGCGGGAGCGGCGTGCTGCTGGGCGCTTCGGGAAGCCAGATTCTGCTGGACGGCGTGCCGCTAGGCTCATCCGCCGGAGAAAAAAGCTTCGCGCAACTGCTCACCACTTCCGGTATCGCCAGCATTCACTTCTCGCCGGGATTATCGCAGCCACAATTCGCGCGATTTGTGCGCGCATTTCCCAGCGGAAACGCGAAACCTTCCGCATTGGCCGAACAATTGAAAGCCGCGCTCGCCGGAGACACCAGCATCAAGGTGAATGAGATTCGCTACGTGGCGGAAGACTCCTCAATAGCGGGAATCAAAGTGGCGGCGCAACTGACGTCCAAAGTCCTGGGCGCGTCAGGCGACAAGCTGAGAGATTTTTTTGAAGATCCGAACAAGCTGCTGCAAATGATTTTGGCGGCAGAAAGTTCGCGCGCCGGTGGGGGAGGCGGCGGAGGAGGAATGGGCGGGCCGGGACACGGTCCCGGAGGCGCTGGCCCAGGATTTGGATTGGGCGGCGGAGGAATGGGGGGTGGTGGTGGCGCGCCCGGTTCTGGAGGCGGGGGCGGAACAGGCGCAGGCGGCGGAGGTTTGTGGGATGCAGGCGGAGGATCGGGTGGCGGCGGAGGCGGTGGAGCGGGAGGAGGAGCAGGAACCGGGACAGGGGCTGGCGGCCCAGGCGGAGGATCGGGTGGCGGTTTTGTTGGCGGAGCCGGAACAGGTGACGGCGGCGGAGTAGGGAGCGCGGCGGGATCTGGCGTTGCCGCGGGCGGGGTCGCTGTCGGCGGAGGAACCGCCGCTGGGCCGCCGGGAAGATGGGTTGCCGCGTCGGCCATGCTGCGAGGCGAAAAGGGTGGCGGGCCCAGCTTGCCTGGATCAGGAGGCGCCGGCGGTGGCGGGTTTGCTGTCGAAGAAGAAGACGTTCGCTCGATGCTAGGACTGTTCGCCGCGTTAGGGAAGTCGCGAAAAGATCCCGACTCGCGCATGGACGTGCCGACGTTCCAATCGCGGCTGAGCGCAATGCCCGTGCGGGCACAGTTCACGCTGCAGCAGGCATTGGCAGGACTGGCGGCGCAGGCTCCCGACGCGAAGCCCGACAAGCCGATGCTGCTGAAGCTGGCGGAGCATGTGGCGATCCGGTTCGCGCTAGACAGCTACGAAAAGGGCGAGCTGCGCGTGAATGCGGTGAAGCAACTGTTGGACCGCATGAACACGGAAATTGAAGCACTGCGCAAGATTCTTTCTTCGCAGGAACAGATGATGGCGCAAGCGGGCCTCTCCGTGCAGTCCTACACGGAGCTGCTGGACCAGGAATTCTGGGAGCAGGTGCCGGAAGAAAACAAGAAAGAAGTGCTCACTTCCGATGAAGCGTGGTGCGTGCCGCCAAGGAACGTGCGCGGGTTCCTGGAAGAAATGTTGCGGCGCGGCGAGTTGAAGACGGCGAACGAAATCTTGATGAAATACGCCGCGTGCATCGGACTGGAAGAGCCGGAAGCGCGTCGCACCACGGCAATCGGGCTTTCGGATTTGGGCGAATTGTATGGCAGCGGAGACGGCAGCGCGTTGATGGAAGCTATCCGGCGCGTGGGCAACCAACTGGCCATCGAGCGCGAGCCGGAATTGCAGACGCTGGTCGGCGCCGCGTTCGTGCGATTGAGCCAGGAAGCGGCTTCGAAGCGTTGCTATCCGGCGATGCAGCAGGCGCTGGCTTCGCTGGAAAGCGTGGAAGCGCAAAGACCGGGATCGTCGCAGAGCCTGCGGCCGCGCATCGGGGCGGAAGAGCGGCTGCCGGAATTCATCGAAGAAGCCATGCGCACCGGGCAAATTGCGGACGGGATGATGGATATCCTGACCCTGATGCCGAAGGCCACCATCCATTACGTGACGAACCGCTTTGGGCATTGCGGGTTCCGCGAAGATTGCGAATTGTTGTCGAGCCTGCTTCGCGACCTCGGAGAAGATGCCACGCAACGGCTGACCGAGACGCTCCAGACTGCTCCGCCGGGCGAAGCGGTCGAGACCATCGGCCTTTTGAGCCAACTGGCGCCCGCGAGCGTGGAAAAGATTTTGCCGGTGCGGCTGGCGCAATGGCCGCGTTCCGCGCATGACCGCGCCGTCCGGCAGCTTTCCGCCGCTCCGGCTGAGGAGAGAGTGCGGTTGCTGGTTGCGATCTACGATTCGCTGGATGCCATGATCCGCCCGCTGGCCATCGACGAGATGGGCATGAGCGGCCAGGCCGCGTGCATCCCAAAGCTCATCGGGCTGGTGCAGGACGACGAAACTCCGGGTTTCACGCGCGTCAAAGCCATCGAAGCTCTCGGACGCTTGCGGGCCTCCGCGTCGAACCCGTTGCTGATGCACATCCTGGAAACCAAGCAAGTGTGGCGCTGGGTGTATCCCAACGAAATGAGAATTGCCGCCGCGCAGGCGCTTCTCCATGTGGACAAGATCGTGGGAATGGAAAGAGTGGCGGCCAGCGGATTTGACCGCAAGGAATTGGCTCTCGAGCCCGCCGATCCCGAAGCGAATGCCTCGGTGATCCGGCAGCGCCGTTACGCGCGCCTGAAACTGACGCGCAATCTCACCGCCGTAACCACGAATCTCCGCGAAAATTTCCGCCTGAGCATCCCGGAATTGAATCTAGGCGGCGGGATTGGTTCGGGAGAGCGGCACCTCGCGCCCGGATCGTTGCTGAGTCTGAAGTTTTCGCACGGTGTTCGCCACATCAAGGCCCAGGCGATCGTGCGCGGCGCTCGGCCACAGGCCATGGCCTTCGAATTCGTCGATATGGACCTCGAAGAACGCTACCGGCTTCGCAAATTGCTGCTGGAACTGGGCGGACTGCCCATGATGGCGCAAGTGACGAATCGCAGCCGGCGCCGCGGCCGCGTCGCCGTCGCAAGGAGTTGAATTGTAATTCGTGAGCTGAACTATGGTAGTTCGCGCGGCTCCTCCCGAATGCCGTAGCCGTATTCCCGTCCCCCGAAGCTGTTGTAGGAGCCATCGGGCAGATCCAGGTACACGGCGTAGCCTCGCGGATCACTTTCGAAGTGGTTGAGGACCAAGCCCGCGCGTTCCAGCACGATCTTGATCCGGGTTGTAGGTTTGTCAGCGATTGTGTGTCGAAAGGGATTGTGGCTTGCGGCGTGGGAAAGTCAGCGGATTTCTGCCGTTACTCGTATCTCAGAGCGACCATCGGATCGACGCGCATCGCGCGCCGAGCGGGAATATATGTCGCCAGAAAAGCCACAACAAGTAATCCCAGTGATGCGGCGGCTAATGTAGCCGGGTCCGTCGGACGGACCGCGAACAACAAGCTCGAAATCAGGCGGATCGAGAGCAGAGCCAAGCCTATGCCCAGGGCGAGACCAATCGCGACCACTTTCATTCCCTGTCCGACGATCAGACGTAGAACATCAGCCTGCTCTGCGCCGAGTGCCATGCGAATACCGACTTCGTGAGTGCGCCGAGCAACCGCGTAGGAAATCACTCCGTACAAGCCGACCGCAGACAACGTGAGGGCCATTCCCGCAAACGTGCCAAGCAGAAACATGTTGAATTTTTGGCGCACGATGGAGCCAGCAAGCACGCTTTCCATAGGGCGGAAATCGAATGCGGCCACGTCGCCGCCCGCGGCAAATACTTCCCTTTGGACCTCAGCGGCAACGCTCATGGGGGCTGCTCTTGTCCGAACCACGAAGCTCGTAGCGACAACCTTGTTCATGAGTTGTGTGAATTCGTTATCGAGTTGCGCTGTGGGAACGAAAAGTGTGGGCGGCGGCGCATTATCCAAGCCATCCTCGCGGATGTCTCCGACCACACCGATAATGGTGCGTGGTCCCGTCGCAGCGCCTCCCGTGATATTCAAATGCTCTCCGATAGGGTACACGCCACGAAAATATTGGCGAGCAAGCGCTTCATTAATGATCACCACCCCTTGTGATTGCGGGTTGTCGGTGAAGAACCGACCTTGGAGCAAGGGGACCCTCACGGCGCGAAAATAATCCGGGGTGATGGCGCGAAGCTGGGCATCCCCGGACTCATTATCCCTTCGCCCGTCGATTTGGAATGGCTGGTCGGGTCCTTGTTCCAGCGGGAGCACCGTAACAAATGCAGCGGCATCGACTCTGGGTAGATTTTCTGTGCGGTCAACGATTTTCCGGAAGAACTCCGAAGTAGCAGATGTGGTTTCGAATTTGCGTCCCGACAATGAGAGTTTCATGGTGAGGACGTTTCGAGGGTCAATGCCCGGATTGATCCCGCGAAGGTTGGCGTAAGTGCGAATCAAAAGCGTCGCTCCGACCAACAGGGTTAGCGAAAGCGAGATCTCCACCGCGACCACAATGTCACGGAGCCGAGTGTGACGGAGGCTCCCTGTGGCACGTCCCGCTCCTTCTCGCAACGAATTATTTGTATCAGTTCCGGACATCTCGAGCGCGGGCGCAAGCCCGAACATGAGCGTCGTAAGAAACGCGACGGCGAGCGTGAACCCAAGAACACGCTGATCAGTGTGGATTGTCGAAAATTGAGGGAGGCTTCCCGGAGCTATTCGCAAAAGTCCAAGCAAGCACCCTTTGGAAAGCAGCAGGCCCAGCCCACCTCCTGCCATTGCAATCAATGCGCTTTCGGTGAGCAATTGCCGGACAAGCCGTGAACGTCCCGCTCCCAAAGCAATACGGATCGCGATCTCTTTGCTGCGAGTCGTTGCCCGCGCCAGCAGCAGATTGACGACATTACCGCAGGCGACCAGCAACACAAAGCCCACCGCACCCAACAGTATTAAAAGAGCAGGGCGCACATCGCCGACCAGATGCGTCTGATAGTCAACTACTGCGACGCTTTCGTCCTTTCCCACGAAACCTGGGAAACTAGTGCGAAATTCCTCCCCGACTCGCTTCATGTCAAACTGCGCGGTCTTTAGCGTTACACCTGGTTTCAACCGCCCCAAGACGATGAATAGCGGGCCGCCATCATTTTGCGGGTTGAACACTGGGCGAAGCGGCACCCAAATGCCAGCAGAGGGACGCGATTCAAAACCAACCGGCATGACGCCCACCACTGCATAATTCTCGTCATTCAGCAAGATCGTTCTGCCGATGATCGACGGATCGCCGCCAAATTGGAGCTTCCAGAGATTGTTGCTAATAACGGCGACACTGGCGCCGCCGGGACGTTCTTCCTCCGCCGTAAAACCGCGGCCAATTGCGAGCGGAACAGCCACTACTCGGAAAAAGTCTGCCGAAACCCGCACCCCCGTGACGTGCTCAGTCTGACCTCCTGAGGCCAAGTTGAAACCGGTCCCAAAGATGTCGAAGGCGGCCATTGCCTCGAAGGCCCGGCCATGTTGCTGCCAAAAAATAAACTTACTAGCCTCAACGGTCTCATCATTTCCAGATTTGAGGCCGCGCATAACTTCGACTAGTCGATCCGACTCGGGAAAGGGCAAGGGCTTAAGAAGAACGCCATTCACAACGCTGAAGATCGCCGTGTTCGCCCCGATACCCAGCGCTAAAGTGAGCACAGCGACCGCCGTGAAGCCGGGATTCTTGCGCAGCATGCGGAGACCAAAGCGCAAATCCTGAACGAATTCCTGAATCCAGTTCACTCGGCGAGCGTCGCGGCACTTCTCTTTGGTCTGCTCGATACCGCCCAGGTCGAGTCGCGCGCGGCGATGCGCTTCTTCTTGCGTGATCCCTTGCGCGACATATTCCTCGGTAGCTCGTTCGAGGTGGTCGCGCAGCTCCTCGTCCAATTCCTGGTCCGCCTGCGCCCAGCGAAACAATGACCTTAACCGTAGCGGAATCGTGAACAGCCAATGCTCCGGTCGCATCTCCAACCTCCGTTTCGCGCCGCGCGACGCTCAGGCCTCTTTAATCTTAATGACCCGCGAAATCGCGCTCGAAAGCCTGCCCCAGTTGTCTGCTTCTTTTTCGAGCTGTCGCCGCCCCAGCCGCGTGAGCGAATAATATTTCGCCCGCCGTCCATACTCTGAAGTTTTCCACTCGGCTGTAATCCAGCCCTCTTGTTCCAACTTGTGCAAGGCTGGGTACAGCGAGCCGTCGCTGACCTGCAACACGTCGCCAGACACCTGCTTTAACCGCTGACTGACGGCAAAGCCGTTCCTCGGCTCAAGCGCCAGAATTTTCAGCAGCAACATGTCCAACGTGCCCTGCACCAAATCCGAAGGCTTGCTCATCTTTATGTCCTCGGTAACCGAGGCTAGCACCTCTCCCCTCGGTAAGCAAGGGGAGATGCTTCTTCCACCTGTCCCCCTTCAAGAAATACCCGTTCCTTTGGTCAGGAGCACTGCCCGTCCGATTGCCAGCTTGACCCGTGGG
>CAZGBQ010000068.1:0-19787 GCA_964524045.1 uncultured Acidobacteriaceae bacterium
TTCACTCCACGTGTTGCATTCCGCCGCAGCGCGGATTAAATCCTTAGCGTTAGGCGCACAGCTGTGAGAACCCTTGTTGCACTCGAGAGTGAAGGTAGGTCCTTAGCTGCAGGATACAAAAGGATGCCGACTTTAGAAGGTGATATGATCAGTCGATTGCTGCTGGGGACAACGCTACTAGTCATGCTCGCTGCGTGTCAATCAAACCCGCAGCAAGAGCCCCACTCGAGTCAGCCGTCTCAGCGGGGCACTTCTGAAGAGCGCCCCCACACTGTTGAGGCACGGCTGCAGGCGCTCCTGGACAACTTCCTTACTGTCCATGCCGATGTCCCAGGGATCTCACTGCACGTGGAGGCTCCTCGCCTGGGTCTTTCCTGGAGTGGCGCTGCTGGTGTCGCCGATCGGACGTCTGGCGTTCGGCTCATACCCGCCAACCCTTTTCGCATTGCCAGCATTACCAAGACCTACACCGCAGCCGCCACGCTTCGTCTGGTCGAAGATGGGGGGCTTACACTCGATGATCCCATTCTTAGTCACCTACCGAGCGAGTTCGTTGAGATCCTCTCCGCGGGCGGCTATGACAGTCGTGCGATAACGATCCGCCACTTGCTCACACATACAAGCGGCCTGTACGACTACGCTGACGATCCTATGTTCTACCAAAAGGTCTCAGATCCTAACAAACGCTGGACGCGTCTTGAGCAACTCCGTCTCGCCGTAGACTATGGTCGGCCCTATGGCAGGCCGGGCGAAACTTATCACTATTCCGACACCGGCTATATTCTCCTGGGTGAGATCATTGAACGCGACACTGCCCTCCCCTTGGGAGAAGCCTTCCGTCGACTTCTCAACTACGACGCTTTGGGCCTTACCTCCACGTGGTTTGAGACTTTAGAATCTGTCCCGCCGGGAGCCGCACCCCGCGCTCACCAGTATATGGGGACCACCGACACCTACACGACGGATCCCTCATATGACCTCTATGGCGGCGGGGGACTGGTCGCAACCACCCAGGACCTCACTCGTTTCCTGCGGGGATTGTTCACCGGCAAAGTGTACCACAAGTCTGAGACGTTGGCTCTCATGCTCTCGACCGTGGTCGCGCCGAATCAAGGGAGGTATCGTGTTGGAATATACTTCACTGAGATGGACGGAGTACAAGGGTGGGGGCATGGGGGGTTTTTGAACACGTGGTCGTATTACTTTCCAGAACTCGATGTTGCTTTGGCCGTCGCTATTACGCAAACCAGTGGTTATTTACAGGGAGTCGCCCACCCGCTTCCTTTCTCTCTTCCGCCCTCACCGGGAAGGGTCGATCTATTGACGGATGTACTGAAGATAGTTAGGGCTGCGGCTGCAGAGCGCAATTGAAAGCTGTACGGATCTTCGCAGTGTGGAGATACTGTCCAGGATCAAGACGACGCTGTGTAGAAAAGAAAGATGGGAAAAAGTAGAGTGATTCCCCCAAGAGTTCCAGCGCCTAACAAACCGCTCCACGTGACCGCTGCCCGCATGCGGTCTTGCCTGGATCCGAAAGGCCTCGGCTGGGCAGCGGCCCTTGAGCGGGGGCGTTAGGCATCAACTTGACTATGTCGCGAACCCACCTCGAAGACTGCGCTCTTGAATACGCGGGCTACTGGACCGATACCGAGCACTCGTTCGTCACTGCCTTGGCCGGCTCGGACACGCAGCAGCGATTGGCTGCTCTCCAGCGCGCCGGCGGATACTTCAAGATCTCGCGAAACTTCAAACGTACCTTTGACGTGGGAGCAGGCATCCCACGCCTGCAGCCCGTGCTCGATGTGCTGGATCGGCTCGCCACTGGTGCCTTAACTGAGGAAAATCTCGGTACCGTCGTCAGGAGCCTCCGTCGCGATCTTGGGCGGCCCTATGGGAATCGCGACTTGCTCTCGGCGGCAACAAAGTTCCTTTGGCTCCTTCGCCGAGACGTTGTGATCATTCACGATAGCCAGGCGCGACTAGCGCTCAATGCGCCGCACGGAGACTACGATGCCTATTTGGAGTTGTGGCACGCGGCTTACTCTCGGCGACGAGACGAAGTTGCCACGGCGTGCGATCGTTTGAGCCTTCGTGCGAACCGTCTCGCAAAGTCGCCGGAGGCAGACCGCGAGATCCGTGAGAGCGCTAAGGCTGAATGGTTTCAACGACGCGTGTTCGATATCTACTTATGGAAAGCCGGCGCACCCAAAGCAGTCATCGTGACCTGAGGCCTAACCCGCCGCGCCACCGCATCGCTGCCCGGTGGCAGACGTGAAAAAGCCGAAAAGCCGCGTGTGGGCCGCTCGCGGTGCGCGGAAGCATTAGGTGTCTCGCGTGTCTGAGCCAGATCGCACTCATTTTGAACAGTACGTGAAGCAGAATCGCTTATTCATTCTTGGCGCGGGCTTTTCTGCCGCAGCAGGTATACCTCTGACCGAAGAGCTACTCGCCAAGGCTATGAACAAGTTCTCGACTGAGTGCCCTGGCATCTATTCGCGTGTCGAGAACTACGCGAAGGCATGCGCTGGATCGACAGACGATGCTCTTGATCTATCCACAATTAGCTTCTCCGAACTCTGTACGTTCCTTGAATTCATTGAGCTTCGAGAATATGGCGGCGGCGAACGATGGTGCGATAACGGGAGCCGCGAAAAGCTCGCCCTGCGTTTCTACCTCGCAAAGACGATTGCTGAACGAACTCCATCCATATCGTCCGTCCCGCAGCTTTACATAGACTTCGCAGCCCAATTGCATGAGCGTGACATCGTCATTTCATTAAACTGGGATGGTCTGTTGGAAGTTGCCCTCGAAGCTGTGGGAAAGAAATATACGTACAACTTCTCCGACGAGGGAGCCATCAAACTCTGCAAACTCCATGGCTCTGTCAATTGGAGACTGGGTGACCCGAACCAAGGGGGAAAGCCTGTCAACACGCTCGGCTGGCAATCTTTGGAGTTTACGAAAGGAATGATGACCAGAGAGATTTATCATTCTCCGTCTCTCTTACGATTTTTGACTTGGCATCATTACGCACCGCTAGGCGAGGTTGACCCATTTCTTGTCCTACCCGGGTATGGAAAGGCATTCGACGTTCGAGCTAACGCCGTCCTTTGGTACAAGCCTGAATTTGCCTTCGCTACTACGCATGATGTATTCATCATAGGTCTCGGCTTGGCCCACGACGACTTCTTCGTTCGTAGCTTCTTTTTGTCAAATCTGCCACACATCAATGCGTTCTCGGGGGTCGATGGCCGTCGAATATTCATCGTCAATCCAGACCAGGCAGCCGCGTCGAACTACGACTTTGTTCTCCGTCACGGTCATGCTGAGCTTATGAGTACGCCATTCTCCCGAGAACATCTTGAACTCATGGCCAAGCGGAGGTCCAATGTCTAACCTCTTGGTCAACCGGACCGCCCGCAAGCTGCGCTTGCGGGTTCCCTTCGCCCTTCGGGCTCCGGCGGCCGGTTACCTCAAACGTTCGGCAGATCGCCACCAATGTGTTATCCTTGGCGGGAAAAATTGGAGATTTCTTATGCCATCCCCTTATGTTGATCTTGCCTTGTATGACCGTGCTGGACGGTTGATCGCCATTGCCGAAGTCAAGAATAAGCAGGGCACCTCCTCCGAATGGGCGGCGAAGTTCCGACGCAACATGCTTGTTCACGGGGGGTACTCTCAAGCTGATTTTTTCCTCCTAGTCACACCGGATCGGTTATATCTCTGGAAGAACGCCAGCACCGCACCTACCCTCATCCAGCCGACGTATGAACTTGATGCCCAGCTGCTCTTCGCCCCCTATTTTGAGAGAGCAGGAATTAGTCCCAGCGATATCAGCGGTCAAGCTTTCGAATTGGTGGTCGCAGCTTGGCTAGGAGACCTCGTGCGGTCAGAAGAGCAACGAGAGGCGTTTACCGAAGGACAGCGCGTTCTGGCAGAATCGGGTTTTCTCACGGCGGTCAGAGATGGCCGAATCGAGTACGAAGAGGCGGCGTGAACGTTTATGTGGAGTCGAACTTTGTGCTCGAACTTGCGTTGCTCCAAGAGCAACAGGCAAGCTGCGAGGAGATTTTGCGTTTAAGCGAGGCTGGCAAGGTTCATCTTGTCATTCCCGCCTACTCTATTGCCGAACCGTACGAGACGTTAGTGCGGCGTCACAGACAGCGGAAACGCATGAAAGCTGAACTCGATGTCGAGCTGCAGCAGTTGGCGCGTACGACAACCTATGCCCAGCGGCTCAGCGGATTTCAGAATGTGACCACCTTGCTTATTGACAGCGCGAACGAAGAAGCCAAACGGTTAGAGGAAATACGAGAGCGGCTTTTGAAAACCGGAGAGGTCATCCCGCTAGAGGTACTGACTCTGACAGACGCGACCCAATACCAAAGAGTGCATGGGCTCTCTCCGCAAGACGCAATTGTGTATGCGGCTGTTCTTTCTCATCTCAAACAACACGGGACGGCGCAAAGCTGCTTCTTGAATAAAAATTCTAAAGACTTTGACGATCCAGATCTTGTGGAGGAATTGAGCGCATACAACTGCAAGCTCCTGGCCCAATTTGATACTGGCTACCAGTTTGTCCGTAACTGCCTATCGCAGGACACTGAGCCTGCCTAACGGTGCGCGCCACCGCAGCGCTGCCCGCTTGCGGTTCCGAATGAATGTGGAAGGTCTCGGCTCGGGCGGCAAACGGTGACTGGGTGCGTTAGAACGCATAGGAGATGCCCCATGAATAACGATCATCCGCCTGCCCTTTACCATTTGCCGGTACGGGAGTGCTTCCCCGACGTGTGGCTCGCGACCAGCACCATCTCGATGGCGATCCCGCTAAGGCAGAAGATCACGTTCAGCCGCAATATGGTGGCCGTGCGAGGTGCTGAAGGCTGGGTACTGCTCAATCCCGTGCGGCTGAGCGAGAGCACCGAGGTGGAACTGCTGGCCAAGGCTCCGTTCAAGCATGCCGTGCGGCTCGGCACCTATCACGGTTGCGACGACCGCTACTACGTCGATAAATTCGGCGTTGAGTTCTGGGGCGTACCCGGAGTGCAGTCGTACCCCCGGCCGCAATTCACCCAGGAAATTACTGAGGAGGGGCGGTTCCCGATCCCCGGCGCACGGGTGGTGATTTTCAAGGACGCCCTGCGTGCAGAATGCGTTGTCTGTCTGCCACCGCATCGCTTGCTGGTGACTTGCGACAGCGTTCAGCACTATGACCACGACCCGCTGATTTCAATGCTCGGCAAGCTCGTCATGTACGCGATGGGGTTCTTCACCACCCCCTGCGTCATTGGGCCACCCTGGCTAAAAGCGGTCACGCCGCCGGGCGGTAGCCTGCGTGCCGACTTCGAGCGCGTGCTCGCGCTTGATTTCGATAATCTGATCTCCGGTCACGGTACGCTCAAGATCGGCGGAGCCAAGGAGGCGCTCGCGAAGAACGTCGCGCGGCTACCCCGATAGCACGGCGGCGGCTTAGCTGGTGTGTTGAGGCTGTAGGAAAACCCCGGATTTTTGAATTTTCGCGTTAGAAAGACCTGTATTTTCTAAGGAGCAAATTTTTCAAAAGCGAGTTTTTCTCCAGCCTCGTTAGCTCTGCTTTATCTGAGTACATATGAACACGTTGCTTCCCGCACTGATCGGAGCGATTTCTGGGGCCATCGTAGCCAGCATCGGCTGGTTTGTGACGCATACTCTTGCGGTCAAGCGAGAAGAACTTGCCCGCAGGGATAACACCTCCCGAGAATATATTGAAAGCCAAATCAAGGAACTCTATGGGCCACTCCTCGGACTCATCCAGCACTCCCGGATAGTTTTCGAAGTTGCAGCCAAGCTTTTGCCGGCTAGCGGCGACGGACGAATCGAGTTCTCAAGATTTTCGGAACGTGATGGCGAAGTCTGGCATTTTTTCATCGAGAGGTATTTTCTACCGCTGAACGAAGAAATACGCAGGTTAATCCGCTCCAGAATGTATCTGCTTAAAGACGGAGTGCTGCCGAAGAGCTTTGAAGACTTCTTCGTCCATGAAGCGCAGTTCGAGGTTCTTCACCGATTGTGGAAAGAGAAAGCGGTTGACTCTTCTCATATCTCCGGGCATGGATGGCCGTCGGAGTTCGAGCCGCAGGTTCAGACCACGCTTGATCATCTCGGGGAGCAACATCAGACGTTCTTGAGGCGCCTGGGTGCAATTGAGGAACGGGGCCGGTCCGCAGCTAACCACGCGCTCCAAGGGACGCGCACGAAAGCGGCACGCCCTTGAGCGCTGACCGTTAGCCGGCACCAAGATTTGTGAGAAAGGAGGGGCTCATTATGGGGACACAACAAACCGAGCGGCAGCAGCATTTCATTGAGATGGCTGCCGTCCATGCTGAAGACTTCAAGACTCGCGTAACGCAACACGATCGCGAGAACACTTTTCCCTTTGAGAATGTTACCGCCATGAAGGCGTCAGGGTACACGAACATGACGGCGCCGGAAGAACTCGGGGGTGGTGGTGTCAACGTGCTCGACTTCAGCCTTGCGCAGGAGCGCTTGGCCCAGGGCGATGGTCCCATGGCCGTCGCGATCAACATGCACCTGCTCACGGTCGGCATCGTGGCTGACCTGTGGCGCCTCGGCGACCAGAAGCTGCGCCCCTTCCTGGAACGTATTACCCAGGAGCGACTGATTGTAGCTGCGGGCACCAATGATCCGCGTATGAGCAGCTCCATCGGCTTGGGCGGGCTCATAGACACTACCCGGCGTGCGGAGAAGGTGGACGGCGGCTATGTGATTAACGGCCGCGCGGGCTTTGGCACCATGAGTGCCTGCGCCGATTTTCTGGGCGAGACAGCCCACTATGAGGACCCGGAGCAGGGGCCTCAATGTCTGCTGTTTTTCGTGCCGACGAGCACCCCAGGCATCCACATCCAGAAGAACTGGGACACCTTGAGTATTCGGGCGTCAGCGAGCAACGATACGGTGTGGGAGAATGTCTTTGTGCCGGAGCAGGATGTCATGGTACGCCCAGCCCGCATCCTGGACCCTTTTCTCCACCTGCTGATATCCTGGTTTACGCCGTCTGTTTGTGCCTGCTATCTGGGCATCGCGCAGGCAGCTCGGAACTATGCGGTCAAGTGGGCGCGCGAACGGACGCAGGTGCCCTTTGCGCAGCCGATGAGTCATTATCCCCACAACCAATTCTTAGCCGCCGAGATGGAAGTAGGGCTGCGGGCGGCGCGAGCCATAGTTGTGCAGACGGCCAGCACCCTCAGTGAGCCAGCTGTACGTGCAGACCCCTCGCTCGTGGATATTATCGCCTGTCACCAGTTCGGGCTGGAAACCGCCGCTGGCGTTGTGGACAAGGCGATGCGCCTGGTTGGAGGAGCAGCCCTATTTCGGTCGAGTCCACTGGAGCAGATGTATCGGGATACCCGCGCTGCGACTCTCCACCAGCCATTTGGCGGGTATGATGGGCGCGGATGGTTAGGGAAACTGGTATTTGGGATTCCGCCGGACATGATGCCCCGCTGGGTGTAAAGATCAAAGCACGCCTGAGTAGCCGATCGTGCGCGGTCTGATAAGGCCGTCCACGTGACCGCCGCCCGTTTGCGGATGCTGCCGAAGCCGAAGGGGCCGATCTTTGCTCGTTCTCGTAGTATTCGAGAGCGACTCGCCCAAGCGAGCCACAACAATCTGATTCTTCGTGCCCCGGATGGATGGGAGTTTCTCTTGGCGGAAATTGATGATTTCAATCGTGAGATCGAGTTGACTCGGCAGAACAAGACTATAATGAAATTGTTGGAGACGCGCTCCAAGTCCAAGAAGAGGGTTCCCTTGGTCGAGGCCCGGAGGCAGTGAGGATTGACCAAAGCGGCAGCAGCGTAAGACATAATGGCATAGTTACCCTGGGGACTTGGAGCGAGTATGAATAACTTACCTGAACATGTCCGTCGCAATCGCTTGCTGTGGGATGACTGGGCGCAGAAGTTTGTTGCTGCTGGAGAGGCGGCCTGGGCGCAGGACATTCCGACGTGGGGAATCTGGGGCGTGCCCGAATCTCAGATCGGTATGTTCCCTCAGGAGCTGGCGGGAAAAGAAGCGATTGAGCTTGGCTGTGGAACCGCTTATATATCGGCCTGGCTCGCCCGGCGAGGTGTCCGTGTCGTGGGCATCGATAATTCAGAAGCGCAATTGGCCACTGCGCGCCGTTTGCAGCAGCAGTATGGGCTAGAGTTCTCCCTCTTGCACGGGAAAGCTGAAACGACACCATTCTCAGACGCCAGCTTTGATTTCGCGATCTCCGAATACGGAGCCTGCCTGTGGGCCGATCCCCAGCGCTGGGTGCCTGAAGCTGCGCGGCTGCTGCGTCCCGGTGGACAACTCGTCTTTCTGGTCAACTCGTTCTTAATGATGTTATGCATGTCTGCGGAAGAGGGAATCGCGGCAACAGACCGACTGCTGCGGCCCGCCTTTGGCTTGTCTCGTATCGAGTGGCCGGGAGATATCGGGGTTGAGTTTCATCTTTCCCACGGAGAATGGATACGGCTCCTGACGAGTGCGGGATTCGAGATTGAGGCGCTTGTGGAAGTACGACCAGAACCAACCGCGACAACGCGCTACCCCTTTGTCACGTTGGAGTGGGCGCGGCAATGGCCATGTGAGGAGGTCTGGAAAGTGAGGAAACGTGCGTGACACGCTGAGACAGAGTTGTCATCCTTCTCTGTTTCAACTTCACCAAACTCGCTGTACTAGAATCATGCCATTTCAATTTGAAGCTGTGCTGCCTGCTTGAGTGTTAACGACAGAAGAGTAGGACGGAGCCTGTTACTGTCATTTGTGGAAGAGTTTTAATATTCTCGATTCTTTCGGCCTCTGAAAAGAGTTTCTTTTAAGATCACTTGTGGATATTAAGGAAAAGAAAATTGTTTGCCATTGAGAAAAGAAATGAGTCTTTGGAGTCGCCTGGAATCTGCTTCCCTAAAGACTTTGGTGAAATCTTTTACCCGAAAGACTTTGACAGAGTTAAGGTCTAAGAAATTAATGATATAAGCCGAGCTGATTACGTTTGGCTTAACAGGCAAGAAGAGGAAGCGACAAATGAACATGATCGCCATAATGCGTCTATCAAATTTCTGCCAGTAAGGCTTGAATTTTTCGCAGAATTCCTTAATCAACTTCGAAACCTCATAATCCAGAGATTTGTTAAGATCTTCTCTTTCTTCAACGCAGAACATCTTTCCATCTAAATGCATGACTTTCTCGATGGCTAGAGCAATAAGGCCTCTATCGCTTCTCGTAACAAAGTCTTTCTTTAGCTGATTGCAAGCGTGGTCTATGTTCGCGTTTACGCGAGCACAGGACTGTAACCGCTTGCATTGTACGATAAAGTTGACTCCTTGAAATTGAAATTTCAGATCGTCAAATCCCGTCGGAGGTATTCCCTTCTCAGAAAAGAAAGCCGCGAGTTCAAGCTCCGTAAAATAATTGCGAGGGTTGACCGATTGATCTCCCGACACTTCATCCAGCGGAGAGAGGGGACCTGCCAAAAGATTACGCAGAATTTTCTTGGGTAACAGGTTGGGGCCAACTTTATCAAGCTCGCGTGCGATCCTACCGAACGCTGCTCCGTCGTTTAGGGCGTAGTAGGTATCTGCATTACTCCACCGTTCCACGACCACTTCACGCGGCAGCGAAAGCGAATTGATATCCTGAATGACTCCATGGATTCTCTTTTCAATCAATTCTAGCCGGGTCTTGTCAGTCTTGATACCAATCGATTCGTACCATACTCGGGCAGCCTGGACGTCCGCTAGGATCTGCTTATAGGTGCGAGGAGAAAATTTAGCCACAGATGATGATTAACACGAATGTTGAAGGATCATCTATCCAGTATTGGTCTTGCTGTAGACTAAAACATACATGCTGATAAAGTTTACTAACTAGGATTGTCAGTCAGGATTCGTGCTTCCGTCCTGCAACCTGCTCAGATCCCAGTGGGATGTTCGGCCGCTGGGAGAATGAAAGGAAGAATGAAGTAGCCTGTTGCTTGTTGTACAGTGAGACTCACTTCTACTGCGTACCGCTCCAATTCCAGCGTGTCTCCATCAGCATATACGTTCAGGTCGAGGTCTTCGTCTTCATATCCATCGCCATCTAGAAGAAAGCGACTCTGTGGATAGCGTTTGCGAAACTCGATTTTGAAAAGCTCTACAGCTTGTCCCAAAGTTGGCGCTTGCAGGTTAAGAGTGCTGGGCATTAAGGTATTCCTCCACAGTAGTCACAATTTGTTCAGCGAGACTGACGCCAGTCTGGGCGGTTAGCGAAGAGATGGTCTAAAGGACGCGGTAGTCGCCGCGAATGCGTTGCATATATTGCCAGCGGAGTTGCAGAGCCACTGGCGGAGTCAAGATTCCACTCAAACGAGGATCAGTCGCAACTTCGGCTGTTATGATGCCGTGTTCCCAGCGGCTCGCAGGCCGTCCGTTTTTGCCAGGATAGTTCTGGGGTTTTAAACCTACGCTTTCCATCAAGGCTATACAGGCATGATAGGCAGCGTAGTATGCCCGAGAAACGGTCGAACGGCGTCGCCCTTGCGCTAAAAGTAGCCGTGCATCCTCTAACAGTTCTCGCGCCAGCTCAAGTTCAAGATTCACGCAGGCATCTTAGCGTGCTTCATTGGCGCGAGTAAATCCAATTTTTCGCACCGTTGCTACTTGGTTGCCTTTTCTCCTGCGATCACCAGATACTGAAGTCCAAGTATCCTTACTTTCTCTCTCTGTCTCAACTCCACCAAACCCGCTATACTTGAGTCATGCCATTCCAATTTGAAGCTGCGCTGCCTGCCTGGATAAAGTATGTCCCGGGCCAGAGCCCGATCGTTTTGGTTGCTCCACATGGTGGACGCCGACCGGCTGATGCGCCGATCAAAGACAGCATCAAGGTCAACGACCTCTACACCGCAGAGCTGACGGAGGAGTTGGCTGCGCGCACGAGCGGCTATGCGCTTATCAACCATGCTCACGATCGCAATGCGCTTGATTTGAATCGCGTCAGCCAGGTGCGTACCCACGCCCCATGGTTTCTAGATGCTTTGGTGGAACTCGCTTCAACTTTGGTTGAACGCCACGGCGAAGCGCGCGTATTCTTCATCCACGGCTGGAACGTGGTGCAGCCAGTGTGCGACTTGGGGATGGGCTTAAAACTGCGTGGCTATCGGGTCGCGCCTGCTAGCAAGTTTGCGGCTCCCACGCTGAGCCCCGCATTCTTTCATGCGGAAGTGCTGCCTTTTCGTGAAGTCGCACTTGCGTCTGGGCTCGACGTAGCGATTGGGCGCCGTTACCCGGCGGCGGACAAAGAAAATGTCATGCAGTTGTTCAGCGCGCGGTTTGCTCAAGACCACTCTCCCGCTATTCAACGCTTGGCGGAACTGTCCGTGCAGGAAAAGGTCCATGCCGTTCAATTAGAACTTGGCGTTGGGCTCCGCTGGCCGGGGCTGGAACGTGAACGGTTTGTGGACGCGTTTTGTCAAACATTCGGCAATGTTACTCCTTTACCGTTGACAAACGGTGCGGCTTTCTCTTTGCCTCAGCCGGTGGAAAAAGAACGTCCGGTTTCTCATCCGCATACTCAACGGGACAAGCCTCTGTTTGCGCTGCAAGCGAGGGCTGAGGCCACGCGCTTTGGTCTCCATTTCCATGATCCTCTGAGCGGCGTGGGCATCTTGGGCGGCGTCGAATGTAGCGCCGAGGCTCCGACACATTCCGGCCGATTGATGCTCTCGCTCGGCGGGACTGAAATGGCGCTGTTTACCGGTGAGGACGATGCGAGGCCGGAAAACGGGCAGGTCCAAGTTGGCGGGCTGGTCTGGCGGGGCGAGCCTGACGGTTTTGTCATTCATTATCGTGGCCCCGTGATGCGGTTCTCTCATCCGCAAGCGTTTATTCGTTTGGAAGACGGACTCGCCGCCTCGTGGGTGGAGATGGCGGAAGCGCAACTGCGGCTCACCATTCCCTCGCGGATTGAGGGCTCTCCAGCGCCGCTCTTTTTGGCGCATCTTCAGGGTGACATCTGCCTGCACGACCGCGTACGTCGGATCGATGCGTGGGGCTTTCTTGACATGCTGAGATCAGAAGAAGCGGGACGCTTGTCGCCGCGTCGTTTGGTGTCGTTGCCGTTCGGTCCCGATCTTGGACTTTTTCTCTCGTTAGTGGAAACCTCGAACGGACCGCAGTCGTCCGGGATGGTGTATCATCACGGGGTGCCCCACCGCTTACAAGCCGACGAGTGGGAGTTGCAGTACACGCTCGAAGATGGCCGCCCCACGGCCTTTCACCTTACCGTCTCGTCCTCCTCGACCTTTCCCCTACAATGTCGGGGTGAGACTGTAACGGCAATTCCCGTGGTCCGGCACACTACTCAGGGGAGCGCGCTCAATGTCACTTTCGGCTTGTCTCGCACTGTGTGGCAAGGCCGAGAGGCGTGTGGAGTGTATGAATTTTCCGAGCGCAGGCAAAAGTAAATGTTGAAGAGCGAAGTGTGTCGCCAAGATGGTGGTTCCCCCTGCCAGTAAGTCATTCAGAGAGATCCGATAAGCAAGGGATCGTCATGCCCGCGCAGGCGGGCATCCAGGAAAGCGCAGCGGCTGCCTCCAGGTCTTTTGCCTGGATTCCCGCTTTCGCAGGAATGACGCTGCTACTAATCCCTTGCCGGAGGCGCTGCGACGAAATCCTTGTCTTCTTTTTTTATCTCCTTTTTTGCTGTTTACCGCGAGCGCTTGCCATTGAGGTGAACGTCTCTTCCCAATCGTTTGTCCTTCCCGGTGTTTCTTTTGTTGATGGGCGGCGGGCTCCAGAACTTCTGCATCAACCTGTTTCCTCCTTTCGTGTCTACACGTTCCGTGATGGCGCACCGAGGCCCATCCCGTTTCAAATTGACGAACGAGACCGGCGGGAGCGCTGGACGCTGGATCTGGGCAACCAGCCGAATGCTAACGAACCCGCGAAGGAATTTGCTGAAAACAACTTTCTTGTGTTTATGAACCGCGATCTCGGTCAACGTGGCGCGTTTGCGCGGTTGCCAGCCGAAGCAAGGTTATGGGCCGAGGTCCGAGTTGGCGGCGAGCAGTCTCCACTTGGGTTTGTTTACGTAGGCGTGTTTGCACAACCGCCGCCATTAACATGTGTGGACTGTGGTGCTGCCCGGTACGAGGAGGGAACCGATCGAGTGTACGCGGAGCGCTATGCGCTAGCGTTTCAAGCGCCCCTGCCGACGCATATTGCCTTTGTAGAAAAGATGGGAGACTTTGGCGCCAATGTCGTCGCCGGAGTGCGTATGGTCGGGGACATCCACTTTCTTGGCGGGTTGATGTCCATCCATAAAACCGACGCCGATCTGCATGCGGAGCGAGTGGAGTATAAAAATGGTCCTGTGCGTGCGCTGCGTCGCGCTCGTTATTGGATGCCCTTGCCGTTCGGTTTCCACACCGGCGGACGAGTCGAGTTGTTCTTTTACCGGGACTTTGTGGAAGGGACAGCCTTGGTCAAGATTGCGATCCCGCCGCGCTTAGTACTGGCGAGTGGGGAACTTCGAGCCTATTTCGACTTTCTTCAACAGAACGGGGCGCGGGTGCTGCTGGAAGACGGCGCTTTAGGCGAGCCGGTTGACGGCCACATGACGCCGGGAAAACAGTCGCTCGCGGAACGCGCGACGCGCTGGGCCGCACTCTTGTTGCCTGATGGTCACGTGGTGCTCTTCATCGTCCGGCTTGAAGGCGCGCTCCAGCGTCTCGAACAACGGCTTTATTTTAACGATGAAATAAAAGCTGGAGAGAGTGCTGGCGGACGACCGCGCTTTGGTTTCCATTTTACTCATGCCGAGCGGCTGGAAACTGGAACACATCGTCTCTCGGTCTTTGCGTGCGTACTTGACAATGTCAACATCGAAACGATTCATCGAACGGCCAATCTCTTTCTCACGCCGCCCGAGGTCGTTATCGTGCAGATGCGGTCGTCCGGTTGAAGGCGTTTGGTGAAGTTGGCGGGCCTGGTGAAGGCTGTTCCTTTAATAGGTATTCCCCACCTCTGGCGGTACAAAAAACTCTTCTTTTGGAGTATAGGGAAACTCTTGACCAAGTCTCAGACTCCTCTTACAACGACAACCTATGGCGCGTCGGCGCACAATCAGCGGCCTGTCGGGGCACACGATCCTGACCATTGATGACCAAGAGGAAACCTTTGTCGTACATGTGAGACTAAGAGCCGGCGCTTCTCTTCTGGCGAAAGCGCCGCCGTTGTCTTCCGGGGGATCTTCTCATGATCAGAGTACTCTTAGTCAATGATCACGCGCTGATCCGTAACGGACTGCGGCGCCTGCTGGAGGACAATGCCGATATTCAAGTTGTCGGCGAGGCTAGCGATAACCAGGAGGCGCTACATTTACTCCGCCAACTCCAGCCGGATGTGGCGGTGTTGGACCTCTCCATGCCCGGCCTTGATGGGATCGAAGCCATGAAACGCGCCGTCAGTGAGGGCCTGAGCACGCGGATGGTGATCTTCACTATGCACGCCAATGACGAATACGCCATACGAGTGCTGCAAGCCGGGGCCCGAGGGTTTGTGGGCAAAGGCGCGCCCAGCCAAGAGGTCGTGACCGCGATCCGCAAAGTCGCCGCCGGAGGCTGTTATCTCCCTGCCAAGTTGTTAGAGACGCTGCCCAAGCGCTCTGCAGATAAAGGGACCAAAAACTCTCCGCTCGAAACGCTCTCTGATCGCGAACTGCAAGTGCTCAAACGTCTCGCCGAGGGACGCACGAGCAAGGAGATTGCCCAGGATCTCTACATCAGCGCTAAAACCGTCGATACCTACCGGGCGCGGCTGCTCACGAAGCTCCAATTGGACACCACGGCGGATTTGATCCGTTTCGCCTTACGGCACGGCGTTATCGAAGATGCCTGGTAACGCATCAGAAAAAACCTGACAGCATACAAGAAGACTCTGCGCCCTGTGCCCCACTGCATTAGGAAGCCGCCGAACATCCCAGCCGTCGCACGTTGAATTGCCTCGCAGGGGGCACATGCCAATCTCCCCTGTTTCATTTACTCTTGAGCCTCCCACTATCCTTTGCTGACAACGGGCTGAAAAGGAGGACTTCATGGATATTGGACTATTGTTTCCATTTCGCAACCCGCCGCAGTGGCGCAAACCTTTCCCCCAATTTTATGCTGAACAACTTCGGCAGACGCAGATCGCAGAATCGCTTGGGTACGACACTGTCTGGCTCACTGAGCACCACTTCGCCGAGGATGGCTACTCTCCGTCGCTGTTGCCGATTGCTGGCGCTATTGCCGGGATGACCAGTCGCGTGCGCATCGGTACGTTCTTGCTTTTGTTGCCTTTACATAATGCGGTGCGCGTGGCGGAAGATGCGGCAACAGTTGATATCATTGCCAACGGGCGATTTGATCTCGGCCTCGGCCAAGGCTATGCGCCGTCAGAGTTCGAGGGTTACGGTATCCCTCGCAAGGAACGCGCGTTTCGCATGGAGGAAGGCATTACCGTTATTCGCGGCATGTGGACGCAGGACCCGTTCTCGTATACGGGGAAGCATTACAACCTGAAAAATATCAGCATGGTTCCTAAACCGGCGCAAACACCACATCCGCCGTTGTGGATTGGCGCCGGGGCCAGGAAAGCGGTGGAACGAGCCGCGCGCCTGGGTTGTCACTTCTTGGGTGGTGGCGATGCGGCTTCACAGCATATCTACGACACGGCGCTGCGCTCACACGGACGCGACCCGAAGGACTATCATGCGGCGCAGTTGCGTTGGGCGTATGTTGCGCCGACATACGAGCAAGCCTGGAGCGATGTGCAAGACCACATTCACTACATGTTAACGTGGTACGGTCGCTGGGTGGCTGAGGCCAAGGATTTTCCCGGCGCGGAGAAAGCGAGTCAGTTGCCGCCGCCAGCTGAACTGCGTAACGTCACGGAGAGGCTCATTGGTCGTCCGATGGTGGGAACTCCGGAACAAGTGGCTCGTCAGATTGAGGAGATGACGAAACAGATGCGCACCACCCATCTGGTGATGGGGATGCACCTGCCTGGTCTTGATCCCGCGAAGAGTCAACGCTCGATGGAGTTATTTGCGAAAGAGATTATGCCGGCTTTGCACTGACGCGGAGGGAATAGGGGTCAGGTCTTACAATGACGCAATTCTCGCTGCTCCTCTCCCCAGTGCATGATTGCAAGACCTGATCCCTTCTTATGTTAGACGACCAACCGATACCCGTCCCCATCGCGGACCAGTTTTCCAGCCGAAGGACCAGCAAAGTGAGTCCCGATGATCAGCGTAGGCGTATCCGCGTATTCACCGAAGACCCGACGGCGGGTGGCGACGGCGGCGTTGTTGTCCACGTCAAACGGAGTGACTAAGGCCGGATTATGGAATTGGATAGGATGGTGTAAGAAGTCGCCCGTAATGAGGGCCTTTTCCCCTTTCGACTCAACGAGGACGGAGTAATGGCCAGGAGTATGGCCCGGAGTTGGTACGAGGCGTACGCCTTCGCAGATCTGCGCGGCTCCTTCCACTGGTTTCGCGAGACCGGCGTCAAACACGGGTTGCACGGAGTCCGCGAAGACGCGTCGTTGCACCTGCATGAAATCGTCCGTTGCGTTTTCGTCAATGTTGCCGTAGAACGCGAGTTCCTTCTTCTCCATGATATAGGAGGCCTTGGGAAACGTAGGCACCCATTTGCCATTGACGAGCCGCGTGTTCCAGCCGACGTGGTCCAGGTGTAAATGCGTGCACAGGACGTAATTGATGCTGTCCGGATGGTAGCCCGCCGCAATCATGTCTTCCAGGTACGATGTTGCGAGGTTGCTCATGATGGACATCGGCTCCCGATTGCGGTCATTGCCGATACACGTGTCCACGACCAGTTTGGCCCCAGGAGTATCAACAACGAGCGAGTGAATGCTCAGGCTGAGCTTTCCTTCCGGAGTCACAAAATGTGGGAACAGCCATTGTACTTTTTTGACCACGTCCGGCGTTGCCGCCGGGATGACATCAGAAAAATCCGGGTACACAATCTCGGTGATTTTGGTGATCGTCGTATCGCCGACTTTCCATTTCAAATTCATATTGTTCTTCCTTCTTGCGCGATGGATTCTGTTGTGTTGCTGGGGCATTCAGCCTGACGCCCCAGCAACGTGAGAGAGAATGATTAGCGGCTCCGGACAATGCGCCCAGGTCGTGCGCCTGTGTCCTTGCCATTTTCCTGCACGACCTCGCCACTGACAAAGGTCTTTTCATAGCCGGTGGCGGTTTGCATGAGCCGTGGCATGCCAGCCGGCAGATCATAGATCATCTCAGGGTGGCTCACGCTCAGATTTTCGTAATCAATGAGGTTGACGTCCGCCTTGGCTCCAGGCTCCAGCGTGCCACGGTCAGTCATGCCAAAGAGCCGCGCGCTGTCGTGCGTCAGCTTCTTGACCACAAACTCCAAGGACAGACGTTTGGGATCATCCGCCGCCTTGTCTCGTGCCCAATGCGTCAGGGCATAGGTCGGCACGCTGGCGTCAACGATCTGACGCACATGGGCCCCGGCGTCACTGCCGCCCATGACGGTGATCGGGTCGCAGATCAGTTCGTGCAGAGCATTCGCATCGCCATCAGCGTAGCCAGCCGCGGCATACATGAGAAAGGCCCGTCCGTTCTGTTCCAGCATGAGGTCATAGACGACCTCGCGCGGACTGCGTCCCTCCCGCTTGGCGATCGCCGCAATGCTGTTTTTGGCATCGGGCTCGTAACTGAGCGGGTTCCCCATAGGATAGGTGCGCTCCCACACTAGCGGACTCTGATACAGCAGGGACATTCCCGTAGTATTGGGGTCCGCTTCCGTCACGAGCTTCTGCCGCAACTCCGGGTTCCGCAGGGCAGTGATCTTTTCCGCGTGGGAGAGTTTTTTCAACGGTTGAAAGCTGGGGAGATATTCGAAGGGATTATCCCCTTGGAAGCTGAAGAGGACACAAACGGGGCGAGCGAAGACCATCGGTACAATAGGCGCCCCGCTTTTCACGGCGGCCGTGCATTTCGCCATAACATCGCGCCATTGCGCAGGGTAGCTGTTATTCTGGGCTAATAGAAAGATCAGCGGACAGCCCGTAGAGCGGGCAATCCGGATCATCAGGTCGACTTCTTCCAGCAGCTCTGGGGTTTCACCAGCAACGCCGCGTGGCACCATTTCCAGGATGCCGCGTCCGGTGGAGCGTACGGCTTGGGCGATCGCAATTAACTCGTCTTCTTTCGCATAGGTGCCTGGCACCGGCTCCCCATCATTCGCGATGTGCACCAGGGTGCGTGAGGATGAGAATCCCAGAGCGCCAGCCAGCACCGCCTCTTTGACGACCGCAGCCATTCTGGCGATGTCTTGCGCAGTGGCGGGCTCATTCTTCGCGCCACGCTCGCCCATCACAAAGGCGCGGACGGCGCCGTGGGTGATCAGTCCGCCGACGTCTAAGGTGCGCGGCATTTTTTCCAGTACCTCAAGATATTCACCGAAGCTCTGCCACCCCCATGGTAAACCTGCCGCTAGGGCCGGACCAGGAATATCTTCCACGCCTTCCATCAGACCAATGAGCCAATCATGACGGTCTGGCGTCGCCGGGGCAAAGCCGACGCCGCAGTTGCCCATGACAACAGTCGAGACTCCGTGCCAGAGTGACGGCGCCATCTGCTGGTCCCAGGCAACCTGGCCGTCATAGTGGGTATGGACATCCACCCAGGCTGGGGCGACGAGAAGACCCTGCGCATCGACCGTTCTCTTGGCGCCGCCGAGATCTTTCCCAACCGCGACGATACGCCCGTTGGCAATCGCTACATCTCCAAAAAATGCGGGTTTCCCTGTTCCGTCTATAATTTTTCCTCCACGAATCAATAGATCATGCATAAGGGGCCTCCTTATTCTCTCAAACCTAGAATGGACCGAAGAATTGGCCGAAGGAGTATAGCGTGTTGTAGCGCCGCGCTGCAACGGGTTACTTCGACCCTATACCATGAGGAACGGAAGAGTGGAGAGACATGCAGGTTGGATAATCCAAGCAGAAGTCGGTCTCGGGCCTTCACAGCTTGAACGCTACGGCGATGATGCGGGCTCCGTCCCGGCGTATGCCTTCAGGAGTGCGATACTGCTCCAGTGCGTGCATGATCTCTGCGCGGGCTGCAGTACGAAGCTCTTCGGGAAGATGACCGAGGAAATTGCCGAAGGAACTGGCCTCAGCGAACTCGATAGCCGCCTCTGGCGTTGGATGGTAGCGCACGTTGGGCCGTATTTCGATTTTCTCTACGGTAAACCCCGTCTGTTTGAAAAGATTCTCAAGTTCACTTGCGCTGACGCGATGCGCCATGCCCTCCGAGGCTTCGGTGTAACGACTGTACGGCTCGCGTGAGAGGATGAGCGCCTTGATCTCCTGAAGTTGATTAGCGTGGTCCTTGGAGCCAGTAGAAATGCCAAGTCGGCCCCCTTTTCTCAGCACGCGGTGGATCTCTCGCAGTGGGCCCAGCTTATCCGGCAGCCAGTGCAGAACGGCGTTGAGATACACGACATCGAAACTTGCTTCGGGAAATTCGCGCAAGTTGTAGGCCGTGCCGACCCTGAAGCTCAGATTCGATCGCCCTTTCTGTTGCGCGAGCGCGATCCGCAGCGGCAGCGGATCAATCCCGACTACGGAACCTGTGGGACCGACGAGTCCGGCTACGTACTCCGCCAGGAGACCAGTGGCACGCTACGCCGCTAACCAGCTGTCATCGGGAAGGGG
>CAZGBQ010000069.1:0-19674 GCA_964524045.1 uncultured Acidobacteriaceae bacterium
TGCTTGTGACTGAAGCGCGCCTGCATTCGCGCTTTGCGCGCTCCCTTGCGCTGCCACGCGGGAACCGCTGAGAAGTAGAAAAACAACGAAAAAGAGAAGGGAATTGCGAAACATCGAGGATTTAAGTTTCATTGTCAGCCCACGCTATAGATTTGATTTGGAATCCGTTTTGCCGCTCGTGGCCGAAGCACACTTGTAATCGGCCTGTTGATAAATGACGTTGAAGGACAGACCCACGTGGACTGGGGCATGGACCGGGGACCGCCTGCCATAGTGCGTTTAAAGGCTATCACAATCAATTGATCAGTTCTTTAGTACTTGAGTGATGCTTGTTCTACCGCGTGGACGGCCCCAAGAGGGCGTCCCTACGACATGCACCCAAACCACGTGGCACTGCGCCCGGTTCCAACACGCTGAGGAGTCCGATGCTTCTCTGGCGATTCCGGATGCTTCGTCATACGCGGAAACTATGCAGTTATCACAAGCAGAAGTCGACTTGCCACTTAGTTCCTCAGTCTCACTTGAAAGACTGAGATAGTTCGTTTCTTATTCCCGAATGGGAGCCATTGTGTTGCGTTCAAGCGACAGGATTTGAATCTGCGCTCCAACTGTTGCGTGAATCGGAAGTAGCATAGCTGGGAGAAGAGGCTGAAGAATCCAAGGTTCAAGGGTTCAAAGAACCGAGGAAGGATAAGAATCAAAAAAAGCCCGACTTCTGTCGTCGTCATTCATAACCACAAAAGCCAAGACGATCGTGGGCCGACGGATAAATCTCTAAAACACGTACGCGGGTCCCGGATACAAATAGCAGCCCCGATAGTATCCGCAGGGACTGTAGGGCGGAGGATAGCCAGCCGCAATTCGGGGACGACGATGCTCAGCGCGGTCAGCGTCGAAATCCCTCTGTGTAACCGGAAGGAAGGCTTGCGGGCTAGCGGTGGTGTCGACCTTGACGGAATCCACCAGCCGGAAGCTCAACGAGGTTTCCGGAAAAACTTCAGTAGGACGCCCGCGCGTCAGCAAGACAGCGCCGATACCGGCTGCCGCCCCAACACCTGCTCCGATCGCCGCGCCGCGGCCCCAATCTGCCGCCGCTCCAATCAATGCGCCGTAGCCCGTTGTGCTGGTAACTGTGGCTGCATCCTGGCCGTGGGATGTGCCGGCTGAGCCCTTCCACAATTCTGTCAAAATGGGCACCTGCCGCCCATCGACCACGGTCAAGTCCGTCAACTCCAGCCCCAACTGCGAAACGCCCTTGACCCGCCCAGCCTTCTGGGCTGCCTTTACCTGACCGATCAGCGCTTGCCCGCGTCTGGCGACTACCCAGCCGTTCACCACGATCGGCTGCTCCAGGACGGCAGTGAACTGGTCGCCCAGTTGGTTGCGGTCGCTGGAAAGGAAATCATTCGTGCGGATTAAGAGAATCGTTCCTGCTGGAATCGTGAGCACGCTGGGGAGTTGCGCGGATGTCTGCGACGCGTTTTCGGGCTGCGTCTGGGTCGGCAAGGGTTGATCTGGTCCAGACTGAGCGTTTCTGGTCTCTTGGCGCCGGTCCTTTGCATAGGGAGGCTTGTCCGCATCCTGGGAGGGATATTTTGGTTGTGCTTGGGGATCCTGCGCAGACGCTGGCTGTTGGCCTTGGTCTTGTGCTTGTCCCTGGGCCTGATCTTGGCTTTGACTCTGCTGGCTTTGATCCTGAGCTTTGACGCCGACGACAAAGCAAAACGTCAAAAGGAATGTCCCTGCTATTCGTTCCGATACCATCAACTTGGTGGGCCTTTGCGGTTGGATCTTCATTTTGATTTCCCCCGACTCTGGGCTTTGCGCACTTGACTGCAAAATCCCATCCTTAGTTAACAGTTTGGATGGGCATTAGTTGCTGAGGAGATGCCCATTTGTCCGCCAAGGGGTCTTCATTGGCAGCGGTCTCCGGCCTTCAAGAGACCGCCGGGCCTCATCCTAGCAATCAACGCAAACTGCAAGCATTGTATAATCCTCGCGAATTAAGCTTCGCCTGGAGGCAACATGTCCGAGCCAACCTATGAAGAACTTAGAGCGCGCGTGGCCGAGCTGGAGAAGCGCGGGGGACGACGCACCGGCTCGCTGGAATTTCGTGTGGGTGAAAAAGGCGGTGTGAGCGTTTACGGACTTGGGCGATTCCCTGTCACGCTTTACTACGAACAATGGAGCCGCTTGTTAGAGGCAGCGCCGGATCTGCGCAAATTCCTCGAAGAGAACAAAGCCGAAGGCAAGCTGAAGTTGAAGGAGAAATAAGTCTCCACTTAAGGCAGAGCGCTCCTCCGCTGGGATTAGGCGGAAGGGATTCTTCGCTGGGTAACGTATTTTTCGCAACCAGACGAGCGCGGTAGAGAGGCCCCGGGCGTCTGTGGGGGTAGACGCCCGGAACCGAGGCGAGTACTACAGGCGGGACAAAACCGAAATCCCGGACAATTACTTCGACGACTGCGCTACTAGCAAACAGATGCGGCGCAATTCCTCGTACGTGAAAACCATCCTCTGGCCGCGGTCGTCATTTTCGACATGACCTAGCCCAGACGCCTGAGAATAGCGACGCAGGTCCGCCTTTGGCATTCCGAGAAGCACCGCGGCGCGATGCTCGTCCACACGATCTTGAGTATTTCCATTCATAACGCGGCTCAAATCCTCATGAGCGTACGAGAGCAAATGGGGAACCAAACATGCGAGTTGAATAAGTCCTTATATTTCAATGGGAAAGGGAGATGCTAGGCAGCCCCGGCGGATGGTTGTTCACGTTTTTGCACAATCTTTCCACACGAATGTCCATTTTTGAGGCGGGTAACTTCTTTGTTCAGCGAAAATCGGGTCAAACCACAATCGCTCAAATTATCCAGGGAAGCGCGTTGAGGTCGACGTTTCCGCCCGAGAAGATCACACCCAGCCTCGGAGGCTGGCCATCGGGGCGAGGCGGCAGGTTCAAGGATTCCACGATGCCACGCTTGAGCAGCGGGGCGAGCGCCACAGCGCTAGAAGGCTCAATGACGATTTTCATGCGTTCCCAAACCAAGCGCGCGGTTGCAATGATTTCTTCTTCCGTGACGAGCAGAATGCGGTCCACGTGCCTTCGCAAAATGGCGAAAGTGCGGGCCGAAAGCGAAGCGCGCAAGCCGTCCGCAATCGTGTCGCTAGACTCGAGCGATTGCAGCGTTCCAGTGGTGAGAGAACGGTAGGCGTCGTCGGCGCGAGCGGGCTCGCAGCCGATGATGTGAATGTCTGGGCGAATGCCTTTGGCGCCGAGGCACGTTCCACTGAGCAGGCCGCCGCCGCTGACGGGCGCGAATACGGCGTCTAGATCGGGGATTTCTTCGAGAAGTTCCTTTGCGGCGGTGGCTTGCCCGGCGATGATGCGGTCATCATCGTAGGGATGCACGAGGTGCGCGCCTGTTTCCGCCTGGACGCGGTCGCAGGTTTCCTTGCGCGAAGAGACTCGCGGTTCGCAAAACGTGATTCTCCCGCCATAGGCTTCTATAGCGTGAATTTTCACTTTCGGCGCGTTTTTGGGCATTACGATGTAAGCAGGGGCCCCGCGCAAGGCAGCCGCGCAGGCTACCGCAGCACCGTGGTTGCCGCTTGATTGGGTGACGATTCCGCGTGCGGCTTGCTCGTCCGAAAGCAAGAGAATGGCATTCGAGGCGCCCCGAATCTTGAACGAGCCCGTTTTTTGGAAGTTGTCGCACTTAAAGAAGAACCGCACTCCGGCCATCGAATCGAGTGAAGAGGAAGTCAAGACAGGAGTGCGATGAATCCGCCGTGCGATGCGCGCGTGGGCCTCGCAAATCGCCTCCCAGGACGGAGCCTTATATTCTGTCGTTTCAAGCGGCGTTGCTGTGCTCATAAGCCCTTTTCGGCGAACATCAACTGCACACACTTTTGTTAGCGCATTTCCCCACCCAATGAAAGAGGCATTATGGCGGGTCGATACTCGGGTCGGCCAAGATGGAAGCCGCCAAATCAAGAAAGAAAGTACTGGTATTACTTGGCCAGCTTATCTTTGGTACTTGACCGCATGTCTCCCTCTGATAGGCTGGGATTAACCTTCCTCAATCGCGAGCCGCGTCGGTCCCTTCCTTGCGCGGAGGAGGAAAAATGAAAGCCGTTGAGCGTAGACAACTTGCTCGCATCAACCACCGGACGCCGCTGCGGTTCCGCGCGACGGGAGTAGCCGCGGACAAAACAGAGCATTTCACCGAAGCACTGAATGTTTCTCGAGGGGGATTTTTCTTTGCCTCCTCAGCTCCTTTGCAAGTAGGCATGCCGATTGAAGCCACTATTCGAATGCCCGCGGAAGTCACAGGGAACTCGGCGCAGGAGATGCGTTGCACCGCGCGGGTTGTACATGTCCGCAACGAGCCCTACGGCGACGGCCGCATCGGGTTCGGCGTGGAAATCGAAAAGCTCCAGACCGTAGCCGTGCAAGAACGCTGGATGAGTTAAAGCACGCGCTAGTGGTTGGAAGCCAGAAGTTAGAAGGGTCTCTGGAATCTCACGTATCTAGATAGCGAGAATCCAGACCAGAATCGGCCAGGGCTTACTTCTGAGATGCTTGCGCCTCAATCTTTTCAATCACAATTGCTTTCGATCCCCCGCGCTCATAAATCTTGACCGTTGCAGTCACTTTGCCGCCCGCAAATGGCAGGAGCTTGGAATTCTGACTGCTGGAGGGAGTAGTATCCGCAATCGGCCAATAGATGGTGCCGTCGTCTGCGAGGATTACGAGCGGCGAACCGGCTTTGGCGCAAGAGACCGCACACTCCTTGCTAATGGGTTTGCTAAGCCCTTTCGTGAACGCGCAGGCGGAATCAAGAACATAACCCTTCACGGTTGCTGTCGGTGTGTCGGCAGCCTTCGGCAAAGCCGTCGCCAGTAGAAGAACCAAAGGCAATGCTTTTGCAATCAAGCCAAGTTTCATGTCTAAAGCCCCTCTTAGACGCTAGTCGAACACCAAGAGATTACGGCTTGGAGGCAGGAACGGTAAAGGTGATTTTCGCGCTGCCGGCGTTCTCGAAGCGGTCGTAAACGCGAACGGCCAGAGTATGTTCGCCGGCCGATAACGCGGGGAGCACAAACACATAGTGCTCGAGAGGGGCGTCGCTGATGCTGCTGTCGGGCGGCGCAAGGACCCACTCGCCACCGTCCAAACTGTATTGCGCGCGCTCAATCGCGGAAGTGGCGTCGCGCGCAGTGAAGGATACGGGATGGGTTCCGCCCATTCTTGCGGCGGGACCCACGCGCAGATCCTCGACGACGGGCGGGGTGTTGTCGACTTCAAAGCGTTCGCTTTCGCGTTCGCCTTTCAGCGCGGTAGCCAGCGGATTCGAAGGGGTGTCGGACGCGGCGATCTTCAGGTAATACGCGCCGTCGGGAAAGGTTGTGCTGTCCCAAGAAAAAAACTTCTGGTCCAGATTGTCTTTCAGGAGTTTCCACTCGTTTTCGGCTTCGCCGCGATAATAGACCGCAAAGCGCAATTCATCGTCGTTATCGTCATGGGCGGTCCAAAGAACGGTTCGATAGCCTTTCTGAGCGAAACCTTGGGGCGGCTGCTCGAAACGAGCGCTCGTCGTGCTTTGTGCAACGGTGACTCCGGAGGTGGAAGGAACCGGTGGCAATTTCAGGGTGACGGGAGCCGGCTGGCCAGTGGTAAGTATCTGCTGGCCCTGCGCGCGGACGCCGGGATCCTGAATCGTAATGCCGTCGATTACGGGAGCCACATTGCGCGGAAGATACGCAAGACTCACCCAATCGATGCCGTCTCCCGGACGGCCATCGTGAATCACCGCTTTCCACTGCGCAAACCGCGCGGAGGGCGTATTCGTGGGAGCGCCTGATTCAGTGTAGGGGCCGGACCAGCGGGACCACTCTTTGCCGGGATCTTCGGTATTGCCGCTGCGCAGGAAGAATTCGATACGCGGGTCGTTCGCATGTGTTGCGGCGCGGACAGTCGCCTTAGCAGCCGAAGCAGGCGGGGGGCTCCACCATTCGAGGCGTCCCCACTGGGAAAAGAGTTGCGCGTCAAACGACCGGGATTCGAATGTGCCCTCCGGTTCGTAGTCGGGGCCCAGCGAAAACACTTTTCCAGGATTCGCGGTGCACAAAAAGACCTTGCCCGAAGAATTTCCGGCGATCCCGGTGATTTGCGAAGAGCCTGACTTGGCAAGTTGTGCGAAAACGCCGCGGCCGTCAATGGCGAGAAGCGCGCCATTGTTCCCCGTGCCGGCAAGCAGGCGCCCGTCCGAGGCTATCCCAAGCGCGTAGACTACATCTTCGCGTGAGGTCCAGAGTTCCTCCGGAGCGCCGTCGGCACTGATGCGATAAACGCTGCTCGAAAGAAGGGGAGGGAACGGAACGAATGAAGGTTGCACTTGTGCCTGCGCCGCCGCGCTAATTCCGCTTGGCGTGAGAGTCGTAGTCCCCTGGGGCGTGGTGATTACCGTGACGGGGGCTGGTCCGCCGCGCTGCTTTTCTCCAATGGCGGAGGCATAGATGCTTCCGTCGGCGGAAACCGCCAGAGAAGTGACTTCCCGCTTGGAAGTTTCGAATAAGACGAAGCCCTCACCGGCGGGGCTTCCTGCTGGCTTGGCACTCTTGCCCGCCGCGCGAGAAATGCGAAGGATCCGCCCGCTTGGCTCCGTCCCAGCAATGAGGTTTTTGTTGGAGTCGAACGCGAGTACCCGCATGTGCGCTTCATCGCTCGAGTAAAACAATTCGCCTTTGCCCTCCGGGTTCACCGCGAAGAGTTGACCCTTATCGCCCGTGGCAACGTAAAGAGTGCCGTCGGGACCGAAGGCGAGATCCCAAATGTATTTTGTTTTGGGGTCGAAAAAGACAGATTTTTCGCCGGCACCTGAGACTTTGTACACCTTGCCATCCGGTGAAGTACCGACATAAAGTACGCCTTTCGAGTCAAACGCTATGGCTTGGGCGGAGAGATCGCTGGACTCAAAAACGACTGAAGGCTTGCCGTTCGAATCAAAGCGAAAGACTTTAGCGGGCGAGCCGCCAGCTGCATAGAGTACGCCTTTCGAGTCGACACGTACGGACCACAGGTAGGAAGCGTCGGCGTCCGCAAGCAGAGTGAATCTGGGAGCGAGTTCGAGGCGGCCATCACTTCGGACGGCCACGCCGTGCGCCGTGCCCTTTAGGAATTCTTCGTACGTGGATTGTCGCCAGCGGCGGGTGTGCTCCGCGAGAAGAGGTAAGGAGGTAAGCAAGCAAAGGAGCAAGGAAAAAGAGCTCAGTCGAAGGAAGTGGCGTGTGGCGAGTGATGAGTGGAGAGAAAGACAAAGACGGTTCTGTAGGCTGGGCATAAGAATGATCACCGGACTTGGAGATTTAGGGAGATGACACCAGAGACGGGGCCTCCGAGCGGGATGGAAGCTTCGCTGGCCAGGGATTCCCGCAGAACCTGCACGCTGCCTGGAGCGGGGCGGCCATCCACGATGTTGATCTGGGAAAGCGGCACGTTCGGCAGCTCCTTGTCGTCCCAGAGCATTGTCGGAGCCGGCACGAAAAGTCCGACATAGACACGGTCATTTCGGCGTTCGCGATTCAAAAGCGCAATGAGCTGATCGAGCCCGGCAGGCGCGCCTCCCGCTCCGGCAAATGCGAAACCACGGGAAGCCCGGTTGAGAAGGTCGGCGTCGCTGACCAGGACGCGGAGGGCCGTTCCTCGGGCAATTTGCTCCGGAATCCGTACCGTGGTTTGTTCCACACGTGGCGCTCCTCGGTAAGGACGCAGGAGCACGCGAACGCGCAAGGACTCACCTGGAGCCGCTTCGCCTTTTTCCAGCCAGGCGCTTTCAATCACGAACGACTTGTGGCCGGGCACGCTCTCGACGTGCAGCGAAATGCTGTCCACCTTGGCAGGCTCAAACGTATTGGTAAACAGCCGGCCGAAGACGTTTTGCATCACAATGGCGATCGGCAGGCCATCGGGCGTGAGGGAATCGAGCGGCGCGAACGTATTTTCGAGCTGCACGGGCGCGTGACCTTGCAGCCGAATCTCGCCGGTAAGGTGCAGTGTGGTGCCTTCCCCGTAGACGGAGTTCTGCGTTAATCCATTAAATGTTGTAAGGGCAACGAGAAGCGGCGTGAGCTTAGGGTGGTTAACAATTTCAAAGTGGAGCTTCTTTTCCGAGGCCGCCGCGCGCAGCGAGAGCTCGAACGGAATCATCGGGGGAGGCCCGCCAAGCTTGCCCGTAACGGCTGTGAGATGATCGCTCGTGATGGTGCCGATGGAACCGGCGACATTCACAATTTTCGTCGAAGCCAATTCAGAAGAAAGCGTGGTGACAACGCGGCTTCGCGCCATGGGAAGCTGCACCTCGCCGAGATTCAAGAAGGGGTGTCCGCACAGATAAACCCGGTCGGCCTGCACCGCTGTCACCGTGCACGCGGAGTTGATGGAGGCATCGCCTTGTACGAGAACCATTCCGGCCATGTCGCCGGCGACCAGGTGGGCGTCGTCCGCGCGTGGCGCCGCTGTGCCGCCTTGTGTCGCAACAAAGCCATAGCCCTGGATTTGATTGGCAAATTGCTGGAGTGTGGCGGGTTGAAAGCCCGAGAAAACCAGCGGCGTCTCGATAGGTTCGAGCGCGGCGCCGGAAGGAAGGCCCGGGCCTGCGCTTGCAGACGCTTGGGAGGGGACACCGAACTGTCTTACGGTGGATTGGGCCGAGGCGGAGGGCGGGGGGCTCACGACGTCTTGGATGGGCGTAACGCCGGCGATGGGCTCCTTGGTAAAGACGCCAAGCTTCAGGGAGAGGGCGCCGGCAAGCTTGCCCTCAAGATATACCGGGCTGCCACTCATGCCGGCGACCACGCCAGTGTGCTCCACCTTGGGGCCTTTAAGCTGCACGAGGATGATGGATTGCTTCGGGCCGAGGAAATTATCGAGAACGCCGATGACTTCGAGGTCGAACTTTTCGATCTGATCGCCTGCAAAGATCGTATAGGCGTAGCCTTGCATGCCCGCGCGAACCTGGCTTAAGGGGAGAATTGCCTGCGATTGTTGGGCAAAGAGGGGGCCTGGCGCCAAGCAGAGGGTTGCACAGAGCGCAAAGGCGGTCAGGAAGAGTGAAGTGCCAGGAATCCACGGATGGGGCCGAGCGGTGCGCATGAAACTTAGATGATACGCGGCGCCCGTACTAGAGGCAATTGGACGGCCAGTGGCAGCGCGCTAGGAGGAAGCTCCTAGAGGTTCTAGGACTCGGTTGTCCTAAGAAAACGAAGTCACAGCCTAACGCAGTCACCGTTTTCGCCCGCAACTCCGATGCCTTGTTACCTTTCTGTACCTGAAGCTTTCGACGCAGTTTTTAGCTTGGGCTTCAGGACGGGTTCATCGTCCGAGCGGAGCCCTTTTGCATAGAGAGCCACTTGGGCCGTGCGCAGCGGAGCGCCGACGGGGTCATAGAAGTAAGCTTGCGTCGTCTCTGTTTCGCGCTCGACTTTCCAGACGCGCGTATTTGTTAGATAGTCCGGTTTTTCTGTGAAAGGCGTGACAAACGCCGGACAAAACCATTGGATGCGATTGTTTGGTTGGGCAGCGAAATTGCCGCTGTCGAGAGCAATCACGTGGGCACACTTGTGCCCGCCATCGCCTGCTTCCTCAGCGTCCTCATGGCCAAACCAGTCAATCGTGAACATGTACTGCCCGCCTTCCCAGGAACGATCTCTGATCTGTACTCGTACACGGCTGTCTTGCAGACGATCGAACGTGGTGCAGCTGATTTCGTAACTAAAACAATCCCAAAACTGCAGCCAATCGAGAGGGGCAGCCGGCGCATCGAGTTTGTGGCAGAACGCGTGCAGCGGAAGGCGCCAGATAACCGCACCGTTGTCCGTGAGAGCGTGGAATCCAAGAGCGTGGCCTTTGACCGAAGCCACTCCAAAAACGCAGACATTGACGAATTCACCGTGATGCGAGAGGCCGTCATAGAGGAATTCTTTGCGGAGAAAACAATAGAACCTGGGAACGTTAGAGTTAAGCGTGGCCAATTGTTGCCCTCCTTGTCGAGCTGGTCTTGAGGCAAGCGTAACTCGGAATTTCAAGAAGGAAAGAAATATTTTTGTTTTTTTTTAAGACGTTGCACTTGCACCACGAGGAGCCGTGATGCAAAGAAGAATCGGTTGAGCCGATTACCGCGGCTCAATCGTGGTGGTGCATGGCGAAGATCTTGTCAGCGGAATTTTCGTAGGGATAGATGTGGACCATCCAGCCGAAAATGACTGGATGGAACCGACCGCCCGCGGCGTCACATGCTTCTTGTGTCGCGATGGAGCCGCGTAGGCCAAACTTGGTCCAGTCGGCGGTCCGCATGTGATCCTTGGGTGGCATGCAAAGATTCGTATGCAGATGCCAGGTCGCAACGCTTAGCGGGACGCGCTTATCGAGTTGGTCTTCGCTGGCGCGCTTGGGCATTGTGTACATCGCGCCGACAAGTTCGTAGCCTGTGGCAGTTTTCTTGTAAAGCAGGGAAGTCGGACGCGCGGGATCGAACTTGAACGCTTCCAGGAAGCCATTCACATAGTTCGTGAAGTGATATTCGGGCTGCGGAAGATTCGGCAGAAAGATCTTGTAACCGTCGCGCAGGGCGACATGATAGTCCTTGTATTTCTCGATGCCGCCGCGAAGCTGGGCGGCGATTTCGCTGGCGCGCACGGCGTCATCGGGAGTTTGCGGGCGCATCGCCGTCATGTGCATGTGCCGGCTGTGCTCCATGTGATGGCCGGGAGTCATGTCGTGGACCGCATGCGCTTCGTTGGCTTTGGCGTCGTCCATGTCCATGCCGGGCATGTTCGGATCCATCTGCTGGGGCTGCTGTGATTGCGGAGCTGGGGCCTGCTGCGGTTCCTGCGACTGCACGGACGGGGCGCGGTGGCCGGGAACGGCCGCAATCAGCACGGTGACGAGCAAGAGCGCGCCGAGCAGAATGCTGGCTTTGGCGGACAAACGAATTAGGCGATCGAGCTGGGTGCGGACGGACATAACAATTCTCCTCGCCTCATAATACGTTTTAGAACCCGACAGATTTCAGGAAGTTTCGCGCGGCGTGCGCCTGAAAAACTGGCCGCGAGGACAGGCAGCAAAAGGCGGCGTGATAGAATTTTCGCGTGAGCAAGGAAACGATCTGGCCGGCGAAATATCTCACGGGTGGCGTGGAGCTGCCGGGCGATAAATCTATCTCTCACCGCTATGCGATGCTCGCGGCCCTTGCGGAGGGCGTCAGCGAACTGCGCCATTTCTCGGCGGCAGCGGATTGCCACAGCACGCTTAGCTGCCTAAGCGCGCTGGGCGCAAGCGTAAAGGCTGAGAACGACACGGTGCGCGTGACGGGACGGGGCCCAAGCGGCTTGAAAAGCAGTTGGCGGGCGCTCGATGCGGGAAACTCCGGCACCACGATGCGATTGCTTGCGGGAATTCTGGCGGGGCAGAATTTTTCTTCAAAACTGACCGGTGATGAATCGCTGCAAAGAAGACCGATGAAGCGCGTAATCGCGCCGCTGCGAGAAATGGGCGCGGACATTCGTGGCCGCGAAGACAATTTTGCCCCCCTGGAGATTCGCGGCGCGAAACTGCGCGGGATCGACTACCAAATGCCGATGGCCAGCGCGCAAGTCAAATCAGCGGTGTTACTTGCAGGCTTGTTTGCGAGAGGCGTCACCAGTGTGACTGAGCCGGCGCGCACGCGGGATCACACGGAATTGGCGCTGGAAGAATTTGGCGCGAAGGTTGAAAAAAGCGGCCGCCGCATCTCCGTGCATCCCATAGGCGAAAATGGAAGCGGCAAGCTGACTGCAAAATCCCTCGAGGTGCCCGGGGACTTATCCTCCGCGGTCTTTTTCATCGCCGCAGCTTCACTCTTTCCTGATTCCAGCGTGTTAATCCACAACGTCGGATTGAATCCCACACGGACTGCGATTCTGGATGTGTTCGCAGAAATGGGTGCGTCAGTTCAAATAATGGGACTGAAGAGCGCGCAAGGAGAAATCATCGGCGATCTGGCGGTGAAAGGCGCTTTCCTGAAGGGCGGGGAAATTGCCGGCGAGCGAATTCCGCTGGTGATCGATGAGCTCCCCATGCTGGCGGCGCTGGGACCGTACACGGAAGAGGGGATTGAGATTCGTGACGCCGCGGAATTGCGCGTAAAGGAAAGCGACCGTGTCGCGGCGCTGGCGGAAAATTTGCGGCGCATGGGCGCGAAAGTCGAAGAGGGCCCGGACGGATTGAAAGTGGAGGGCCGACATGCGGGAAAACTGCGCGGAGCGGAAATCGATCCGCGCGGAGATCACCGGATCGCGATGGCATTTGCCGTGGCTGGACTTGCCGCAGAAGGAAACACTGTGATTCGAAACTCCGACTGTGCCGGGGTGTCGTTTCCCGCTTTCTATTCGGAGCTGAACCGGCTCGCGGAGCGATAAGAAGCAAGATGAGCGGTTACCACAGAAAATGCTGAGGGCACAGAAAGAGTAATAAAAGAGTGCCGCACGAGATCATGATAGGCAAGAAGAAAGTCGAAAATATTTTGCAACCAGCGTTACGAAAAAATCAGTGTTTCTCGAACTTGGGCGGCGCCGGGATTGTTTTCGGGTGCGGGGGATTTGGCGGAACCGGGATGTCTGAACTGATTCTGTGAAGAGAAATCGATCCGTAGCTGGTTTTCAGAGTGATCTTCGGGCCGCGGCCTGTTCCGTATTTTCCCTCGAGATGAGAATCGTGTGACTGTGTTGATGTAAAGCGCAAGGAATCTGAGGAGAATTCCGAGTCAATATCGCAAGAATGGCAATCGGCGGCGATTTCGAAACTCGAAGATTCGGGGAGGCTCAGCGTGATGGATGAGGAAGAATTAGTAAGTTCCATGGCTTCCTTTGGAGGAGTGGAGAAGCGCACTTCGACATTGCCGTTGCGATTTTCCACCTTCACTTTGCCGGTGGCGTTCTCGACGTTGATGTCATAGGAATTCGTGCGCAGCGAGAGGTTGCCGGGGGCGTCGGCGATTTCCAGATTGCCTGAGCCCGTCTCCATGTGGCCGGTGAGCTGGGTGAGCGTCAGATCGGTACGCTGGGAAACGAAGCGCACGCCCTTTGCAATTTTGTCGGCACGAATGGGCCCGCGGAATTCCCCGTCGATCGTCAGCCCCCCTGTGGCGCCGGAGACATTGATTTCCCCGCCGCGGCCTGCGACTTTGACATTGCCCTTGGTGTCGGAAACAGCAATGTCACCTTTGCGTGTATCAATGGTGACGTCGCCCGACGTGTCGCGCACTTCGATATTTCCATTCGAGGTGTTGATGACCACGGACTTGGCCATGTCCGATACCGACACGTTCCCCCTCTCGCCGCGAATGATGAGCGACGCATTTTTGGGAACGGAAATGTCCATGTCCATGCTGACGCGCGATTCCCCGCTCCCACTGGCCGGGCGAATTTCGAAGCCATCGCCGTTTGGAACGACTTCCACAGAAACGGCAGAGGAAATGTGATCGGCGTCAGTCTCGCTCCATGCTTTTATATATTTCTTGCCGGCGACGTGGATTTGCGATTCCTCCGAGGGACGGACGATAATCTCTCCGCGGGGATTACGGATGGTTATGCGCGCATCCGACGGAACGGTTTTGGGTTCCAAGTTTAGGTCGAAACCGTACTTATCTCCCCCATCGCGGAAAATATCCGGCGGAAGTTTACCTTTTACAAGATCCCCAATGACAACGAGCCCGACAAGGGATAGCAGGCCGACCACGAGAAGGATCTCTCCGCCGGAGATGCGTGCTGCCGCTGGATCGCCGGAACGCTGTGCCGCCGTGCGTTCGAACAGCTTGATGGCGCCCCACAATATGATCAGGAGCGGCCACCAATGACCAAACACTCGGCCAATGCTCAACCCGTGATAGTTGTGCAGCAAGAGGAGAATGCCGACAAACACAAGAGCCAGGCCAGAGAACAGCGAGCTGCCGCGTGGACTGGGATTAGCCATTCAGATTCAATGCCCTTGCCCCTGACCGGGGAGTGGATTTTGTGGCGGTGGGGGAGCTGGGGGCATCGTGCCGGGGACAGGAGGAACTCGCCCGTAAATATGGCCTTCGGACGAAGACAATGCAGCAGCGAGTTGCACCGCGCCGATGGTGAGCAGGATGACCGGCCACGTATTCGAGAAAGAGAAAAACTCTCCGCGCATCTGGTCGAGAAGGAACAGCACGCCGATGATGATAACGACGGCAGGTCCCATCAGGCTCCGGATTGTGCAACGCCTGCAATTGCAACGAACACGATCACTCATCGAGTTTCATCCTCTCCCAACGCCGCTTAGGAGCGGCCCAAACGATTGCGAAACATGAGCGCGCCAACGCCAATCAGAATCAACGGCCAGAGCCGTCCTATCCGGTAAAACGGAAACCAATTGAAATTGTTCAGCAGGAAGAGCACGCCCAAGCCGATCAGAATGATGGGGCCAACGGGACGACTCTTGCTCCAGGACTCCAATGGGTCGACGGTGGCTTCGCCTAGATTCCGGGCGCGGGCGACGCGCATGGCGTCCATGGCCATATAAAGGACGAACCCTGCAAGAAGAAGCGAAAGCACGACCTGTGCGTTATCGCCGATGTCGCTGTTGAGCCCGACGATCATGGCGGCGAATACAACGATGTGGATCAATGCCTTATTGTACTCGCCGTTGTAAACCGCGCCGAGCCCGGGAATGAGGCCAAGGAAGAAAGCGCCGCCGGGGCTGCTAACTGGGCGAGGAGGAGGCAAGGGAGGCAGGCCCGGCGCTGAGGCAGGAGTTGCGCCGGGTATCCCCATCGTGCTGGCGAGGCAATCTTCGCAGTAGAGAACGTCGCGAACCGGGCGCACACACATCGAGCACATGGCCTTGCCGCAATTCCGGCAGTAGCCGACTGCGTCCGCCTCCGCATGGACGGCACACTTCATGGCATTCTCCTCTCGACGAGCGGGCTATTCCATATCGGCAATTCACACGCCAGCATCTCGAGATTCCTGCCAAGTTGGTTAGCGCGATTCTGCTGTTTCGGCGTTGACGGATCGGTGTTATCGGACCGTCCAGGGTCTTTTTTCGGCGCAGTCTGTGGAATGGTTTCTTCGCGCATCGCGGGGCTCTGATCGTTCTCGTTGATACGTGATTGAATTTCATAAACTACGCGGAGATCGCTAATGAATTTCGCGCTCTTAGCATAAACCAGGTGCGCGTGGCTATCGACATTGTGGTAGATGTTTGCCGGGGCGAGATCGGCAAGTTTCGGCTTACGCCACGAGAATCCGGTAGAGGTCAGCAGGATGACGATAGTGGCAGCAACAGAGACGGCGCTGTAGACAAACCGCGGTGATTGCAGAGTGCGCAGCCAGCTCCACACATCCCAGGCCCTTCGCTTCCCCAATGTTGCTGTCAGGATGGCGGTCTCCAGTTGCGGCGGTGGGTCGATCTGCTCCAGGGCATACAGTCCGCCCAGCGTGTGGGCTACTCCCGCGACCAGCGGCGCGCAGCGCTCGCACGTATTCACGTGCTGGTTGAAGGCGCTCCGTTCCTCGGTCTCCAACACGCCGTCAAGGTAGTCGCTCAGGCGCGCCTCGGTTTGTTCACAAGTCCAAGTCATAACAAGCTCCGCACCTGCTCCGAGAATACACAATACTTCACGCCGGGCGCACTCCCATCTGTTGCAGAATCCGCGCCAGCTCGATCCGGCCCCGGTTGATGCGCGACTTCACCGTTCCTTCCGGAACGGACAAGACACGTTGAATCTCGATGTATTCGAGTTGCTGCAAGTCTCTCAAGATAACTGCTTCGCGCAATTCCGGAGAAAGACGCGTCAAGGCCGACTGCACCTGGCCGCTCAATTCGCCGAGCAGCGCCTGTTCATCAGGTCTGCGGCCCACCGATTCCTTGTTTTCAACCACCGGCATAGCGTCGTCAAGCGAATCGGTCACGCGATCCCGCTTGGTTCTACGGTAATGGTCAATCAGCAGATTGCGCGTCACGCTGGTCACCCATGTGGCGAAACCGCCATGAGCCGAGCGATAGCTGGCCAAGGTGCGATAGACGCGCACGAACACATCCTGCGTCAGGTCCTCCGCCTCCGTGCGGTTGCCGGTGAACCGGTAGCAGATGTTGAATATGCGGCGCGTGTGGCGGCGCACAAGTTCCTCCCAGGCCGACCCGTCGCCCTGGAGGCATTGCTGGACCAGTTGGGCATCCTGCTCCAACGTATCATCAGCCTCTGAACCAACTACGGTGCAAGGCGTGTCTGCGAGCCGGCTTCTCTCTCCAAAGCCCGCTGGCAGTCCAACTCGGCCTGCCAACTATGGAACGAAAACTGCTGGCGAAATGTTCCCCTGGAACTCAGGCCAGACTCTCGACCGTTATGGGTGGCATCTTACTCAGTCGCCCAGATGGAAACAAGGGAATCGAGGCCTCTTTGCCAAAATTGCAGATGTTTGCCGATCCCGATCTCGTAATCAACTAATTCTAAAAGACTTGCGGACCTAACTGCAAGAATGATGGCTGACGGCTCAGCGCAAATTGGAAAAACAAAGCTACGGAAACTTGACGCGAAATGTTGCTCCCGTTAGTCTGACCAGCGCATGCAAACATCGTCGCGGAAGCTTCTTGTCGTTTTGATCGGTCTCCTGCTGCTGGGTCTTGTCATTTACTTGTCAGGCGGATTCCTTCGCCATGAAAATTTCAGTTGGGGGAAGCTGCTCTACACCTTGCGCGGTGCGAATCCTCTCCTACTGCTTTTGTCTCTGGTTGCCATCTATGGTTGTTACGCCCTTCGCGCCTTGCGGTGGAAAGTATTCCAAGCCAATCTTGGCCCTTCTCGTTTTGGAGAGATCTACAAGATAACGCTAGCGGGGTTCGCGGCAATGTTTTTACTTGGCCGCCCAGGAGAACTGGTGCGCCCTGTTTTGCTCGCGCGGAAGGAGAAGCTGCCGGTGGCGGACATGTTCGGGATTTATGCGCTGGAACGAGTCTTCGATATTGCTAGCATGGCGGTGATCGCGGCGATCGCTTTGTTGCTGTTCCAGTCTGATCCGGCAGTAGTAGGGGCAACAAAGACGACGGGATCGTTGCTCTTTATAGGAATTAGCGCGGGAATTGCATTTCTGGTGTACGCCCGGTTGCATGGCGCAGCGCTGCTGGAGCGGCGCCTTCAAGGGCGGCTAACACACCACGGGTGGCGCGCCAAGCTCGCCGGAATCGTCCTGGGCTTCACCCGCGGCGTTCAGATGCTCCGCACTTGGAGTCAATTTGTGCAGGCAACCGCCTATTCCGCCGCGCATTGGCTCCTGGTCCTTTTTGTCTATTTCTGGGTGTCACGCAGCTTTGGGGGAAGATTGGGCGCGATCAGCATGAGGGAGGCAACGCTTGTTATGGCCATCACTTTGGTAGGCTCCCTCTTCCAATTGCCCGCCGTAGGTGGCGGCTCGCAACTGGCGTCTATTGTTGCTTATACGACTTTCCTTGGAGTACAAAAGGAGCCTGCGACTGCCGCCGCCATTGTCCTTTACCTGGTGACGTTCGCCGCATGTAGTCTTGTGGGCGCGCCATTGCTTGCGCATGAAGGGTTGTCGCTCGGCAAATTACGCGCACTAGAAGCGGAAGGCGAGGCAGCGGCCCGGCGAGGAGACTCAGCCCCGTGAAGTGTCCTTTTTGCGCCCACGTTGATGACAAGGTGATTGATTCGCGGGAAGGCCGCGGCGGAGACACCATTCGCCGCCGGCGCGAGTGCCTGAAATGTAGCCGGCGCTTCACCACCTACGAACGCATCGACGAAATTCCCTACATGGTGATCAAGAAAGACGGGCGCAGGGAGCGCTTCGAACGTCAAAAGATTTTGCAAGGGCTCTTGAAAGCTTGCGAAAAGCGTCCCGTGGCCACGCCAAAACTGGAAGGAATTGTGGACGAAATTGAAGGCGTCGTACATGAGTCCACCGAGCGCGAGCTCACTACAACCGAGATCGGCGAAATGATCATGCACCGGCTCAAGAAGCTCGATAAAGTGGCCTACGTGCGATTTGCTTCCGTGTACATGGACTTCAAAGACGTGCAGGAATTCATGAGCGAGCTCAAAAACCTCCTGAAAGATCGAACGAAAAAGTGATCAGAGAACTTCTTCTTGGACAGGAGCACTTGTCAAGCGCACAGCTCAGCGGAGACTAGGTAGATAGCGGATTACTCTTTGCTGGAGAGTCTGCGGATGCCTCCAACAGCCCTGTCGATAGCGTCAAACCATTTTTCCTTCTGTGGTGCCAGTTTGGCGAGGGGTAGAAACTCGCGTGACCCCTTTGGAAAAACAAGGACTTCTGTCTTCAGTTCATTCTCGAACTTTCGCTCCTGCCGCTCCGACCCAGGTACCAAGCGGACGATGTCGTCCAAATAGTCTATCGCGATATTTTCGGGAGCGCCGAGCTTCCTGAATTTTGGAAGCCAATAGTTCAGAAGAAGCCCATATTTGCTGAGTTGCCCGAAACTAAATTCTTCACCGTTGCTGTCGCGAAATTTTAGATTTGGGCCTTGGGCTCCCCAGTCCACGACTAGTTGATGCTGGGGAGCTTCTGTTATCGCCCATTTGACTAGGCACGCGGCGTCTCCGTCGATTCGCTCGAGTTCTTCAAAGAATTGTTCCCTAGAAATTGAGGTCGTATCCGGCTTGCTGGGTTTCTCAGGCTTGACTTCAACTTTCGTCTCGATACCGTCAGGAAGTTTGATTTCGATCACTGCGCGGACTTCGAGTTTCGTCTGTGCGACTACCCGAGGCTGGACGAATATACGTTCAGTGTCTCTTTCCTTGAACAGAGCGATCTCAATCAAGCCTAGAGTGAAGTGAAGATGAGGCGCCCGATGGACAAACTCAACCATTCGCTCGGCCTCTTCTCTAATCTCGTCACCGACGATGAGGAGCAGGAAGCGCCCAAGCCGAAGATTTCTGGCTACCTGCTGAATGAACCTGCTTTCGTCGAACGCGCCGCCTTGGACAGCGTTCCGCATGATTTGTAAGAGCGGATCACCCTCTGTGGCCTTGTTAGCCGCCTTTATCGCGTGGACCAACTGCTCATACGACCAGCCCGACAGCGTGGATGCATACCCAATGATTTGGGCTAGCACTTCGCGTCGAGCTTCCGGGTTTCTGCACAGCTTTGTCTCGACTAGTGCAATACAGCCACTTGGATTGACAAGCAGGAGATCCGCCGAGTTACCAGCGACAGGCAACTCTTTCGCGACAGCCTCCAAGCTGTGAAAGTCGGACTCGATTTCTGCTGCTGGCAGGAGTGAGGGGTGCTTGAAGATTTTCTCCTGGAACCACGCTTCATTGAGATCGTGCTCATCTTGCGTGATTGGAACAAGTTTGGTGACGTTTTCCTCGTTACCATGTTTGCTTACTATCAAAGGGCTAGCGTATTGGCGGCTCGGCATGCGAACCTCCCCATTGCGCCCGAAATTCTAGCAGGTAAGCGCGCGATCTAGAGACGAGTTTCTGATTTACCGTGGCCAGACGCCCGCGGTAAACGATTTGGTGGTCTGGAAGCCGAGCTTCTCGTAAAGCTGCACGGCGGTGTGGTTTTCCGACGTCACAGTCAGCGTCAATTCCCGGAATTTCATTGCGCGCAACGCTTCCGCCGAAGTTTGCA